>DAINAR010000020.1:0-56777 GCA_036733345.1 Deltaproteobacteria bacterium | reverse complement strand
TAATATTTTACCCCACGCAAGCCTTTTTTCTTAGAATGTTACCGAACGGGAATATTGGTGTCTCAGAAAGCTGCCTATGACCATCGGGACAAGACTCGCCTCGGCCCAGGCTCTTTCCCTTTGTTTGCCTTGCTGTTCAGTAATCAAGATATTTTAAATCCTTTTTCAAATCAATTCATCTGTCTATTTAAGAGTTATCTGAGATCTTTGAGATTCGACACATGAAAGAACGACCTGACGGGGTACCGATAACAGGATTTCGCCTTTCATCATCGGTCAGACGGTTAAGACCGCAGTCAGGATCAATATCACCCCAACCCCATGCGATCCTTATAGCTCCAGGTGGGACATTTTCGTTTACTTCTGCCCTCATTTTTATGCGACTCCTGGGGGTCTCTATGCTTATCGTATCTCCATTGACTATACCATAAGCATCAGCGTCAGATTTATGTATCTCCACGACACAGCCTGAATTTTTTTTGGCAAGAGACGGAATCTGATGGAACTGTGTATGGGTGAATCGATTGTCTCTCGCACCACTTATCCCCACAAAAGGGTACTGGTCTTTCCGGTCATCAAAACTGATAGGATGTTGCAGGTATCCATGAAGATAGGGAATTCCTGATAATCCATTGGATGATAGGTGCCCGGAATAAAATTCAACCTTACCGGAAGGTGTATTGAAGCCATTCTTTTTATATTTCTCAAATACGATTTCATCCGCTCTAATTCCTTCCGGGTGTTTTCTCAGCATTTCAACCGTGATGCCTGCAGGTTCCAGCTGATAATTAATAGCCTCTTCAGCAGTCTGCCATGGAAACTCGGCATCCAATCCAATCCGACGTCCAAGTTCGAACACGATCATCCAGTCCGGCCGGCTTTCCATAAGGGGTTCAATCACAGCATTCTGTATACGCACCGGACTGTTGCGGATGAATGCACGATTCAGCTGAGTCTTTTCAAAACAACTGGATGCCGGGAGTATAACGTCGGCCATACGGGCTGTACGAGTCATGAACAAGTCAATTACCACAAGAAAATCCAGTTTTTCAAACGCCTTTTCAACCCGGTTTGAATCCATCATCGTGACTACAGGATTGCCTGCCTGGGAGACAACCATTTTTAAGGGATAGGGTTTTTCGTCGAGGATCGCATCAATCAAACAGGATTGAACATGTTTGCCCCAGTTATCATGAAATTTATTGAAGAGCTGGTAATCTCCGGTTATCGGTTGAATTTCCCCAGATAATTGACCCTGTAGTTGAATGTTACGTACCCTGACCGGCTGAGGTATGAAGTCTCCGCCCTTAATATCCAGATTCCCTGTCAGTGCCCTCAGTATGCAAACGCATCTGGTGGCATCAAATGTATCGAGCTGCATATCCAGTCCGTTACCATCGACGATACAGGCCGGAGCGCTTGCAGCATATAGTCGTGCGGCTTCCTTAATCATTATAGGATCAAGCCCGATATCCCCGGCGATCTGTTCCGCAGAAAATGACTCAGCAGCCTGTCTTAACATATCAAAACCAGTTGTCCATTTCTCGACAAAGGCTGCATTATAGTATTTTTTCGAGATAATCTCGTGAATCATCGCCATGGCTAAAAGACCATCATGAGCGGGCTTAATCTGCAACCAGATATCCGCATTCTCAGCCAGGAAGGTCTTAACCGGGTCAACCACGATAAGGACAGCTCCTTTTTCTCTGGACTGGAGGATGTTTTCAGCAGCAGCCGGATTTGTGTTCATATCGTTTTTGCCCCATATCAAAACGCATCGGGCGCTTGAGATAAGCGGCATAGTCATGGCTCCGTATGTTACGGTATGTGCGAATTCACGGCCAACATGACATACAGACCCGTTTCCTATAGTGTTCGGTGAACCGAAGGCGTTCATAAGCCGGTTTACATAATCCCATGGTGCCCCCCAATCCGCTGCCATACCTCGAAGCCAGCAGACGGATTCAGCGCCGTGATTGTTTTTGAAGAAAAGAAATCGTTCCGCTATCTTATCAAGGGCCTCATCCCACGAAATTTCCCTGAATCTTCCATTTTTGTCTTTCAATAAAGGCCGGGACAGCCTCTGGGGGGAATAGACAATATCCGTTGCCGCCTTCAGCTTGGGACAGATCAATTGTTGCTCTTTAGGTAAAGCTGAAATTCTATGTGCCGATATCAGCCGCCCGTTTTCGACATCAGCAGTAATAGGACAGCATGATGAGCAGAGCCGGCATATGGTATGTTTTTTCATGTTCTTGTTCTCCTCATCTTTTCATTTATTGGGACAGCAATATCGAGAGGTAATGTGCGGTTACCTACTGGCCTTTATAAAGCAGCTTTTTATCTGCTCAAAGTGGTTTTCGTGGGTTCTGATTTTCCACCACACATTCCCAAGGGATTCAATTTTCCATGGTAATGAATTGCAGAATAAATGGTCGGTTAATAAATGAACGATATTGTCAATTCCTCTGCCTGCAAGAGGTCCATCAATTTTACCCCCCAGCCAGTCTTCAATCTCCGCGACGTCCGTTGACCAGGAAAACGGGTCTGACAGGAGAAACTGGGCATCTTTCCGGCATGTGATTCTGTTCATCTCTTTCAAATGAGATAGAGGTTTGGAGAGCTTATCCACAAGATTCAGAGAGCAAAAGGATGCAAATGAATTCTTTTTGAATGGAAGCATCTGAGCATCGCCGAGGATGAATTCTGTTTTTTCCTTATTCCAGGTTTCAGGGAGACTGAGCAGTGCATTGCGATGAATACAACCCTCCTGCTTTAGTGACACATTCATTTTGCGATTTATCATCAATTCTCTGGCTGTTTTTATAAAGGCATGTGAATTATCAATGCCTATGACAAAATCACAAAGACGGCTTATCTCAAATGTGAAGCGTCCGACAGCACATCCTGTATCCAACGCCATTCCGGAATGAGGCCTGATCAACCCGGCCCATTTAAGATATGCGTCAGAGGCTGATTCCTCTTTCATGATATCTGAGAAGTGGCTCCATATATAGGAAGAGACCACTGATGGAGTCTCATATTTAGTATCAGTCTGAGTGCCTGTGTCGGAGGGATTTGGGGCTAGATCAGCTATGCCATTTTCGATAAAATATATTTTTCCGCATCCCGGGCACCTTAACTCTCCATTAATAATATCATTACCCTTTATATCAGTAATTTTTTCCGCCAATTGAATTTCATCAGGAAGACATCGCGGGCATATCAGTATTTCCAGCAGTCGTTTGTTCATAAAAATACTCCTTTAGCAGCAACTTTTTTTATGTGCAGAACGCCTTCGCTAAACGGCTTGCTGAAAACGCGAAAGCGTTTTTGGCAAGTCTTCCGTTGAGCCTGTTGTATACGCCCGGCATGCGGGGGGCGCGAACTTATGGGGTGAAAGTCCCCTGTATGTGAATCCGGTTAATGTGTTGAACATGTTAACCAAAATACTAGCCAAAGAGCAAGTCCTTAGATTCCGCTACTGCGGGGGTCATTGCCGCGAGGCCCTGTCCCAAGCTTGTCAGCCTTTGGATGGGACCCGCATGTCGGTCGAAGATCCCGTTTTATCGGGGGTGGTGTGGGGAGGGGGAGTTAATCACTCCCCTCTGCCTGATTGGCGTCAGGATTTAGGTTTCTTTGGAAGTTGTGCACCATGCCATACTGCGGCGATCCAGACAATGTCATCCCTTTTTTTATAGAAGAACCGATATGGCGTCACAATTACTTCACGATATGGTAGTTCTGGAAATTCAGGTATCACTCTTCCAGAATCAGGAAACTCTTCAAGTCTTCGTAAAACTGTTTCCGCTTTGTTTCGAAAGTTTTTTGCTGCTGATGGTTTATCTTTTTGAATGTACTTAATGGCTGATAAAAATTGATTCCGTGCAGAAGGGGTGAATTTTACTTTCATTATGACTCCATGTCTAAAAGGGTATCAGCATCACCTAGGACAGTATCCAAATCATACCCTTCACCCTTTTCAATTTCTTTATCCCCTTTGACCAAAAGCCGAAGGAGTTCTTTTTCCTGTTCGGATTCCTCATAAGCTTCAACGCCAATCATTACAGCAGCAGCACGTCCTCTTTGAGTAATAATAAATGGATCTTTATTTTTATTCAATTGTTTCAAAAGCTTAGCTGCATCTTGCCTTAAATCACTTACTGGAATTATATTTGTTAATTTATTCATAACAACCTCCTTTTGTACGACTAAGCGTACCACCAAAAGGATTATAAAGCAAGCATCTAAAAGAATGTTTTAAGATTCGAATTCATACGCCAACGACGAATTAACGTGCAGGCATTGTCGGCTTTTCAAGCATATTAATGGTAGTAATGCCAAAACCCTTAAAAGGTTGATTCGGCATCATGGCAGCCTGTCACATTGAATGACTTGTCAGGAAATTCTACTTTCTTCAATTACAATATCAGATTGTGGAGATACAGCATGAAGTAGATCATTGAGTTTTTCAACTGTTGGGACTGATTTGCCTTGTTCATATCGTGCATAAGTGTTGCGAGATGAAGACCCCAAACGATCAGCAACTTGAGCGAGTGATAGCCCGCTGATTTCACGTTTTCGCTGCAATAGCAAACTAATCATAAATTTTGGTTCAGATGAACTAATTTCGAATGTATCTTTGGATTTTTTAAAGACTTCAGCTTTAAACTTCTTGTTATTAATTAAGGATTCCAACATATCGACCACCATTTTATACGCCTCTCCTTTTGTATGGCCCTGGGTCATTAAGTCCAAAATTGGAATTTCAGCTAACCAAAATTTACCATCCTTGTATATTTTTCCAGAAAATCTCATTATTAAACCCTCTTTCTAGCTTTTCATAAAATTGAACGAGCAATTTTTTCATTGATTTCATTATGCCTCGGTATAGGTTCTTGTCTGTCACCATAACAAAAACAGTATTCGGAAAGTTGATCCAACCATTAATAGGCCTGGTCAACAAATGCAACTACAAACGAAAATGCAAAACCCTTTCTGATCTTGAATGGATTAAAACAGGTTTAGCTTTCGTTCCTCAAGCATCGGTTACTAATCCTTTGTTTGTTGTATGTTGATTGCTCACTTTTCTAATTGATCAAGACGATTATGAAGTTTTTCCCAAACATACGTGTTTAGGAAGCAGTCATCCATATTTGCATGCATAGAAAGAAGTTTCGGCCATGGGATTGAAAAGCTCAGGTGATTTGGTTTTACACATACCCTGGCACTTGGGTCGAGCAGTCCGATGACTGCTTTGGGATCTTCGGATTTCAATTCTTTCATCGGGAAAGCGATAAGCATTTCACAACCTGAACAGAATGGAGTTATTACACCATGAGGTGTCATCGTATCGTAGTTTGCCAGGCCGTGCAGCCCTGAAAGAGTGTCCGGTGTACAGAAGAAGAAAACGACCTGAGGGTCATCATTCTCAGATAATGAATCCCAGCGTTTGAAGATCAGGTATTTTTTCTCAGCCTTTAAAGGAGGGCTATTTTCAAACATTGCTCGCACATGATCAGGGCCTTTTTTATATCTTTCGATATTCACCATAAAATTTACTGTTTGCTCGTCAGCCCCGGCAGGTATAAAGCCCAATAAACCCTTTGCCCCCCAGCAGCCGAGATTATCCTGGTTGAAAGCACTGGCTTTGCCAATCCGGACAGGGGCCAGTTGGCTGAAAAGGCAGGTAAGGCCGTGTTTATTCGGTTTGGGAGCATCAGGGAATTCAGCACCATCAAGATCATCCGAATAGAAACATGCTATAGGAAGTTCACTTCCAGCAAAATACTTTTTCCATTTGTCAGTGAAACTTCTTTTTATTGTTAAATCCATAGTATTCTCCTTTTCACAGAACGACTGCGATCAGCGGAAAATTGGGCGAAGACCAAATTTTCCGCTGAATTGCCTTGTTGGTGCCTTCTTAAAATTAATTCTTTGACATATGTGTAATTACACATTAAAATTAATAAAAAACAGAAAACTATAAAACTTTTAACGATGACAAAAGCTGATAAATTAAACCAAAAAATCAGAAGAAATCCAAATAATATTAAATTCCAGGAGTTCGTAACCTGGCTGGAAAATAATGGATTCTCTCTTGATAGAGTTAATGGGAGTCATCATATTTTTATACACCCTATTATAGAGACGCCTATCAATATTCAAAAAAAGAACGATAGTACAGCCAAAACTTATCAGGTAAAACAAGCAATTAAAATTATTGATGGAGAATAACCATGGAATATACTTTGAAAATTTTTCCAGATCCCGAAGGTGATGGCGATTACATAGCTGAAATTGAAGAGCTTAAAGGATGTACCGCATTTGGAGAAACTCCGCAAGAAGCTCTTAAAGAAATAGAGGTAGCTATGAAATTATGGATCGAAACCGCCAAAAAACATGGGAAACCTATTCCGAAACCAAAAAGGCAAATTGTCAACGAACCTAAAAAACGCTTTAATGTTATTTTCCCTGCATCCCTCTTAAATGATGTAGATGAGTACAGAGGGAAACATGGAATGAAACGCTCGGAACTTCTCGCTGCTGCTGCTGAAGAATTCATCTCCTCTCAGCACTAACGCTTGCTTCACGCGCGGCGGCTTTTTGCAATCGCTGTGAAAACAAATGTGTGAAGGACCATTGGGACATCCTTAAATAGTAAAATAATTATTTTATTATGTATATATTTGATTATAGGATTGTCCCTCTCTCCACATATCTTTAAAACAAAAGTCAACCGAAGACTTGACCCGTTTCTTTGCTTTTACTTATTTTTTTTGTCCTTGCCCTTGCTCTTGCTTTTACCTTTTGGGTCATAGAGATCGTCACCGCGTTTGAGGGCATGGAACTCTGGAGAACCGGGTTTAATACCAAGACTTTTGGCCAGTGCACCCCACCCTCGGCCCTTATTTTCTTTGTATTGTTCAGTCACATAGTCAATCGGTTTCCCGGACATTTCTCCCAATCGCAGTGCGACATAAGCATCCGCAGGTTTGGGGAAATTACTTAGTACGGTTGTGATCTGCGCATCCCCGATATTAAAACGAGTGGCGATCCTTGCACGGAATCCAGATGGATCTGCTTGTGCTTGAATATTAAATTTCGGCATCCAATCGAATTCAGATGCTGCGACTAGCGATGCTGACGAAGCAAGCAAAAATATAACCGATACTAGTAACAATGTTTTTAGTAGTTTCATTTAATCCTCCTTTGGTTATTAGTTTTATGCCCAACGTCGCTAAGCAGCCGCACAGCTTTTTGTGTCTGCTGCATTAGCCGGTTTGGCAGCCTAGATCATATTTCTTTACTGTGCTCTGTAACCCGCGCATTAGGACGGTAAAGGAGCAACCCAATTGCCGCGAAAGCCGCGAACGATGCTCCTGCAATAAATGTCGCCGAGGCGCCGAACATGTTCCACAATGATCCTGCAATGACACTTGCCAGCAATAACGCCCCTCCACTAACCAGATTAAAAATCCCGAAGGCAGTACCGCGCAGATCAGCAGGCGCAGTATCGGCAACAAGTTTCGAGAGCAACCCTTGGGTCAGTGCCATGTGCAGGCCCCAGAAAGCCGAGCCAAGCAATGCGATCCCAGGCGACGCAGCTATTGCCAACACGATATCAGCAACGACGAGTATCCCAAGTCCCATCAATAGAAGCGTTCGCGCGGAAATTCGATCAGCCGCCGTGCCTGCCGGATACGCAAATATGGAATAGACAACATTCATTACAATCATGATTACGGGCACGTAGCCGATAGCCAGCCCGACGTCCTGGGCACGCAGAATCAGAAACGCCTCACTAAAACGGGCGAGAGTAAATACTGCTCCGAGCGCAACTACAAGCCAATACCGCAGCCTCAAGCGTTTGGCATCATTCAGGAGCAAGAGTTTTCTATGAGCGGCGGTATGGACTAACGATTCGGGTTCGCGTACTCCAACGATCAGCAGGAGTACTGCAATAAACGCCGGCAGGACCGCTACCCACAACACGGCTTTGATGTCGTTTGCGAACCAAATCATGAATGCGACCGCGAGCAGCGGACCGACAAAGGCTCCTGCTGAATCGAGCGCCTGGCGCAAACCGTAGGCCGCACCCCGAAGCTGCTCTGGTGCAATCTCGGCGACGAGAGCGTCACGTGGCGCACCGCGAATGCCTTTACCGATGCGGTCGACAAAGCGTGCTCCGAACACCCACCCAATTGATGTGGCAAGTGGAAATATTGGCTTGGTTATGGCAGCAAGACCGTATCCAATCACAGCCAGAAACTTTCGTTTCTGAAAGTAATCGCTAATCACTCCCGAAAACACCTTGGTGATAGCAGCTGCTGCCTCGGCAAAGCCTTCAACGATCCCAATGGTGACCATGGATGCACCAAGCGTTGTAGCCATGAATATCGGCAAGAGGCTGTGAACAAGCTCGGATGAGCTGTCCATAAACATCGAGACAAATCCAAGCGCCCAAATGCCTTTCGGCAATTTGCGGTAAAAGCCCTTGTTGGAACTTATCGATTCAGGATTACTTGGTTGTAATGAGGTCATGAGTGCCGTTTTCTATGCTGCCCAACGGCCAAGCTGAGGGACCGGGCGGGCCGTGCCACTTTCGCAGATTATTTTGTACGCAAATGTCCAGGCTTTCGGGCCAGGCCTCAGCTAAAACGCGCCCGGCCCCTCTCAAGCGCCTGGTTGGCTGAAGTTCATTTATTCGATCAACTCTCCGACTCGTTGGTATAGCAGAGATAATGCCTCCTCAGCTCTTGAATAGATTTCAAACAATTCTCTATTCTTACGAACAACTGGATGGTTTCCGATAAACTGGTAGAGATAGTCAGTAGCAACCAATGAACGGTCTAATAGCTCGGGATAATGGCCAATATTAATCTCAGAAACCTCTTCATCTAAAGCAAGAACTTCTTTCCCGTTCTTAATAATCTCTTTCAGCACAGGTTTTTGAAATGCCAGCAAAAAATATTGTATATCATTACGCAGTTCCGCCAATGATTCGCCCATTGGTTCAACAGGTGATTGAGTCCAGCATTCGATAATGTTTTCATCATCGTAATAAACTTCATGAATCTGATATGTGCTCGAGTCAGATTCCTTATGATATTTCCGAATTACTCTGTAATTCCAATGTGACATTTAAAATTCCTATGTTCTGGCAGTCCCTCTCCACTGACTGTTAGACAATATCATTGTTCTTATCCATCGAGTTTGAAATACTTTCTGCCAACTTTTTCGAATATAGTCTCTGGAGCAAATCGGCGACCTCGAGAAATAAACACTGCTTCTTTTCCTATTCTGTTGCGTAAACGTGGCGACTTCCTTGAAATCACTTTAAGGATACCTTCTCCTAATTCCGATGGCTTCAACCCTTTCTCCTCATAGATCTCATAGGATTCAAATGCACGTTGGCGAAACAGATCATAATCACTTATGGGGGCTGCAGCATATTGTCGGTTTGTGGCAATATTGGTTCTCGAAAATCCCGCTTCAATTAATGAGACTCTAATTCCAAAAGGCTTAACTTCGTGTCGTAGTGCTTCTGTATACCCCTCAACCGCGAATTTGCTCGCAGAGTAAATTCCCATAAAAGGGACAGGAACAATGCCGGCAAGTGAACTAACATTGACAATAGCCCCACTACCTTGCTTTCGCATAATTGGTAGTACAGCTTTAACCATTCGAATCGTACCATATAGGTTCGTCTCAAATACATCTTTTGCCTCAACCAAAGAGGTTTCTTCAATTGAACCGGCAAGTTCGTAGCCGGCATTATTGATCAATACGTCAATCCTTTTCTCATTCTGCATCAATTCCTCGAAGCAATTGTTAACTGATTCGTCTGACCGAACGTCGAGCGGCAGCAGTGTGTAATCATAATCTTTTCCTTTTTGAGACGGATCGCGACTGGTTCCATAAACAATTAAACCCTTTTCTGAGAGTAGTTGCGCCGTAGCCTGTCCAAATCCTGAGGATGCTCCAGTTATGAGAATAACTTTGTTTTGCATGGTTCCCCCCCCTTTACTTAAGGTCGATCGAGATAATATTCCTGCTATTTATTCTGTCTAACGTGCTGATCAGCGGCGGCTGTAAGCCGTCCGCTGGATTACTTTGTTGGGCTGTTTTTTTCATCACATATCAACATCTCGAGAGCGTCCCATAGTTTTTTTGCCCTACATAATTTCACTTCATCAATTACCATCCGCCATTATCCAGCTCAAGAAATTCAGTCTGCGCTTGGTGGCATTGCCTTTTCTCGGGAAAGGAAAGACAATACGTATACCCCCATCACAACGGCAAGAGAATCGAATATGCAGCGATACAGCAAGTCCAATACCGAAACTCCAAGAAATATTAGGGTAAACAGATTATATATGAGCCAGTTGATTCCAAAAATAAGCCCGCCGAAGACCAAAGCCTGGTTGAAGGGATTTCGGGGACATATGTTCCTGCCAACAAGCATATACATAACCCCAACCCAACAGCCCATCCCCGCCGTCCACAAAAAGGTTGCCGCTGGCAGCGTGGAGTACGACGATTCGATATTTATTACTGTATAGGAGAAATATCTCATAAGAAGATAGATCACAGGGATGATCAGGATGGCAGGAAATGTGGCACCTGATGGCCTCTTTTCATCGGGCATGTCGTCCGCCATATACTTCCCAAGCAGGAGGCTCATGAGCAATATCCCGCAGCCATCAACTAATCCAGTATACAATTCACCGAATAATGGAACTGGATACACCACATAAGCTTCGATCATCCCGACCAGGTACATTCCTCCAAGTGCGATTCCAAACAATGTGCTCTTGAGCAGTTTCTTACCACGGAGAGTCTTCTGAATCGTTAGAAACATTAACCCCATAATGCAGAACGCTACGAAAAGGCTGGCAAACGCCACCGGGGGGAAATACCCTGATGTGATTATGATACTCTGGGGTTCGGTCCTTACAGTCATCAGTGGGTCATGGTGTACTTGATGCAAAAGAACTGCAAAGACTGTGCTAGCAAAGACAATGAGTAAGAACTTAACGCCCTGCATTTTCTTCCTATTTGCTGTCATGTTGACCTCCTCAATATAGATCTCGATAATCTACACAGAGTCTAAAGCCATGATGAACCGCCTATCTGCAATTCCGTTTCTATGCCCAAGCTCTTTCGGGTTTTGACCACGGTGTTGTCCATTGGCGTCCGTGAAATTGTCAGGCGCCGACCCACATCTTCGATCGTCTCCTGACATTCTCTATCCACGCCGGCACGCGCCAGTCGGAAAGGCCTTGCACCGTTGCTGTTCCTCCCCTTTGCTATCCAACGAACTTCGTGTATATGGGTTTGCGCGCCCAAGCGCGAATGACATTCCAGTCTCGGAAGTCTCCTTCGGGCATTCCTTTAGACTTCAGAATCTTCTTGTTGAGCCAGGAGAGATTGCCGTAATCCAGAGCTCCAGCAAACGTTCCGATTCCGACAGGCGTTACTTCCGGAACGGCCCCAATGATGAGGTCCATGTAGGACAACGCCTTGGCCCGGTTCTCCTCCGTTGGCTGAGACAGGGTCATACAGACAAGGAAATAGGCGACGGGTACCTGGCGCAGCATGTCCCGGTTCTTCTTGACAAAATCTGCCGCCTCGGACATCCACTTGCCCATATAGATCGCGCTGCCTATGACCACACCCTGATACGAACTGATGTTGCCGACATTCTTCAGCAAGACCACGTCTGCACCCACGTCTTTACTGCAGAGTTCCTTTCCGATGGCATCTGCGACCCCTCCGGTGGAGCCGTATTTGCTGGCGTAGGTGACTAATACTCTCTTTTTCATTTCGCCTCCGCATCTGCCTTCAGGAAATTTGTTCTCGGCGGCGTGGCCGGCCCCAGTGCCTGACACACCCCCGAGCGACATAGCGGCAATAAGACTGACAGACATAGCCAGGAAATCCCGGCGACTGAATCTCCCAAGATCACTTCCATCGATTCCCATGGGGACACCCCCTTTTCCTTAGTCGCCTCCAAATCCCTTCCGATATTTCTCCTCGCTCCTTGCCATTACCAGCATTCCCGCTCTTTAATTTTCATCGTTCTTCGTCCTTCACGACAGGTGTGTTACCGGGAAGCGGATACTCTTTCCTATGTTGCTCCTCGCCATCCCAACGGTGCTAATCAGCCGCGCGGCTTTTTGCGTTCCGCTGGAAAAGCTTTGTTCGGTAAATTCATTTCAATTGCTTTTTGAACTCCTCGGTCAATTCGGTTTCTATAGAAGCTACCAATAGTTTGGCTTCATCTGCGAATATTGCAAATTCCTGGAGTTTATCGGGTCTAAAGCTATAAAGACCATTTTCAATTCTATATAGCGGTTCAAGCTGTGAATCTATCAATTCAACAAACTCGGGTGTAATAAAAGGAATAAGCTCATTTCGTAAGCCAAAAAGCCTTACCATTCTGTCCGTCAAAGATTTTTGAAAATCATCATCATTGCTTAATCGATCAATAAGGCCATCTTTGGTTAGGTCCGGCGGGATGTTTCCTATTACAGACTTTATTTCGCGAAGTGCGTCAAATTTGTTTTTAAGGGAGTCTACCAGAAGTTGCCTGACATAAGTCTTCTGACTGAGCCTCCACCCTATATAGGCAGCGATCAGGGGGACAACTAATAGTCCAAGTTTTTCAAGTAATCCGAATAAACTTTGCCAGAAAACGTCCAATTCATCTGCCTCCATATTCTACCGAACGACCCGGCTCACGGGTTGCTTGGGCCAAGTTTGGCTGACAAGTCATCCCGGAAGTGCAGGCCCAAGCAATCCGGTGCAGCCGATGGTTGGCCTGTTTAGATAACTCTTGTTATAAGACCAGCGTTTTGAGCCGCAACAATTTGTTGTTTATCGAAAGAGACAAACAGTTCGGTTTTACATTCAAGAGCACATGCTATATGTAGAGCATCCATTGCACGAAGGGTATTATTCTCAAGCAATCTTGTTGCTTGAGTAATTACTTCTGGAGTTAGATTTATGACTGTAATATCCTGCACATCTTCAGAGAGAGCTTTTTTAATCGTAGTATAATTCTTTTGTGAAAGAATTTTTTCTCGAACACGTCGATTCAGTGCTGATATTAGTTCGGGAATGCAAATTACACTCAAGCAAAGCTCGCTTGCTTGCTGGCAAATTTCATCTATTAACTGGCTTCCCGCCTCTTCTATATATCTTTTTGCAAACGCTGAAGAATCAAGAAATACTTTCATGTTCCCTTTCCTCTAAAATTGCAGAACATAATTGTGCCCCTTTTATCGCAAGGCGTAATCCGGGTTTTTTCCAAGATGGTTTTTTTGATTCCTCTGTAACTGGTTTGATTTCTGCAATAGGCTTCCCATGCCTTATAACAATAAGCATTTCTCCGTTTTCAACATCCGAAAAGAGATTGGAAGCATGTTTACGAAATTCCGTGAATGATACTGTTTTCATATTTCACCTCTTCAGTTTCTGTGCATACATGTACATCAATGTACATATTATATCAAGATGAATCTGAAGGCCAACGAAAAATTAACACGCGTGCGGCGCACACCTTGAAAGATTATAAAAAGTACTAATGTCGCAAACCACGAAATGTCGATTCGGCAAGATAGTAAGCACGTCTTGTTGAATGATAGGTTGTGCTATTTTTTACGTTTTTCTAAGGTACTATAAACAACTCCTTTTTCTCGTTTTCCGATAGCGATGACCAGAACCACCAGTTCGTTATCAATAACTTCATACACCAACCTGTACCCTGTAGCTCTTAACTTTATTTTGTAATGGTTGGCGTAACCAAAAATCCGGGCTGACTGAACGTATGGTTTTTGTAACCTTTCAGAAAGTTTCTTTTTAAGCTGTTGTCTGATTGAACTATCGAGTTTCTTCCATTCCTTTAGCGCAGAGGGCAGGAATTTGAGTTTATAAGTCATTGATTGAGACCTCAATAGCTTTGGATCTTTCCTTGCTCCTTTGTTTGATTATCTCTCCCAATTCATAGTCTTCAATCAATTCGTTCATGGCTTCATAGGTTTCTGCTGGAATGAGATAAGCAGTAGGTTTATTATGATTTAATATTGTGATTGGCCTTCCTTCTGCCTGCTGCAATAAATAACTAGGATTCTTTTTTAACTCAGAAATGCTAGCTGATAAGTCTGCTAATATTGCCTTCATTTTATTCTCCTATTTTAAGATCTATATAAAGCACTAAATTAGGAGCCTATTTTAGCCTATAATTAGCAATAAAGCAATTGAAAATTGTTTGAGCACAACGACAAGCTCACCGGGAGTGCGCCACGGGCGCGCAATCCGGTGGAGCGAAGGGTTAGCCCTTCGTATTTACTTATTCAGATAGTCTTCATTTCCATGAACCCATGCAAGATAAAGAGCAATACCAGAACGATTACCCACCGATATGATGCCATTTTCTATCGCGATACCATCCATGAGCGAAACAAAAGATACGAAGTCTTGGAACCATTCATTTGACTGGCTGAAGGAATGAACAAGCATAACTGCAGATGTTGCGTTGAAACGTTGTGCCTCAATAATTGCGGATGCCGTACGATGAAGAAGTTGATAGCGCGTTGATTCTGGAACAGATGAAATATCTAGCACCCTTAGCAGGAATGAAAGACGATCCGATTTGCCTGAACTGGACCCTATTTGCCATTCTTGAACGGTAGGGCCAAACGGCTCTGAGACTTTGCCTTCTACTGCAATAGAAACGAGTTGGCCTTGAGAGCGAGCAAGAATCCAAATGTCATTTTGCGACGGGCGTAAACCACCTGGCAGAGGAACTTTATGCTCTGGTATGGCAAGTAACAGTTCTATAGCGGGGAATTGCGATGAAAGAATTGCTTGGACTTCTGAAGGAAAGCCATCAGCTTCTTGCCATGAAAAGGCAAGTGTACGAGCTGAATAGCCCTGACGCCAGTGTTTAGGATCAGCAAGAAATTGTGACCACTGCTCCGCGTTTGATGTCGGAATGTATATTCTACTCAAATGTGAACCTCAAATCTATCATGGGCTAACATTTGCTTAACCTGGAATGCGTCATTGGCGCGAAACTTGCCGAGCGAAGCGACTGCAAGTTTCGTGACAATAGCATTCTCAGGTTGAAGCAGTTGTTAGGTCTATCCAGATTTCAAACTCAGTAAATGATATCGCCCTAGGTATATTATATTTCGCAGAACATAATGATTTCTGATCCAGATTCAAATTACGTCGTTAATTACATTTTTAACCTTTGCAACACATACATGATTAACCAGTATATTGTCACGCAAATTGAGTTATTCGGAGTTTGATTCATGGAAGTAGTATCCGTTATTATTCTTTTTTGTATTAATTTGAGTTCACTATTCACGCGCGTAGCGTCGACCTAACAATTAATATAACAACTTGTTTATTTTGATTTTCGGAGTCAATATTACTCTTTATTGAAACGAATTCAAAGAAAATTTTGTTAACATATCTAACACAATGAGCTTTTGCCTCTTGGTATTTTGTGGTAATATTCCGCTTGAGCCAACTTGGTATATTATGGGAAATATGTCCGACAACAGAAAAAAGGATGTCCTTCCGGAATTTCAGGCCTTTCTTTTGGATAAGAAATTGGCGCAGGAAAAGAATGCCTTTTTTTACGCTTTATGGGCCAGCAAATTTTTAATCTTTTCCAATAGAAAGCAAATACCACCCGATCAATATCAGGAAAACGCCGTCATCGAATTTATCGAGACTATGAAATCAGACTCCAATGTCTCTGACTGGCAAATCAGACAGGCAGGTGACGCAATCCGTTTATATTATTTTCATTATCGCGGCTTCAAACCAGAAAATTTATTGGCAGGGAAATCCTTTGACTTTGCTCCGGAATTGCTTGCAGAGGCAAAGCGGCTGATTCGGCTTAAACACTACTCTTACAGTACGGAAAAAACTTATATGCAATGGATCAAAAGGTTTCTGAATTATGCCAAACAAACCGGCAGGAAGCAAACCTCTGCTGAACTTTGCACAGCTGACTGCAAAAATTTTCTCGGTTATCTGGCGCTTCAGGAAAAAGTGTCCGCTTCAACGCAGAATCAGGCTTTCAATGCCATTCTTTTCCTTTTTCGTTATGTGCTTTGTAAGAATATGGGCAATATGGCGGAAACTGTCCGCGCGAAACGCGGGCAAAAGTTACCTGTTGTATTTTCAGTAGAAGAGGTGAAACAATTGTTGGCCTGCTTAACCGGCAGGGATTTACTTGTTGCCGGTTTACTCTATGGTTCGGGTCTGAGACTGATGGAGCTTGCCCGCATGCGGGTGAAGGATGTCGATATGGATTTAAATACGTTGAACGTGCGTAGCGGAAAGGGCGACAAGGATAGAACGACCATTCTGCCGGCAACGGTCAAAGATCAGTTAAATAATCATTTAATCGAAGTGAAAAAATTGCACGAAAATGATCTTGCGCGCGGATACGGAGATGCCCAACTTCCCGACGCACTTGACAGGAAATATCCCAACGCGGGTAAGGAGTGGGCGTGGCAGTATGTTTTTCCGGCCAATAATCTCTCGGTTGATCCGCGTTCCGGAAAAGTGCGCCGCCATCATATCAGCAATACGGCCATTCAGAATGTCATTAAAAAAGCAATCAAAAAGGCAGGTATTCCCAAATTTGCATCAGTGCATACCCTTCGTCACAGTTTTGCAACGCATTTACTGATGAACGGGGTCAATATCAGGGAGGTTCAGGAACTTTTAGGCCACAAGAACGTGGAAACAACTATGATTTATACCCATGTAATGCGCTCTATGACCAATGCGCCGAAAAGCCCGCTGGATGTGCTGTTGGCGGGCGAGAAAGACAGGATATAAGGGGGCGGGGCGGAGATCAATCAATTCCTCGGTTATCTTGCGGTCAATAAACGGGTTGCTGGAAGCACCCAGAATCAGGCCTTGAATTAGCGCCGGCGGGCGGTAATATTAAAAAACCAAGGGTATAGGTCCAGAAAAAATAAGGTGATGAGGATTTTTTTATATGGATAATGAATTTAAAAACAAGGTAGCAGTTATAACCGGGGCAGGCCGTGGTATTGGCCGTGCTATTGCCATGCAGATGGCATTAAAGGGTGCAAAGATTGTTGTGAACGACTATGGGTCAGGCCCTGACGGCAGCGGAGCATCTTCCGTATATGCGGAAGAGGTTGCGGAGGAAATCAGAAGGGCAGGGGGAGAGGCAGTTTCAAATGGAGATACTGTTGCAACCGAGGAGGGAGGAACCCGCATCATAGATACTGCCATTGAGACATTCGGCCGTATTGACATCCTTGTAAACAATGCAGGGATTGTCATGGACAGGATGATATTCAATCTCACGGAGAATGAGTGGGATCTGGTGCTCAAGGTTAATCTTTACGGTCAGTTTTACTGCACCCGGGCGGCAACCCGGATAATGCGCAAGAATAACTGGGGGAGAATAATCAATATGTCATCCGGTGCAGGCCTTGGAAGGACTGCGGGATGTGCCAATTATGCGGCTGCAAAGGAAGGGGTTATAGGTTTCACAAGGGCTGTTGCCAGGGATATGTCCAGATATGGCGTAACATGCAATGCCATCCGGCCTCTGGCCCTTACCCGTCATTTTGATGAAGAGCGTAAACAAGCGTGGGTGAGACAGGGCAAGACCCGTGATATTGAGGAAATGGAGAATTCAAGACCGGAAGATGTTGCGGCGTTTGTCCTCTATCTTGCAAGCGAGGAGGCAAAACATATTACCGGACGCACCTTTTTTGTCGGCGGAGGCATTATAAGCCTGTATTCAGAACCTGAGAGGATAAAAACAATAGAGAGGGGAGATGGATGGAATTATGGCAAATTCAGCCATATTATTCCTTCTGATTCTCAATGACAGTTCAGGATATATTTTGTCCGTGACAGGCTGAGATTTGCTCTTTTGCCAAAGAGATAAAAGAAATAAATCATTTTTATTTAAATAATATTGAAATAATATCTTGACATTGGTATAAATGCTATTTAGTATCACGCTAATTCTTTAAAGGTTCAGCAAATTTTCTGGGCCGGTTTATATCCGAAGGTAATACCATTAATCGTGAGTGGCGACCTGAAGTTGTGGACCAAGAGTACATTTAGAAAGGAGGGCGTCACTATGGCTAATGGAACCGTAAAGTGGTTTAACGAAAAGAAAGGCTACGGTTTTATTGAGAATGAAGATGGAACAGACGTATTTGTTCATCATTCTGGAATCAATGCAACCGGTTTTAAGACCCTTTTCGAGGGTGACAGGGTAACCTTTAACATAGAGCAAGGACAAAAAGGTCCTGCTGCTGTAAATGTTACTGTTGTCTAATTAATAGTCTCGTAAACGCAAAAGGGCATTCCATTATATTTGGGATGCCCTTTTTTTTATTATGTTTTTTAGCATCCCGCCCGCTTGCGGCGTTGTCATTACTGTTTAATCCGGTCCAGGGTTTGCCCTGGGATTTAATGCCCTTTATTTTTCGCTGTACCGAAACGGGTTGCTTTTGTATATAATTGCCTGAGCGGGTATTACTATGACATGAATAGTGAAAAGAAAAAAATGAACGTCCACCCCCGTCATTTCGAACGCAGAGAGAGCTTGAGCTTATAAAAGATTTTTAGTCGCTATGCTACTCGAAATGACAATAATATGCTATTCATGAGATTATTATTTGGTTAAGCATGCAAAATGATACTACCGGAAAATTAAAAAACAGATCTCTTTTCGGATATTTCATCCTGTGGGTAAAGGGTTTCTGCATGGGGGCAGCAGACGTAGTCCCAGGCGTTTCAGGCGGGACAATGGCCTTTATTCTTGGCATATACGATGAATTGATAAGCTCCATCAGGTCGTTTGACCTGAAAGGTCTCCGTCTGCTCATGGGATTGAAGATGCGCCAATTATTGGAGCATATTTCCTGGGAGTTTCTTCTGGCACTTGGCCTGGGAATCCTGACCGCCATATTCAGCCTTGCAAGGGTTCTGAGCTGGCTCCTGGATAACAGGCCGGTTCTTGTATGGTCTTTTTTCGTGGGGCTGATCCTCGCTTCTGCAATCAGTATCAGCCGCCGCATTGAAAAATGGAGATCTGGAACATGGATTTGCCTGTTTGCAGGCATAATGGGGACATATGTGATTGTCGGACTTGTGCCTGTCTCCACTCCGGATAAAACATGGTTTCTCTTCCTGTGCGGGGCGGTCGCTATTTGTGCCATGATTCTTCCCGGAATATCCGGATCTTTTATATTAGTACTACTCGGAAAATACAAATATGTCCTTGATGCGGTAAATAATAAGGATATTTTTGTTATTGGCATCTTTGCTGCCGGGGCATGCATGGGAATAATTGTCTTTTCCCGAATACTTGGATGGCTGCTCAAAAAACACCATGACTTTATGGTCGCCATACTGACTGGCCTTATGCTTGGCTCTTTGAGAAAGGTCTGGCCCTTTAAAAAGACGATTGAGAGCATCACGGACATACACGGAAAGATCATCCCCCTTGTTCAGTCAAATATCATACCAGCGGAATGGAATATGGAAGTTTCCTACGCGATTGTATTGGCAGTGGTTGGGCTTGTTGTGGTATATCTTCTGGACAGTATTGGAGAGGAAAAACACAAATAGAATCTGACGGGTTTGTAAAAAGACCAATTTCTGAGTTGGCTCTCATCTCGTTGTCAACGCGACTTACTTTATGTACGCCTGTAGACCTTTAGAAAATACCCCCTTTTGCCCAATCTCGGCGACCCCGATAAGCGGGATTTGTCAAATTTTAATCCTCGAAATACTAAATGTCCTCAGGTTAAAATATTTGCCTTTTTTATACTTGTTGCATTTTCAAACCCGTCTGGAATTAGTGTCTCTTTCGAGGATGGTTGAAACCCCTCGCCTTCAGGCGAAGAAAAGTCAAAGTTGTCCTAAGAGGACTTTCCATAGAAAAATTTGTAACCCATGGGCAATGCTATCATTCAAGCGGAAGCTATAGTCAAGACCCCTTTCCTGTCATTTCTGCGAAGAGACTGTGTCGTAATTCCATATTCGTCATTCCGTGCAAGCGGAGCGCGACACGGAATCCAGTCCCGCCTTGGCGGGATTCAATATGTTCTGGATGCCGGCTGGAGTTTATCAGCCTTTGGCTGGCCGGCATGACGGCCTTGATGGTATTTTTGGGAATTACGACACAACCTCGAAAGCCGGAATCCGATATGGCTGACAGTTGTCAACAAATAAATAGGTTTCCTATCCTTTTTTTTAAGGTTATGGGTTTTAGTTATTAAGCCAGGGCATAATCAGAGACGGGACCTATTTTCGACGTTTGATCATTCTGATATTCGCGGGTTTGACCGCTATGACTTGACTTCATCGTGGAGCTGCCTCTGTCTAGTAACTGAAGTTCAGCTTATGCATTATTCTATTGGATTCCTCGAGGATTCTCCCAACGTGGTCGCGTCCCTGGTTATGCCCTGGATATTTTATGTGCTGTTATTTATCGCGCTCCTTAATAAGAGTTTTGTCTGTTCTTTGATATATGTTTTATACGCAAGGTATTTGAACTTCCCTGGCAATTGCCCACATGAAACCGACAAGCTCGCGTGCAATAGCAATTACCACTTTATTTCTTTGTTTCCCTCTGGCAATAAGTCTACGAAATCGACCGCACAACCTGACTTGCGCCTTCCAGGAAATTTCCAGGATAGTTTGTGGCAGTCCCTCCTGTCTTTTGAGTATGTGCCTGCTTATACGGGCAGGGAAACCGTATGACTGTGCTGCCTCGATAATGACACGCCTGACGTGGCCGTTGCCGGTTTTGGTGATGCTGCCCCTCCTGATACTTTCCCCACTGGAGTGCTCTGAGGGGATAAGCCCGAGATAGATCATAAGCTGCTTTGGTCTTTCAAAACGTTTCATGTCGCCAATTTCAGCCACGGTGGTTGCCGCCACGACTGGAGCCACTCCCCTGAGAGCCTGAAGGGCTTTCACTACAGGTTCCATACGCCACTCGGGAAGAAGCTTTTGTATTTGATCAGTGAGGCGGGTTAATCGCTCAGTACTCTCGGCTACCGCATTAATGTATTCCTGAAGCGTAATCTGCTGCGCCGGATGAGGCATGCTGATATCCGACAGCCAGCGCATATGAGTAGGTGTCCAGGAGTTTCTACCGGAGTATCGCATCCCATGCCGTAGCAGAAAAGCACCTAATTGTTGACGAGCGATCCTTTGGGCTTTGACTGCATCTTCCCTGGCACGGGTTAAATCACGCATGGCTTCATCCTCCTCCAGTGGAACATGGATATCGGTTAGTTCGCCGGCTCGCTCCAATCGGGCCAGGCTCTCAGCATCCCGACGATCGTTTTTAATCCGGTTTCCGCTTTTCCGCGGAACCATTGAGGGAGCGACGACCACACATTGAAAATCCTGTTTGGTCAGATGGCGATATATCTCATATCCACAAGGACCGGCTTCATAGACAAAGCGCAATTCCGTGCCACTGCTTCTGACACTTATGAGCTTCCTGATCGCTTTGTCCAGAGATGTCATATCACCGCCAATTTTGCCATAGTGCCGGACTTCATGAAAGCCGGATGTTTCGGCTGTTACTATTTCAATTGAATTTTTGTGTACATCAAGACCAACGATTGTGATATTATGTTCCATAGACCTGCCTCCTTATTTTTGGCTCTGTTTTTGGGTTTTATTCCAATCATAACCCACGACTATAAGGGCAGGTCACTATTTTTTTAACTGTCAGCCATTATGTCTAGTGGTTTTAAAATATTTCTGGATGCCCCCGGACCGGGGTCCGGGCCAGGCTCTAAATAATAGTGGGGTGAGGAAAAATATTTGTTACAGGGAATTAAGCGGGACAGGATCAATGGCTGGGGGCTTCGGGTTGATCTCCAAATTGTCCGAGACCCAGGAGGTTGACTACTACCAAAATGCTTGTATCATCATATTCCTTTGTCATGCCGAGTTTTATGCCCCAGCACTGGCTTTTGTAACCGATCCAGTAGCTGTTGGAAATACTCCGGCCGAGTTCCATATCCCTTTGAATGGAAGTCCCGATAGATAACCCGTAAGCCAGGTTTATATCAGCAAATAAATCAAGGGTTTTCTCTCTTTCTGTTCTATATATATAATCAACAATATAAGTATCATGCCTGCCTCCCGATCGGTTGACTATCAGGTCGAGGGACAGGTTTGTAGTCGAAACCCTGTTTTCGTAATGATCCCACCATACACTGCCGCTAAAATCAAGATTAGCAAACGGATTCAAAGTAAATGTGGCTTTTAGGGGAGTGAAAGGCTCTTTTTCACCCTCCTCCTTTCTTGCCTCGGTAATATCGTAGCCCTGAATCAGCTTGAATGTGGCCCATTGACGATATGTGACCCTGCCATTTTTGTTTTCAGAACGTGCATCCAGAAAGTTTTCAATGGAAAAAGAGATCTCGTTTAGACTGCCATTTCTGTCAATTGCTTCGAACCAGGGAGTATCGTCTTTTTCATTCTGGTGAACCCTGTAGGTATATCCAATAACAGGAGACAGTTTGTGTCTTATCTTACTGGCTCCCATCCAGCCAAAATCATAGACGCGGTCTGCACTGGCGGAGAGCCTGCCGCCGATTTCATATGCCTTCATAGTCTGGTGGTTAAAGTCATATTCACCTTCTTTATCCGGATTATGGAGCCACTGGGGATTTATTATGTAACGGAATGAAGGTTCAAATTCCAGGTAACTCCCGAACAGCCATAAAGGATAGCTCACTTTCGGCGATAAGGACAGTCGGTTGCCCCTTTGGCCTTCCTCTCGCCAGATATAGTCATAATCCGATTCAAGACTGAAAAAAAGAGGAGACTTCCATAACTGCCGAGGCAGAACAGCGAAATCCATTCCCGCAAGAGATTGAGCTCTCGTATCTTCCGGTGGGTTTTCAGGGCGCTGATAGTAGCTTGCCATGGCCTGGAGGCTGTACTCTTCGCCATCATGACTGAGCCTTAGAGCAGACCTTCGTGCGGGTGACCGTTTGTCTTCTACAGGTCGATTTGATTCCTTTTCCAGGTCCTGTCTTGACTCAAAACCGAAAAGCCCTTTATCAAACTCTTTAAGAAAATCCTGGTCACTGACAAAGTCAATGTCCAGTCTGGCGTTAATACTATTGCTGATCTCATGGTCTGCCCTGCCCCTGACCCAGTAACGGGTTTGATTGGTCCTTTCATACTGGCTGAGGTCTGAGTAATATTCATTATACATATCCTTCTCTTTTTCTTTATCCTTAAGGATATCGAACAGAAGAATACCCTTTGAATCCGGTGCGGCAATATAGCGCAATTCAACCCCCTGCATATAGCCGCGTTTGCTCATGTAACGCTGATAAAGGGTCGCGTCGGTCTGATCGGAAATCGCCCAGAAAAAGGGCAGTTCAATGTCAGCACCGTTCATATGGGAATAGCCGAGTCTTGGAGGGAGCAGACCGCTTTGACGTTTTGTCTTGGCCGGGAAAATCATATAAGGCACGTAAAACAAAGGCATGCCTCGAGCCCGCACGGAAGCGTGTTTAACTGTTCCATAGCCTTCAATAGTCACCTTGACCTCTGAACCTGAAATGGCCCAGTCAGGATTTTTACCGTCACAGGTTGTTAAAATGCAGTCCTTAACCAGATATGTATCTCCTTCAAACTTTTCCATGACGTCGCCGCTGACATAGAAATGGTTCTCCCTTAAAAAAAGCCTGCCGTTGATGATTTTTCCTGTCTGGCTATTCAGATCAATGAAGGCCTTATCCCCTGTAAGAATATCCCCTCCCGCTTCCAAATAGACATCTCCTGTAAGCACGGCCTTTCCAGTAGTAACGTTATACACAGCCTTCTGAGCCCTGATATTCTGATCTCTTTTTTCAATAACTACGTCTCCCTCAGCCATATAGCTTTCTTTACCCATATCATAGGTCAGGCTTCTGGCTGAAATTTTCCAGGGTGTATCATCCTCGATGAGTCTTCCCTTCAAAAAACTACCATTTGCAAGAGAGTGTTGAGTTTGGAGCAGGATTGATAATAAAACTGTTACCGCAAATAATTTGAGGATTATTCTGCTTTGGAACCGGATATTTTTTCTCATTCAATATTTCTGTCCATAAAGAGTGACTGAAACCAACTATTAACGATAATGATTAATTAACCGTGCCTTTTCAATTCGTCAATAAAAAATCGTCTTTCATGTATTTTTCAGGATCAAAATAGTTCAAGGCCTCTCCTGCAGTGAAAAGTGAACCGCAGACAATAATAAGGTCTTCAGGATTCGCTATTTCAATGGCCCTTTTCAGGGCATGGGGCAGTGCAGGGGATGTTTCCGTGGGTTTATGATATACAGAGGCCTGTTCCATCAGGTCTTCCGGTCTGGCTGCCCTGGAATAATCAGGCCTGGTAAAAATTACATGGTTGGCATAAGGCACAATCCCCCTAAGGATCTGTCCAATAGCCTTGTCTTCCATTATACCCATAACAAGGATCAGGTGTTTATAATCATAACCGGCCCTGACAGAATCTGCCATTGCCCTTATACCGGCGGGATTGTGAGCTCCATCGATAATAATCATTGGATTCCTTGCTGCAACCTGCATTCTTCCAGGCCAGACGGTATTGCTGACACCATTAAGTATATCTTCCCTTGAAATTCGGAATCCTTTTGCCTCAAGCAACTCTGTGGCTGCAATCGCCAGAGAGCAGTTACGCGCCTGAAATTTTCCGTTAAGGCTGATCTTAAGTCCCTTGAGGTGATTAACTAAACCGGAATAGTCAAATCCATTCGCAACAGTTCGATACCGTATCTGCTTTCCCAACCGCCAGAATGGGGATCCTTTTTTATTGCATATGGATTCGAAAAGCCGGTTGACGCCCGTCTGTGTGGCGCCTGAGACTACATCAATGCGTGGCTTAATGATACCTGCTTTTTCGCCGGCAATATCCAGGAGCCTGGGGCCGAGAAAAGCCTGATGTTCAAGGGAGATATTAGTGATGATACTGACCAGAGGATTTATGATATTTGTCGCATCAAGACGCCCTCCCATGCCGACCTCAATGACGGAGATATCTGTCTTTTGTCTTTGGAAATATGTCAGTGCCATTGCTGTTGTAACTTCAAAGAATGTTGGCGGTTCGTCAGGAGATATGACATCAAAAATCTCCTCAATCAGGGAAATGACATCTTCAGTGCTTATTTCCTCATCATTTATTTTAAAACGCTCGCTGAATCTTACGAGATGAGGGGAAGAGTAAAGCCCAACCTTCAAACCCGCCTGTTTCAGGATGGAAGCAATAAGTGCTGCCACTGAACCTTTACCATTGGACCCTCCTATGTGGATGTATTTTTGATCGGTATGAGGATTGCCAAGGTCCTTCAACAGGCTGCAGGTCTTTGATAAACCGAGTTTTATCCCGAATTTCTGCAGACCATAAAGCCTGCTGAGAGCATTTGCATAGGTGGTATTTTTATTACTCATGTTTTGAAAGTGATGTGATCTTTTTTGTTGAATCCGCCAGGCGGACAAGCCCGCCATAAACACGGCGGACAAGCCCGCCATAAACACTGGCGGACAAGCCCGCCATAAACACTGGCGGGTAAACCCTTGTCCCTTGCGGCGGGGTAGTTCATTTTTAAAGCTGATATATTGGTCAATCGTATGGAAGTTTGTCAATTTAAAATATGGCTGTCAACCAAATCCCATCTGCGGTATTTTAATCAACCGAGCTCTATTGAGGTCTCCACCGGGAATCATTGTTGACATGGGCCCATAAAAACAGTATGAAATAAATAATTTTTTCTTATTATTAATTAAAAACAGTTTTCAAATACTATTAAATGGGAGGAGTCCGGGAATGTCAAGGTTCCGAAGCTTTTTGCCTGTTGTATTATTGCTTTTGATCGCTGGTTGTGGTCCGATAATTCTATTCGGGGCAGGCACTGCTGCAGGCATTGCAGGATACAAATATTATAAGGGTGCTCTAACGGTCATTTTTGAGGCCTCTTTTATGGAAACATGGAATGCAACCCTTAAGACAGTTGAGGATATGAAATTAGAGATCGAAAGCTCAGAACATAAAATTTCTACTGGAAACATTAAGGCCAAATACCCTGATAATACACCGTTAAGCATTTCAATTGAATACAGAACCCTTAAAGAAACGGAGGTTGAAATAAGGGTTGGTCTTCTTGGAGATAAAGATGCGTCTTTGGATATAAAGGAAAGGATTAGAAAAGTTCTTTTCAGTGACTAACTGAAAATATCTTATGATTTGCTGTCTCTGGGCTTAACAAAAAGCCCTCAGATTTGATCGTTTTTTCCAGATTGATCAATTTTCATCCCGGCAATAAAAGCATCCAGCACAGAATACAGCCATAATATGGAGAAGATGACGAGCAGAAACCATATGACCGACGTATCTTCTGCCCCAAGCCTTTGCATTATGATTTTTGAGTTGGCGGCATTAATATCCAGACCTTTAAAGGCTGAGGTTATCATTATGTAAAATTTAATTGCACCTATAATAAAAAGTATAAATGCCGCAGCAAGGATGCATATACCTTTTTTTAGATGCTGATTAAGGATCTGCCCAAGACCTGGAATAACAAATGCTGAGCATAAGGGTGAAACAAGAGCTTTTCTCATGACAGAAGTATTCTCAAATAAAATGAATATGGAGTTATTAAAATGCGCTTTTATATCAATTGACGGAACTTGTCAAATTGATACTGGAATTTATAATTATGACATCGATTAGAGATAAAATACATGTAAACATACCCTTTACCATGCTTTTTGAGTCATATCTTGATCTCTTCATCCAGTACAGGCTGAACCCGGAAATAGGATTTGATGCCATGGCTCTGGACAGTTATTCCCATTCAGATGTTGAATTTGTTGCAGATCAGCTCCATAAAAATGGACTTTCCGTCACTGTTCACGCACCCTTTATGGATTTGTCTTCCGGATCTCCGGATCCCATGATACGCGATGTTTGCCGAAAGCGTTTTGACCAGATGCTTCAATTTGCCTTTCTCGTGAAACCGAAAAGCATAGTATTTCACTCAGGATTTGATGAAAAAAGGTATTGGCATATTAAAGATGACTGGATTGAAAAGAGTCTGGATATATGGCTGGATCTTATAGCATCTGCAGCGAACAAGAATGTGCTTCTGATGCTTGAAAATGTATTCGAGCATAGCCCGCATGACATACGAAATTTTCTTGAAAAAATCAGAAGTGATAAAATTGGCTTTTGCCTTGATACAGGGCACCAGCAGGTTTTCAGCAGTATATCGCTTGAAGGATGGGTGGATACTCTCGGCCCCTGTATCGGTCAGCTTCACCTGCATGATAACAACGGAGAAAAAGATGAACATCTGGCAATGGGTAAAGGGATAATTAATTTTCGAATGTTATTTGAAAAACTGAGATCCTTGAAACAGGAGCCTCCTATTATTACCCTTGAGCCTCACAAAGAAGAAGACCTGTGGCCCAGTCTTGACTACCTTGAAAGGATATGGCCATGGTAAGTGGAATTATAACTCTTTGGGTTTTTTGCCGCAGATGCTTTTGATAGAAATTCAGACTTTTTTTCCATTGAACTTTGCAGGCCCATGCTATAATGTAAAGGCCTTCTTATGCTTGGAAGTCAGTATTTAATTGTCCGCAGAATATAGAAAAACTCGTAAGAGATATCCCTGGCTTGTCATTTCGAGTTGAACTGTAGATATTCAAGAAGTTGAATTAATGGAAAGGTTTTCTCTTTGCAGCTGAAATGAGATGTTTTTCGATTTCAGCTTTTTGAGAAGTATTTAAATTTGATGGAATTATAAAACAGATCAAATTGTTGAACTGGTTCCTGGAGTTGAACGATTTTTTTTCAGCACCTATAAATAAAAATTGTTAATATCCGCCCATGGCGGAAAGAATTAAGGAGGTATTTTAATGCAGTTAGACGATATAACCGTTTCAAAATCCATTATAGAGGCATATTATGAAAAACTGCTTTCCAATCTTGACATAGATGTCGCACTCGTAGGAGCCGGGCCTGCGAATATGGTTGCTGGTTACTATCTTGGCATGGCCGGGTTCAAAGCTGCAATATTTGAATCCAAGCTGGCGCCAGGTGGTGGCATGTGGGGAGGAGGCATGATGTTCAATGAAATTGCTATCCAGGAAGATGCCATTGACATTGTCGAACAACTGGGAATAGCCTGTAAATCCAAAGGATCAGGATATTTCACCATGGACAGCGTGGAAGCAACTTCGACCATTATCTCAAAGTGCGTAAAGGCTGGAACGACAATATTCAATCTTGTAAGAGTGACTGATGTCCTTTTCAGAGAATCCGAAGGCAACCCAAGGGTTTCAGGTCTGGTTATCAGCTGGTCTCCGGTTGAAAATCTTGGCCTGCATGTTGATCCACTTGGAATGAAATCCTCCTTTGTTGTGGATGGGACAGGTCATCCTGCTGAAATATGCAATGTAATTACCCGGAAGATGAATTCAAAATTAAATACAAAAACAGGTGATGTAGTTGGAGAAATGCCTTTATGGGCTGATAAAGGAGAGCAATTCACTGTAGCCAATACAGCTGAAGTTTTTCCAGGACTATACGTTGCGGGTATGGCTGCCAACAATGCGTTCGGCGGACCGCGAATGGGCCCAATTTTCGGTGGTATGCTGCAATCGGGCAAAAAGGTTGCAGATATCCTGGCTGACAGATTGAGAAGGTAGTTTGATGGATTTTAATCTTTATTGTTTCTCACCCGGACAATTCTTAAAAGGAAGAGATCCGGTTGAGATTGTTACTTCTCAAATCAAAGGCGGTGCAGATGTAATTCAGCTCAGGGAAAAAGAAATGAGCAGAAGAGAGCGTCTTGAGCTGGGTTTTAAACTGAGAGATATCACAAGAAAATATGGTGTTTTATTTATTGTAAATGATGATGTGGATCTGGCGATCATACTTGATGCGGATGGAGTTCATTTGGGACAGGATGATATCCCCATCAAATATGTTCGTCCTCTTCTAAAAGATAAAATTATTGGTATCTCAACACATTCCTTTGATCAGATAAAAGAGGCGCTTGATTCAGGAGCAGATTATATAGGCATAGGACCTGTTTTTGATACAATTACCAAAAAAGACAGAGAAAATACAGTAGGACTTGAGCTTATCTCAAAGGCAAAAGACATCTGTTCAATACCCTATGTTGCTATTGGAGGGATAAAAAAAGAGAACATCAATTCTCTTGTTGATGCAGGTTGCAACAGGGCAGCTATAATCTCTGACATATTATCAGCCCCTGACATTGAGAATCAGTGCAGGTTCCTGAAGGGTATTCTAATGATGACTTCCAGGCTCAATCAGAATTGATTATGGAAATATTATCCCGGTTTCATATCTCTGATATCTTATCCTTCTGTTATTATAACAGAATTCCCCATAATGGCAGAGTTTTGACAAGTTTATTCGTTTTATGTTTTAATATCTGTTACTAAGAATATTATTCCCACATGGTATAAAATGCGGGAATCCAGCAGAAATCGATAAAGGATTGACCACTTGAGAAAGCTGGATTTCTTAAGCCACAACGTGATTCGGAAGGCTGTTACGGCACAGTTTTTTGTGGGGCTGTAAAGTCCTCAATCGCTTGGATATACCAGTAGAAATGGAGGTTTATTTTATTGGCTTACAAGGTCGGAACAATAGATTCTAAACTGATAGAAGAAGTCAAAAATACTATCCAGCAGGAAAACCAGCAGACTCTAAAAAGAATAATTGACGATATGAGAGCTGCGGATGTGGCTGATCTTATTGAACATCTGGAGCCTGAAGAACGCCTCTTCATTTTTAACCTGCTGGAGCCTGAAGGAGCAGGTGATGTATTTGTAGAAATTGAGCATCCTGTGAAGGGACATATCTTAAAGGACCTTGACAATAAGGCCATTTCTGAAATTATCCAGGAACTTGATTCGGATGATGCTGCCGATCTGGTTGGTGATTTGCCAGTAGAAAGGGCTAGAGCGATAATTGAAACTGTCAGTGATGAAGTCTCCGAAGAACTTGAGAAACTTCTTCCTTATCAGGAGGACACTGCCGGTGGCATCATGGCTCTTGAGTTCGTTGCAGTTAAGGCTGACGCAACAGTTCAGGATGCCATTGAAACGATCAGGAAAAAAAGGGAAGAGGTAGAAAATCTTTTTTATCTGTGGGTTGTAGATGATTTCGGAAGACTGACAGGCCTGATTTCGTTAAAAGATTTGGTGCTTGAATCGCCTGACAGGAAAATCAGCAGTATAATGAATCCCGAAGTTATCTCAGTCGATGTATATACTGACCAGGAAGAGGTAGCCGGTCTTGTAAAAAAATATGACCTGGTAAGTATTCCTGTGGTTGATGCTGATCACCGTCTGGTAGGGAGGATAACTCATGATGATATTATTGATGTTATTGAGGAAGAAGCGGATGAAGATATTTCTCTTATGGCAGGAGTTATTTATCAGGAAATTGCAGAAGAATCTTCATTGAAGATTTCCAAGGCTCGTTTGCCCTGGTTGATAGTAGGTCTTTTTGGGGGTATAATTGCCGCTATGGTTATCAACAGGTTTGACTCCTGCCTGGAGAAAATTATAGCACTCTCATTTTTCTTTCCGGTGATAATGGCCATGGGCGGGAATACCGGAACTCAAGCAGCGACTGTTGTTGTGAGAGGATTGGCTACAGGTGATATCAGTCTGATGCATACAGGAAGACGTTTGTGGACTGAGATGAGAGCAGCGCTTATAAACGGAATAATATGTGGAATAATTCTCGGGCTTATTTCGGGATACTGGCTTTCTGATTACAGGCTTGGATCTATTGTTTCCCTTTCCATGATATTGATAATCGTTAATTCGAGTGTTATTGGCTCTGCTGTACCTCTTGGACTTAAAAAATTGAATATTGATCCCGCCCTCGCAACAGGGCCATTTGTAACAACCACAAATGATATTATCAGTCTTTTTATTTATCTTGGCCTTATAACCCTTTTTTTGAAATTTACGGTTTAGCAAAAAGAAAATCTTTTAAAGAGGGCTGTTTATAATAATTTCCTATAGTTTGAATGTATCAAAAAAATTTCATTCTGCTACAAGCGACAGATTTTAATTCACAACCAATGATAAAGAATATTTCTTTTCTTGAAACAGTATTTCATTTAATATATAATATAATCAATTTTATCCCTCAGTAATTTTGATGGGCTCGAAAAAAGTCCAACAATCGTCGTTCCGGCCCCGAATCAAGTGCGGGATAAACCCCAGCCGGGGTGACGAAAAAAAACAATCCATGACTTTTTACGAGACCATCAAAATTGCAGTCCCCAGACGTTGTCTGGCTTTAGAGAGGTCTGTAAGTGAACTTAAAAGGGTATTTTGTTAGATTGCAAAGGTCATCTAGAGTAAGCTACAGGAAATTTTAAGTCCAATTAAAATAAACTAATATGCCATTGTAAAAGTAAGGGGGGTGTTTACTGGATATGAAAACAATTATTTTTTTATTCGTTATAGGTTTATTTATGTCTGGTTGCGGGGAGATGGCCAAACAATCTGAATTTTGGCAACATGATACTGCCTATAGAAACTTTGATCATCTTAAATTCAGCTGGAGTGGATATAAAGAACCAACATCAGAAACCCAAATAAAATCACAGGAACAGGATTGGTGGGGGGTACCTATAAAATGGAGCCATGAAAGATAGGTTGTGGCTTTGAAAATAATAATTATGATTCGTTTCTATAGCTCTATATAAATCAAGTGCTTTTACTTGGCATATTCCACGGCCCTTGTTTCTCTAATTACAACAACCTTGATTTGACCGGGATATGTGAGTTCTTTTTCTATCTTAGACGCAATATCTTTGCTCAGGATGACAGCCCGATCATCATCGATAGTATTTCCCTCTACCATGATTCTTACCTCACGTCCTGCCTGAATAGCATAAGATTTATTAACGCCGGCAAATGACAGTGCTATTTTCTCAAGATCTTCCAATCTCTTTATATATGAACCCAATACCTCCTGACGAGCTCCGGGTCTTGCGCCAGATAAAGTATCAGCGGCCTGTACGAGGACAGCCAGGACCGATTCGGGAGCAACTTCCTGATGATGAGCGAGTATGGCATGTATGACCTGCTCTGCTTCTCCATATTTTCTTGCCAGGTCTGCGCCTATTAATGCATGGGGTCCCTCAACTTCGTGGTCTACTGCCTTTCCTATATCATGGAGAAGGCCTGTCCTTTTAGCCTGTTTCACATTTAATCCAAGCTCTGACGCCATTATGCCACAGAGAAAACTTACCTCGACAGAATGCTGAAGCACATTCTGAGCATAACTTGAACGGTATTTTAGCCTTCCAATTAATTTAATCAGTTCAGGGCTGATTCCATGAACCCCGACATCGAATGTAGCCTGTTCACCAGCTTCTTTAATAGAGGTTTCTATTTCCTTAGTAACCTTTGTAACAATCTCTTCTATCCTGGCGGGATGAATTCTGCCATCATCAATCAGTCTCTCAAGCGAAATTTTTGCGACTTCCCTACGCACAGGGTTAAAGCCGGACAATATAACAGCTTCGGGCGTATCATCTATGATAAGATCCACACCAGTAGCGGCTTCAATAGCCCTTATGTTCCTGCCTTCCCTTCCTATAATCCTGCCCTTCATTTCTTCATTCGGCAAGTGAACAACTGAGACTGTCTTTTCAGCAACATAATCCCCTGAGTATCTTTTTACGGCCAGGGCGAGTATCTCCTGAGCTTTCCGGTCAGCCTGAGCTTTTGCTTCGTTTTCTATCCTTCGTATCATTTTCGCGCTATCATGTTTTGCTTCGGCTTCCATAGAATTCAAAAGAAGTTTTTTTGCATCTTCGCTTGATATCCCGGCTATTTTCTCAAGTTGCTTTATTTGTTCCGAAATAAGCTGATCATATTCATTTTCCTTTTTCTTTATTGTTTTATCAAGCTGGTCTAAGGCCTTTTCTCTTGCAATAATTTGGCTCTCTCTCTTCTCAGATTGATCAATTTTTTTGTCAAGATTCTCCTCCTTGTGAAGAATACGCTTTTCCTGGATATACATTTGCTCTCTTTTCTCTTTTGTATCCCTTTCAAATTCAACCTGCATTTGATAAAGCGTATCTTTCGCCTGAAGAGCGGCTTCTTTTTTTATTGTCGCAGCCTCTTTTTGGGCATCTACCAGTACCTTTTTGGAATATTCTTCAATTGAATCAACCCTCGATTCAACAATTTTTTTCCTTATATAAAAGCCGATAATACCGCCTACAACAAGTCCTAAAAGAGATGTCAAAATATAATAACTGAATGACATGACTAAAATATCTCCTCTCCGGCAAAGCCGGAATTAAAGACAAAGTGCAACTTAACATGGATCATTATTAGACAGAATTTTTGATAATTTTTGGAAAAACCAGAACTCTTAAAAATGCACTCTGGAAATTTCACAATTTCGGTAAAAAGGGAAAGGATAAAAAGGCAGGCTAATACGGCCCCACAAATGAGACAAAAATATTGAGCAAATACTAAAGAGAAAGGCCCTGCTTATAATTTAGATAAATAATGTAAATATTGGAAATAGGATTTCTCTATAGGTAATCATTTGCCTTTATTATTATAAAAAAATTTACTATATATAATCCGCTATGATGTATTTAGCCGTTTTATTCCTTAACCCTAACTAAATAATATATCCCAATACACAGCAAAATGACTATTAACAGATGAAGGCATTATATCTGTGCGGGGTTCATCCTTTGCATATTTTTATTATTAACGTAAGCCAGGCCACGTAAAATAAAATGTGATCAGTAAACTAACTCATAACTGAATCAATCTTATGATTAAGCAACCGCGCCCTATCTTGAAGATCCCTTATCAAGCTATCCTGTGCCTTAATTGCCTGTAAATACTCACTGGCGATATGAAAACTTGCCAATATTGCAGCCTTATTTTCAGAAAGGGCAACTGCATTATCCTTAATTTCCATGAATTTATTATTCACAAATTTAGTGACGTTTTTTACATGCTCCTCATTTTCATCACTCTTTATCAGGTATTCACGATTAAGAATTGTAACTTTGATTGGTTGTTTCAAACCCATTCCCCAGCGGTATGTTTTCTAAATTTCAAACTGTTCAATCTTTTGCAAAAGGGAAATCACTTTTTGCTTGGCTTTGTCTCTAACGGTTTTTAAATCTTCAATTTCAACATTCAAATATGCCAATTTTTCTTCCTGCATCTTTATCTTTTCAGTTAATAGTTCCTTTTCTTTTTTTAATTCTGTGACAAATTCCAAAAGCGTGTCTATTTTATTTTCTAACAACTGAAACTGATCAATATCATCCAATGAATTCATGTAAATCTCCTCGAATAGCCTTTATGAAAACAAGGTAATTATATTCAAAATGTACAAAAAAAATGATAAAAAATGGTATTTTGTTCCACATTAGCAGGAATTATACCTTAAAAATCTGGATTTTTATTCTACTCTTTTTAGAGAAATGTAAACATATATATTTGTAGACTATTCCTTATTCTTTAAAAGGTCAATAAAAAAGGCAAGCATCCTTTGATGCTTGCCTTTTTCAATAATTCAAAAAAAGATTTTTATTTTACTTTTTCAGCAACCATAATACGTGCTGTTGCCCTTTTGAAGGCTGATTCAGCCCTCGCAAAATCTATTCCCTGTGTTGAGCGTTCCATTTCCAATCTTTCCTTTGCCCTTTCTAAAGCCTTTTGCGCTCTGTTTAGATCAATTTTGTCAGATCTCTCTGCAGCGTCCACCAGGATAGAAACTTTATTATCAGAAATTTCGGCAAATCCATATGTAATAACATAATACTCTATTTTATCATCTATTGTAAATCGAAGCTCACCAGGATTTATTCCGGAAAGAAAGGGGATATGTCCTTCCAGGACGCCAAATTCTCCTAATACTCCCGGAGCAATAACCATATCGACTTCCTCACTCGCAACCAGCTTGTCAGGAGTGACAATTTCCAGTGTTAATTTTCTCATCAAATACCTCTATTTTTTGCCAGCTGCCATTTTTCCAGCTTTTGCTACAGCCTCTTCAATGCCTCCAACCATATAAAAAGCTGCCTCAGGAAGATCATCATATTTACCTTCGATAATTTCTTTGAATGCAGTAACAGTATCTTTTACAGGGACATACTTGCCGGGAGTTCCTGTAAAAGTCTCAGCAACATGGAATGGCTGGGACAGGAAACGTTGAATCCTTCGTGCCCTGGCAACAGTCAATTTGTCTTCATCTGAAAGTTCATCCATTCCAAGAATCGCTATAATGTCCTGAAGACTTTTATATTTTTGCAGTATCTGCTGTACCTGTCTTGCCACACTATAATGTTCTTCACCAACAACATTTGGATCAAGAATTCGAGAAGTGGAATCAAGCGGGTCAACAGCAGGGTAGATTCCGAGTTCAGCAATAGGCCTTGAAAGAACGACAGTACCATCTAAGTGAGCAAATGTAGTAGCTGGGGCCGGGTCTGTAAGGTCATCAGCAGGCACATATACACACTGAACCGAAGTAATTGAGCCTTTCTTAGTCGATGTAATTCGTTCCTGAAGCTCTCCCAGGTCTGTTCCCAGAGTTGGCTGATAACCAACAGCAGAAGGAATACGGCCAAGAAGAGCGGACACTTCGCTTCCTGCCTGTGTAAAACGAAATATATTGTCAATAAATAACAGCACATCCTGCCCTCTTTCATCTCTGTAATACTCGGCCGCTGTGAGGGCAGATAGAGATACTCTTGCTCGCGCACCGGGCGGTTCGGTCATCTGACCATAGATCAGGGCAGCTTTCTCAATAACACCCGACTCCTTCATCTCAAGATAGAGATCATTGCCTTCTCTTGTCCTCTCACCAACTCCCGCAAAAACGCTAATTCCACCATGCTGTAATGCGATGTTATGTATCATTTCCATCATAACAACTGTTTTGCCAACACCGGCTCCTCCGAACATCCCCATTTTTCCTCCACGCGGAAAAGGGATCAGAAGATCAATTACCTTAACTCCAGTCTCGAGAACGTTTACCGAAGTATCCTGGTCCTCAAATGTGGGGGCATGCCGATGAATGGGATAAAATTCTTTTGCATCAATAGGACCCAACCCGTCCACTGGTCTCCCGACCACATTAAGGACTCTACCTAATGTGGAGTCTCCGACGGGCATTTGAATTGGTTCGCCGGTGTTTATGACTTTCATGCCACGAACAAGACCATCTGTAATGTCCATAGCAATGCACCGCACTACATTGTCACCTAAGTGCTGTGCGACTTCTACAACAAGGTTGTTTTCGGTATTATCAATGGCTGGGTTGGTAAGCAGTAATGCCGTAAAAATTTTTGGAAGATCACCCTCTGCAAATTCCACATCAACAACCGGACCTATTACTTGAATCAGCTTGCCCTCGTTCATGGCTAATTAAAGACCTCCTAAATATTGTAGGGAAAAGGTTAAAATCCCTTCTAAAAAAGATCAGGCTTTTTTGCCTGTTATTTATAAATGTTTATCTTGCTTTAGACTATTTTATTTTTTATTTAGCCCTTTTATTATATTTATTAATTCACAAGCGAATATTTTTAAACGCTTGCTTTGAGAATTATTATTATCCGAATAATAAATCCGGACGAGTTTCCATTAAATTCAGAATACTATCTATTTAAGAGCTTCAGCACCGCCAACAATATCCATCAATTCAGCTGTAATGGCCGCCTGCCTGGCTTTGTTATACATAAGAGTAAGATGCTCAATCAAATCGTCACAGTTCTTGGAGGCGTTTTCCATTGACGCCATTCGGGCAGCATGCTCACTGGTCTCATTTTGCAAAAAAGCATCAAAAATCTGAACACTGATGTGCTTCGGCAATAATTCAACTAATAGCTCCTGGGCATCAGGCTCACATAAATATTCAGAAAAACCGGACTCTTTTTGCTCTTCTTCTGGTGGAACAATAGGGATCAGTTGAACGAAAGTAGGTTCCTGTTGAACAACACTTATAAAGCGACTATACATCATGTATACTTCGTCAACTTCATCAGCAAGATACCTATCAACAAGTCCTTTGGTTATTTTATTTGCAAAGGAGATATCTACCTTTCCATATAAATCATTATAACTATTTAATATGTCATAGTTATGCTTGGAGAAGTACTTGCTACCCTTTTTGCCGACAGTAATTAACCTGCTTTCAATGCCTTCACTTTTAAGGTTTTTTATCCATTTTTCAGCAGAATTGATAGAGTTAACGTTAAAACTACCACAAAGGCCCCTGTCCGCTGAAAAGTGCAACAACTCTATTTTTTTAATCTCCTGCTTCTTTCCAAGCAAGGGGTGAGTGTCAGATTCAATAAGACTGGATAGATGATTCAATACCTCGGAAAATTTAGATGCATAAGGCTTAAAACTCTCCATCCTACCCTGGGCACTGCGTAACTTAGCCGCAGCTACCATGTTCATAGCCTTGGTAATCTGTCTTGTTTTCTTTATAGCAGATATCTTGTTAAGAACATCTCTTAAAGTTGCCATTTATTACCTATTTCCTATAGTGAGATTAACATGCCTGATTGTTTCGCAAGAAGTTAATCTCCTCACGGTTATATATTACTAGTGATATTAATTATTATCTCCGGTAAGCGGAAATTTTATTAAACCATTATTTTTAAACTGTCTATCTCTAAACAGATGGCTGAAAAATACCCGCAAATTCATCAAGCACTTTTGTCATTGTTCTTTCTAATTCGGGACTGATATCATTAAGTTCTTTGATTTGTTTCAAGATATCAGGATATTTGCTTTCCAAAAAGGACAGCATTTGATCTTCATATTCAATAACAGACTCAAGTGGGCATTCATCCAGATACCCGTTTGCACCTGCAAATAAAATTGCTATTTCTTTTTCAGGCGGCATGGGTACGTATTGAGCCTGTTTTAAAACTTCAACAAGTCTCTGGCCTCGCCTGAGCTGTTGCTGAGTGGACTGATCCAGGTCGCTTCCGAATTGCGCAAATGCTTCTAATTCCCTAAATTGTGCCATATCAAGACGGAGTGTTCCTGCGACTTTTTTCATTGCCTTTGTCTGTGCTGCTCCTCCGACACGGGATACCGAAAGGCCAACATTTATTGCAGGCCTGATGCCTGAAAAGAAGAGGCTTGGTTCCAGATAAACCTGTCCGTCGGTTATCGAAATAACGTTTGTCGGGATATAGGCAGAAACATCACCTGCCTGTGTCTCAATAATCGGCAGAGCAGTGAGACTTCCACCTCCCAATTCTTCACTCAATTTCGCAGCACGTTCCAGCAAACGGGAGTGGTTATAAAAAATATCTCCAGGAAAGGCCTCTCGTCCCGGCGGTCTTCTAAGCAAAAGAGAGACTTGCCTATAAGCTACAGCCTGCTTTGAAAGATCATCATAAATAATAAGTGCATGCTTGCCCTGATCGCGGTAATACTCACCTATTGCACAGCCTGCATAAGGAGAAATGAATTGCTGGGTGGCAGGGTCACTCGCACATGCTGCAACAACTGTTGTATATTCCATAGCACCATGACGTTCAAGGACATTAACTACCTGTGCCACAGTAGATTTTTTCTGCCCTGTGGCCACATAAATACAATATACATCCGTATCCTTCTGATTAATAATTGCATCAATGCAGATAGCTGTTTTTCCGATCTGACGATCTCCAATAATAAGTTCCCTCTGCCCTCGACCAATTGGGGTCATGGCATCGATGGCCTTTATTCCGGTATAAAGCGGCTCTTGCACTGGTTGACGCGCAATGACGCCAGGCGCTACCATTTCGACACGGCGAAATTCCGTTGCGTTAATGGGGCCTTTTCCGTCGAGAGGTCTCCCAACAGCATCAATAACTCTGCCAAGAACTGCATCGCCGACCGGGATTTCCGCAATCCTCCCCGTTCGCTTAACAGGGTCACCCTCCTTGATATTTGAGTCATCCCCCATAATGGCAACACCCACATTATCTTCTTCCAGATTAAGGCAAAGGCCATAAATACCTCCAGGGAATTCAAGCATTTCCATTGCCATCGCCTTTTCAACACCATAGACGCGAGCAATGCCATCACCAACTGATAATACGGTTCCGGTCTCGCTAACCTCTACTTTTTTTTCATAGTTTTTGATCTGATCCCGGATTACCTGACTTATCTCTTCAGCTCTAATCTCCATTAGTTATATTCACCCCTTTTTAATGATTCTTTAATTCCTTCAAGCTGGGATTTAACGCTTCCATTCAATACCAAATCTCCTATTGAGACTACTATTCCTCCAATAATTGATTCATCTACTTCCAAATCCAGTTTGACTTCCTTGGATGTAAGCCTTGTTAAGGCATCCTTTAACTTTTTTATTACTTCGTCTTTTAAGGGCTTAGCCGTAAGTACTTTTGCACTGGTAATGTTTGAAACTTCATCAGAAAGTTTTGAATAGAAATTGGAAATTGCTTCAATTGCACCAATTCTATTTTTATCAAGAAGAAGCCCTAAAAAATTTTTTGTCACAGGAGAAAAAACACTCTTTTCGAGGACAATGTTAAAAATATGTTTTCTGTCTTCCAAGGAATATACAGGGTTTGAAATAACCTGAAAAAACTCAGTATTTGCAGAACAAAAACTGCTAAATTCCTGGAGATCTTTTCCGTACTCACTGTAATTTCCTTCTTCCTGTCCCAGACTAAAGAGTGCTTTAGCATACCTTCTGGAAATCTTTGAACTAATCAATGTAATTTCTCCAGCCGTTCAATAAAATCAGTAATCATATAATCATGGTCACTGTCTTTTATGTCTTTGATTATTATTTCCTTAGCCTTTCGAGCTGCTACATCCACCACTTCCTGCTTTAACTTTTCTTTTGCTGTCTCAATTTCCCGCTGTATTTTCGCATCGGCTTTTTTCACAATCAATTCTGCTTTTTGCTTTGCATCATTAATAATTTTTTCCTTTTCAAGAACTCCATCCGCCTTGAATTGGTCAATAATATCTTTTTTCCTTGTTTCAATTTCTTTCAATTTTATTTCGAGTTCTTCATAGTGTTTTTCAACTTCGTACTTCTTTCTTTCTAATTCGTCAAATCTTTTTCGAATTTCATCCCTGCGAGATGTAAAAAAATCTTTAATTGAAATCTTCCTGAAAACCACAAATAAGATAATCACAAGAAGTGCGAAATTTAAAAAGCGATAAGCAAGATCTATCAGTTTTCCGCTATCATGGGCTGTTCCGGCCTCACCATGGCCAGAAGAAAAACCTAAAGTATGAGACAAAAACAAAAATACAAAAATGCCTGCAATTATAAATGCTGAGTTTTTATGCCTGATCAAAAAACTGATCACTGTACACTCCTTCCTAAAATCTTTTCAGCCAGTTCCGTGGAAAATCCGGCAATTTGATTACCCAATGCCTTACTTATTTCCTCAATTTTTAAATCTATTTCTTTTCTGGCGTCTCCAACCTTTTTTTCAACTAAAAAACCGGCTTCCTGCAATATCCTGTTTTCTTCCTCAATTGCAATATCCTTTACAATTGATTTCTCTTTACTTCCTTCTTTTCGTGCCTGAATGATACCTTCTTCAACATCTTTTTCGCTTTGTTCGCACCACGTAAGATAATCTTCTATACTTTTTTCCAGAGAACTGGTCTTATCATTTCTTTTAATCATAATTTTGCGAATTGGTCTATAAAGAAAGACATTCAGCAAAAACATGAGCAGCAAAAAACTAAATACCTGAATCCATAGGTTCCCAACAGGCCACAGTGAATAGTCAATAGATAACATGGAATATCCTTAAAATTATTATTTTGGGCTGATGTAAAACTGGAGAAAAAAAGCTTTTTGTAAGTGATAGTCTGGCAAATTATTGTATATTTTAATGTATCTTATGCTAAGGCCTGTTCTTTGGGAAGAACTGCAACTTTTGGATTTTGTTTGGCATAATCATCCTGCGTTTGCATCTGGCAAATTCCCTCAAAAACCACCCCTTCACTTATTGTAACACTCGGAGCTTTTATATTTCCAAATACTTTGCCTGGTGATAAAATCTCTATGCTTTTTTCAGCTACAATATTTCCGCTGACTTCCCCGCTGATAATTATCTCTGATGCATGGATATCAGATTCAATAGAAGCTGTTTCACCAACAATGAGTGTGCCTTCTGTATCAATTTCCCCCTTGAACCGGCCATCAATTCTGACGACACCCTTAAAGGAAAGCTTCCCTTCAAATTGAGTATCACTTCCTAAAAAAGCATTTATCTGTTCCTTCAGTTTCTTCAATTTAAAAATCACCCCACCTTTTACTATCAACGGAGACCCTATAACATGTTGTAATTTGTTTTGCAAGAAAAACTGCAAAATAACTTTTCAGAAAAAATTGATGCTGCCATGATTTGGTTTCAGCAGATAAATTCAGGGAAATAATAAAAAATACTGCGGCCATTAATATGAAATAATTTGATGATATTATTAAATATATTAATATTAAGACAACTTTGGGAAAAAAAGAATGCTGAAATAATTCCCCAAAAAGCTATTTGATAGACACACGCATATTGATCGAATATAATGAAAAATAAAAAATCAGAAGAAAAAATATTTACTTTTTTAAAAATTTTTTCGAGCCTATTCTTGAATTGAAGGAGTAAACCTATGGAACGAAAATTTTTATCACTTATAGCAGGCTTGATAATAATATTCGCTTTATATATTGGTGCCGAGGCAAAGGATAATGTGTGTATCGATTGTCATATAAAGGTGTCGCCCGGGACAGTAAATGACTGGAAATCAAGCAGACATCATGAACAGGGTATCACTTGCCTTGACTGTCACGGTGATGATCATAAAAATGCTGATGATGCTGCATTGGCAATCATGCCTGATGAGCATGTTTGTTCAGAATGTCATGAAGATCAGTTCAATCAATTTTTAAATGGTAAGCATAATCACGGTTGGACATCCATGAATGCGCTTCCCATAACTCATATTGAACCTGACGAATTTATGGAGGGAGGCAAAGGATGCGGCGGTTGCCACAATATGGGAATAAAAAGTGAAGCTCAAAAAAAGGACCAGAGAGATAAAGGTTACCGTTATCAGAATAATTCCTGTGATGAATGTCATACAAGGCATGCCTTTTCAAAAAAGGAAGCACAGGATCCAAAGTCTTGTCAGCAGTGTCATATGGGTTATGATCATCCTCAATATGAAATGTGGGAAAGCTCCAAGCATGGTACCCGCTATGAAGTCAAAGAAAAGGGCAAGCTTTCAAAGCAGGCCTCGGCACCGACCTGCCAGTTTTGTCATCTTCCGGACGGTACCCATACAAACAAAACAGCATGGGGTTTTCTTGGTGTTCGACTTCCTCTTCCAAAAGATAAGCAATGGGCTGATGATCAGGTAACAATTCTGAAGGCACTGGGTGTATTAAATCCGGAAACAGGTAAAACTACTGAACGGATGGATGCAGTTAAGGCGGTAGGCCTTGCCCGATTAACTACTGAAGAATTCAAGAAAGAACGTGATAAAATAATCGGCCGTTGTACCCACTGCCACTCTGAAAAATATGCAAGAACTCAATTGGAAATGGGCGATAAAATTATTCAAAAAGCCGATCGCCTGATGGCTGAGGGCATTAGGATTGTTGCAGGGTTATACAGGGACGGCATTATAAAAAAACCCGACCATTATAAATTTGCCTACCCTGATTTTCTTTTCTTTAAACAGACTGGAGATTCTTATATTGATCAGGTCTTATTCAGAATGTATATGAAGTACCGTATGAGGACCTATCAGGGGATTTTTCATTCCAATCCCGATTATGCCTACTGGTACGGTTGGGCAGCAATGACCAAATCCCTTAACGAGATAAAAGAGCTGGAAAGGACCATGCGTGCAATACATAAAGGCGCAAAGCAATAGTGTGCCTGATTCACCCTTTTATTAAAGTTACTTGAGGCATGGTTAATATAAAGGTCAAGGGCATAAGCTGCAAGGCGTTTATCCCTTTTACCTTTATGCAGTCTCTTGCCGGTTATCAGGAATATTTCACAACCTGATGATTTAATTCTGTTTGCATGTATCTGGATTTTTGAATCCCCGAACTGTACTTTCACATATAAGTAAACTCCATAGTTAAAATAATCTCCATATTTCCGTGGTTTCGATAGCCTGATAAATTAATAAAAATGCTTATTGATGTAGACAAAAAGTCAGTTCGGCTCGTCTATATGATCAAAAGGGAGCATTACTTCTCATAAGAAAGCTATCAGGAACTCATGAAAAGAATATTTTTATTACGGTACTGAATAGAGGCTCATTTTTCAAAATGTTGAATCTACCTTGGAGAAGAAATGCCAGACCTCAGAGAAGATAAAACGGGAAGAGATTCTCACATTGAAGTCCTGGTTAAACATGCAAAATCCGGCAACCGCTACTCCTTTGAGAAACTCATTGTCATTTTTCAGGAGGATATCTTTCGCATGGCCTATTATCGAACCGGTTCTCATATGGACGCTGAAGATCTGACTCAGGATATATTTACCCAGGCATTCAGGAGCATATCCAGATTGAAAGAGGTTTCTCATTTTAAGTCATGGCTTTACCGTATTGCCGTTAACCGCGTGCATGATTTTTATAAAAAGAAGAGGGTGCTAGTGTTTCTTGGAAGCCGTGATGACCTGGCTGATTTTTACCGGAACGGAACCGAGGATGCTGAAAATATTCAAGCAGATGACAGTCTGTGCAGGCAGGAGTTCTGGGGTCATGTGCGGAATCTCTTAAAAATTCTAAGCAGGCGGGAAAGGGAAGTATTTATGTTGAGGTTTTTCGACCAGCTTAATATCAGGGAAATTTCTGCAGTTATTAATAAAAGTGAGAGTTCTGTGAAGACATATCTTTATCGTGCACTTAACAAGATAAAAATTGATCCTGAATTTTTCAAAATTTTTGAAGGAGAATCCGGATGAAAAATATACCAGAGGATCATCTTAGCCATGAACAGATATCACAGGCTGTGGTAGATGAGTCTGACTTGACAGAGGGATTGAGGAAGCATCTTGCCAACTGCGATTCATGCCTTGCTGAGAAAGAGGTGTTTGAGGGTCAATTGAAGCGGATGGGGAAAATGGCAAGGGAATTCGCACCTTCATTCTCAAAAAAGGTGGTGCTGCCTGTAAAGGCGAAAAATCATGCTCACTTATTCTGGAAATGGAACTGGGGCGGACTTTTAGCAACCGGATTAACCGCTGCCATGATCCTTGCTGTTTTCCTGTGGTGGGCAACGCCATATAAAAAATTCTACGATGATATTGAAGTGCCATTAACTCCGTATTTCCTGATTAATGAGCAGTTGGTAGTTGAAATTGAATGCTCTGAAGAAGACCCTCTTTCCATAGTCTATTTTGATATCTCCGGAGAAACTATGACGACTGTTACAGATGAGTTCCTGGATTTTGTTATTCCTGTTTTTCAAAATGAAACCCAAAATCATGACATAAAAAAGGAGGACTATCATGTTGTATAGGTTTAAATGGATTCTTGCAGCAGTACCCATTCTCATTTTGTTATCTACGCCTGTTGTTTATGCCAGGGGAGAAATGCCTCCCGGCAAATGGTGGCGTTTGCCTTATGCTACTGAACAGCTTCACTTAACCGATGCAGAAAAAAACGAGCTTGATGAACTGTTTATTCAAAGCCAGCGTTCGATTATTGATCTCAAAAGTGCACTGGAAAAGGAACAGTTCGAACTTGATAATCTTTTAGACAGGCCTGTTTTGGATGAACCATCCGTCATGGATCAGCTTGGTAAGATGCAGGAAGCGCGTGCTGGCCTTTACGCTGAGAGATTCAGGGTTCTGTTGCAGGTGAGAAAAATTCTTGGTTTTGAGCGTTACCAAAATCTCAAACTGTTATTTAAGGAATTCAGAGAAAAAGGACGGAGACATTAATCCTTGATTAAATATGAAATCTTAACCAAAGGAGAGAAAAATGAAAAAGAAAATTTTATTGAGCATCGCTGCAATAGCATTAAGCCTCTCCTTCCTGCTGCCATCGGCAAGTGCCAATCGGAAGTGGGAAACGGCAGCTGTTATTGCCGGCACTGCCATACTGGCAGGAGCAGTTTTATCTCAGGCCGGAAACAGAGTCCATTATTCCTGGAATTACTATCCTACTCAGCCTCCTCCCCCCCGTTGCAAAGTGATTTATGCGCCGGTACATCGGCAGTATTATCATCCCAAATGGAGTCATTATCCATATTTCAGGAATAATAAACCTCATAATTACCAAAAACGGGGGTATGGATGGCATCACAGATAGAATAATATATTCAGATCGAAAGATTGAATATGGTTTGAAAACGGATTCTACGCCCGGTAATAATTTTAAATGCCGGGCATAGAATTATCATCCAATTCATTTATCGGCAGCGGGGAATCATCCACCCAGAGAGTTCTGCTATCCACTACCTTGATCAGCACATGATTCCATCCGGTATACAGATATCCGAAGACCTGTTCATCAGGTCCTAAAACAGCAAGGAGATCCGGCGGAAAATCTATATCCATATCGATCCACTTGATCAATTCAATTAATTCGTCCTGTTTTTTAACAGGAACCCATTTGTCATTGGTGAGTCGTCTTTCATCACCTTTAGGATCAATCAATATTGCCGAAGGATATGCAGGATTAATATCAGCATAGTAAATATCATAATTCTGCCATCCTTTAATTATCTCTTCTATTGTCACCATATTTTCCGCGCTGCGGACAGGACGAATTTTTCCATATTCTTTAATTGAAAAACATCCATGAGTGAAAATTAACAGTGCTAAAAATAACAGGACTATTGAATTTTTAAAATTTTTGTTTTCCATACAGTTCCTCTCTTTTTTAACATGTTCATTAAACCATAGCTTTGGCTATTCCTTCCCTAAAAAATGCCCGTCTTCCAGGAGGTACAGGGGAATTGAAGGGCCTATTTCTTTGAATATAGATATTGTATCAGGGTGACACGTAAAGAACAGCACCTGCTGATCCTTTGACAGCTCCAGAACGGCCTTTGCAGCTTCCCGCGCCCTTATCGGGTCAAAGTTTACAAGGATATCATCCATTATTACAGGAAGGGGTTCAGAGTTTTGAGCACGGTTTAGAATATAGCCAAACCTGATAGATAAATAGAGCTGCTCCGCAGTTCCACGGCTTAGTTCATCAGTCTTTTTCCGCTCATCCTTTGATGTGATAACTTCTATTGTATCTTCGCCCATGGGGGCAAAAAGACTCCTGTACCGGGATGCTGTAATTTTTTTGAAAAAACTGCCTGCATCGTGAATCACCTTTGGCTGCTGTTCTTTTTCATATTTTTCCCTTGCCTTTTCAATCAGGAACTTTGCCGCAGCATATCTTGCCCAGTCAAAAGCTGACTGCCTTATCTCAGAAAGAACAGATTCCTCTTCTGATCTCAGTCTTGCAATATCATCCGCTGATTTGATTGTCTCAATGGTTTGTTTGAGTTCGGCCTTCCTGTTTCTCAATTCTTCCAGATCAATCTCGATATCCCTGGCCTTTGCAGCAAGCTCATCCTTTTCATTTTTTATCTCTTCAAGTTTGAGGCCTTTCAACTTTTTTTTCAGTGTATAGATGTCCGTCTCTCCGGAGATCCTGCGCAGGTTTTTTTCGTATGTGCCTATTTCTTCAGCCAGTCTTTTCCTTTCGGAAAACAGATATCCCCGGTTGCGAAAATCACTTTCATTTTCAGCACCACATTCACTGAGCAGATTATCTATCCTTTGTGTGCATTGATTTATCTGAGCCTGAACAGCTTTTTTCTGGGTTTCGGTCTTTTCCATCTGTTTGCTAATGCTTGCCTTCTCACGAAAATCACCTTTACTTCTATCAAGCTCAGACACCAGTTCGTCCACAACCATAGGCAGTTTTTCAGGCTCAGGCAAGGGTCTCTCAAGTTTATGCAATATTACTGCGGCATCTTTCTGGTATTTTGATATATCCCTCTGCATATTACTAATATCATTATCCAGCTTGTTCCTTTTATTAATTTTTTCAACGCATTTGTCTATTCTGTCAATTGCTTCAAATGCCGATTTTGGAGAAAGATCAACCGGCAATCCTCGTTCCTTAAGCCATGACCGCCAATTATCCGAAAGTTCGGACTTTTCTTTTAGAACTTCATCTAATGCCTCCTGTGCTTCATTTACGGCTTTTTGAGCATCATCCTTTTGTTTTCGTTTTTCATCAAGTGTGTGCAGGGCATTTCTATAATGCTCCAGCAGTTTTTCATTTTCCTTGAGCTTAAGAAAAAACCTGTCAATTTCTGCTAGAAAATCCTCATCAGAGTATTTGCAGAATTGAGCAAGTGATTGAATTTTTTCTGCCAGCGAAAAATATTTTTTTCGCGTCTCATTCATCTCTTTAATTCGATTTCTCAGTATTTCGATATTGTTCAACTGCTGGCGGGCGGCCTCAACCTTACTGAAAATTACGGTCATTAGCGCCGGCTCTAGGTCCGGACTGAGCCTGATTCTTTTTAAATAATCTTTCCAGTCAATCTCTAATTCCTGAAGAGACTGCTGGCATTTGTTCTTCTTTTCCCCGGCAATATTGAGAGCCTTCTCATGCCTTTTTACATCCGTTTCAAGGTTTTCAACCCGCTCTGAAAGACTGCTTCGTTTTTCAAATGCTGATACATCTTTTTCTGCTCGATCCCGGATGCTGTTCAGGGCTTCAAATGTAACAGATTCAGGTAAGCCGGCCTTCTTTGCATTGAGGCAGACAGCCGTCTTAATTTCACTGGCATGATCTCGATATTCAGACAGAACTGCCTCAATATCTTTTATCTCAAGTTCCTTGTCTGTTACCCGGGATTCATTAGCCTTAAACAGTCTTTTTTTTCCGCGTTCTATCCTGAACAGCAAAAATAATGCTATTATAGCCAGTAATGCAATTACACCACCCGTTACTAGTGCTTCAAAAGGTCTTCCGAATAAGGCAACTGCACCTGAAATAATTAGCAGGATTGAGCCTGACACCCAGGCTGTCTGCTTAAAAATGCCTGGCCAATCATCCTCAACCTCTTTAAGCCTTTTTAACTCCTGATTTTTATCGGAAAGCCTGTCTTCATGATGCCTGATCTCTAGATCAAGCTGCTCAGCTTTATAGAGATCAGATCGCAGGCCATTTAATATGGACGTAAGAATTCCAATTTCATCCCTCGATATAAATTTTGATTCAGGTTCATCCATGAGGTCAGATAAGGCTTCCTGATGCCTTTTGCGGGTATTATCCATATTGGTTTTAATGGTGCTGCAGATAATTTCTGTATCATGCAGCTCCATTTCTGCATGACTGAATTTTAAGGCAAAATCTTCCACCTTTTTTTGAGCAGGTATTGAGCTGTCAAAACCGTTGACATCATCTTCAGTCCATCTCTGGTCAATTTCCCGGATAAGCCTTTCTAACTGTTGTTGCTGCTGTTCAAGTTCACTTTTACGTTTGGGAATATCCCGTATTGCACCTGCAAATTCGTCCCGGCCATGCTGGAGTTTCATCACGATCTGTTCTTCAAAATCAGTCGTTATTTCACCAAAATCATTGAGACTTGTCATGGCAACGGCTTCTTCACGGGCCAGCTTTTTATATTCTTCATTTTTAAGGCTGAATATTTCCTCCTGAGTTGCGAGTTTGCGCTCTATGCGAATGAACTCTTCTTCCTGTCTTTGGACGGCCTCATAAATAAACAGAGACCTGTCTGTCGAAAGAACTGTCTCTTCTGACCAGTTTTTACCCAGGCTATTTACAAGGTCTCTGATTTCGGATTGAACCAGTTTTTTTTCCTGAATAGTCATTGGAAGGGACTTCATTTTTTCAATATATTCATTTCTATACTCAAGCAAAAGACTGATGGATGGCCCATGCTCAAGTATCCGATCATCCACAACCAGCACTTTGAACTCTTTTTGGAGTTTAGCAAGTTCTTCCTGAAGTTCGAAAAGATGATCCTGATGGTTTTGAAGCGAGCTCAGGTCCTTATCCAGCATCACTATTCCGTTTTCCGGAAATGATTCGACAACCTGACCTAGTTCACTGAGAGCTTTTTCCGACTCTTCCAGACCAAGCCATTCCGGCCAGAGCCGTTCATAGGAATCATTTTTCTCCTTTTTTCTGCTGACAATGAGATAATCATTATGAAGGGACCGGATTTTTTTCTCCACAAGGCTCAATTCAATGCAAGAGTGATCGTATATTTCAAGGTCTTTTGACGCCTCCCGCAGTTCCATTCGGATTTTTTCCAGCTCTGAAATCTTGGTGTTTATAAAGGGGTTTTTTCCTCCGGGTTTATAAAGGCTTTCAAGCCTGTCTTTGATCTGTTTATTAGCCTTTTGCAGGGCCAGCATTGCCGTACCTGCACTGGCTCCATAAATAACGGCCTTAAGACCTTCTGCTCTGAGCGTATTAATCGTCTGCAGTTCTGAGAGGCTGAATGCATAGATATTCTTGAAAACTTCATATGTAATGCCTCCCATCAATTGAAGAAGCAATTCGCTGCCGCCTGCATTTACATCAGGGCCTGTAACTGTAACCCTGCCTCCTCCTTTTCCCGGTTTACGCTCTACTGTAAAATTCTCGCCAGCCGAGTTTATAAGCCCGATCCTCCCTCCATGTATTCCTCCTGCAAGAGGAGGGTAGCCGGCATCCTGTGAATTTGCACGGGGAAATCCAAAGAGAACCGTGCGGATAAACCCGACAAGCGTGGATTTGCCGGCCTCGTTATTGCCCTGAAAAAGGACCAGCCCCGGACTTAAACCAGTAATTGATTCATTGTAAAAGGACCCGAAGCCATTAATATGCAAAGACGTTATTTTCATTCGCAGCTACCGGGAAGTCACGGTTAAATATCATTCTTCTGTCTCCATCAAATCAACACACAGTAGTTCGGCCTCACTTATAATCTTTTTAAAATTTTCAGGTGTAACAGGTTCCAGTATTTTTGTGGCGCGCCGATTAGCATAAAGGTCATTCAGGGCTGATTTCAGGCCATTCAGCAGGGCAGGGGAATCGGCATCTTTTTCCTGCAGAAGCTCAGTTATTTCATTTGAAAGACTTAATATCTGTCCAAGCAGGTCATTTACATTACGGCGCTGTTCCATATCAAGTTGAGGCCGGCATTTTATATCAATATCCTGAACCCATACAAATGGATCACCTGAAAATCCTGTCTCCCTGACCCTTTCAAGAAGGTCATTCGCCACATTTGCTTTTCTCAGTTCTCCGGAAAGAGGACCTCGCCCCGAAATCCTGATACGACAAACGACCAAACGTCCTTCAGCATTATCCCTTAATCTTTCCAAAGTATCAGCGAGAGCCTGATCCAGAATGTCAAAGGATGCGATATTGTCGATTGCAATCTCGGAAGTAAGCCATCTTACAGTATCCAGCGGACAGAACTCCAGATCAACATGATGATCCTCACTTACAGTCACCAGATAGCATCCGCGTTCGCCCTGTTCCCGAATATTGAGCCCCTGGGTGTTTCCCGGATACACGACACAGGGGATTTTGCTCAGTATCTTTTTTTCGTGTACATGGCCGAGAGCCCAGTAATCAAAACCGGCTGAAGTCAAGTCGTCCAGTGTGCAGGGCGCATAGGGCGCATGATAAGGATTGCCGCCGCAATTGCAGTGCAATACTCCTATCTGAAAAATATCCGGATTGGTTGCTCTGAATTTCCGGGACAGGTTGTTAGGCTCATTTTTCTTCTGAAAACTGATCCCCGATACCGAGACTATTGGTTTCCCGTCTATCCTTACCAGTTTTGTTTCAACATCGCTGCCTTTGAAAATGCATACTTCATCGGGCCATTCTATTGTTGAAGACCATGACTCAACAGGATCGTGGTTTCCGTGGACAATAAATGAAGGTATATTGTTGTCTGACAAGGTTTTTAGACCATCAAGGAATTTTAGCTGTGCCCTTAGGCTACGGTCAGTCGAATCATAGATATCTCCGGCAATCAAGAGAAACTCGACTTGCTTATCCATGCACAATTGGATCAGGGATTCATAGGCGTTAAAGGTTGCAGAACGGAGTATATGTGCGATATGTGAGGATTGTGTGGTTATACCTCTGAAGGGGCTGTCAAGATGAAGGTCGCCTGCATGAATAAAAGAAAATTTTTTCATAAATTAAGTCATGAAGCAGAGACAGGGTGGAATGATTAATTTTTATTTGCCTGACTGCTCTTGAAAAAGGAACGGAATGCAGTCATACGATTCCAGCAATTCATCAAGCTCTTCAGGGGAAAAGGGTAAAAAAGAAAAAAGTCGATCTTCCAGTCTTTTTGTTTTATCCCATAGAGTCAAAATTCGCTGCCTGCGTTCCGGATCTTTGCCATATCGTTCCATAACGTATTTCAGTCTTTCCTCAATATTCGTTACTTTATTATGGAGTACTCGTTTATCTGCATAGTTCACAATTTCTTCCTCTACGGGTGTGTCCGAGGAAAAATATTCATCCAGAACAACGTGTTGTCCGACAATAATACCAACATCAGGATATCCCATATCCATGAGGACCTGTTTCCCTGTCAGGGCATGGTTTTCGCCGGTTTCAATGCTCTTTGTTTTTGTAATATCATGAAGCAGGGCTGAAGCCTGAATAAGTCTGCTGTTAAGGGCAATACCCTGTTCTCCCAGATAATCTACAAGCAGGGAGGCAACCCGACAGACCTGGACAGAATGGGCGACGATATGCTCCAGCATGCCCATTTCCGACATAAGTTGATAGCATTTTTCAATTGATGGTATTCTCATAAGATAAATGATTTCCAAAATGTCGGCATACCATATATAAGTTATACCGACAGCGTTACCTGCCCTGTGCAGTTGCAATACCTGATTCGGCAGGCTCCTGTTCAACATTCCAATAAAAAAACAAAAACAGGCCATATATGAATGGGCAGTATTTAATCCGCCAGCCAGCCAGCCAGCCAACCAGCCAACCAGCCAAAGGCTGGTAAAAGGCTGGTAAACCATCCATAAAGACTGGTGGACAAGCCCGCCACAAAGACTGGCGGGTAAACCCTCCATAAACACTGGCGGGTAAACCCTCCATAAACACGGCGGACAAGGCCCCGTCCCTTGGAGCTTTCAATGTTTATCTATATACCCCGCTGCCTGTCGGCGTGCATCGCACAGGCAGGCTTGCGGCAGGGTAGTTTATTATCCAGTATAAAAGTATCGCTGTCTTATATTTGTTTGTCAAGATTCTATTGGGTTAAGTTTTTTAATCTGACAGAGGCGGAACAGGACCGGGATTCAAATAAATACAGCCATTTTCGTCCTTGGCCGGACTAGAGGAATATTTCTCTTTCTCTTGCCGATTGGTAATCAGGGAAATTCTCAGTAAGGTATGGCATGCATTTAATATAGGATTTAGAAAAGATGGTCGGGACGGAGAGATTTGAACTCTCGGCCCCCTGAACCCCATTCAGGTGCGCTTCCAGACTGCGCCACGTCCCGAACCCATTGTGGAGTGATATTATAACACTTTTGTTCTTTGTCAAGACATAAAAAAGCCTGTTCATGATTTTTGAGGAAGAGGTCTGTATTGACAGGTCACTTTGCCAGTGGTAGCGCTCTTTTATATTTCAATTAAATCGCTATTTATTTAAAAGGAATTTAAATACTATTTTTCAAATTGTGAAATAATATTAATGGATATCAATTAGATATAATGCTGATTAAATTATAAAAGAGCGTCCTTTTGAAGGTTCTTTTGCCCGTCGTGCTTGCTTTTCCGCAATTTCCCTTTTAATGATATCAGGATCTCCGAAATAGATGCAATGCCCGGGGCAGACATTGTCGGCGCATGCAGGGTTGAGCCCGTTATCCACCCGGTGAAAACACAGGTTACATTTTTGAGCCATCCCTTTCTCCGAATCAAAGGCGATGGCATCATAGGGGCATGCGTCTATGCAGAGTTCGCATCCGATGCATTTTTCTCCATCCAGGATGACAACATTATCATCTCTCTTGAATATGGCTTCCTCAGGACAGACATCGACACAGGCAGGTTCATCGCAGTGTTGGCAGACATTAACTCGAAATGTAAACTCCGGTTTCCCATCGATGATGCGAGGGCCGTCCTCCAGGACTTTAATCAGTTGTACACCTTCAGGAGAACTGATTTCCTGTTTACATGCTACCTCACATGTCCTGCACCCCCAACAGGATTCATTATCAATAATCAGTGCATAGGATTTCATTTGCTTTCATTCCTTTCTCACGTCTCAGGGCTGATTTTGCACAGAAGTGTTCGTACGTGGGTTGCGCCCATGGCCGGATCACAATGTTCATAGGCATTACTCGTCAAAATATTGATATTGGACTCTTTCCACCCGTGTCCGGGATCTTTTTTCTCCGGAAACCACCAGGCGTGTTCTGCGGAGACGATTCTTTGATCCATGCCCTCAAAAAATTTGGCCCGCTGCCTGACCTTGCCGCGAGGGGATTCAATAATGACCCAGTCTCCTTCCCCAATCCCTTCTTTTTCAGCCGTATCCGGATGAATTTCCACTACAGGTTCCCTGTGAAGCTCCCGCATCCACGGGAGTTGTCGATTTTCCGAGTGAAAAAAGCCGGGGATCCTTCTCCCAGTAATCAGGATATATGGATATTCCTCATAAAGTTCCGGGGTGCTTATCGGTCCTTCCGGCGGCTCCCTGAATTGAGGCAGAGGATCATAACCCCATTTTTCAAGAAGAGTGGAGGAAAGCTCAAATTTTCCCGTCGGTGTGGAAAAGCCTTTTTCTTTATATTTTTGATAAACGACTTCCCCACGGAGATAGTCCATTTTCTTAAAATCTCTCCACTTGATTCCCATGGGCTCGAGGATGTAATCCAGACCTCCCTCAAATGTATCCCACCAGTACTCTCCCTGGCCTACCCTGTGGCCCAGGTCGTTTAGCATCTCGTGATCCGAACGGCATTCCCCGATCTGAACAGCCTTTCTTCGCGGAAAAATATATCCGTGCCGCTTCCAGAAATCCGCGATGTAATCCATCTCCAGCCATGTGGCCGCAGGCAGAACTATATCTGCCAGTTCCGCAGTGGGTGTGATAAAGAAATCCGACACAGCCATGAACTCTACCGCTTTCAAGGCCCTGTACACTTCGTTTGCATTTCCGCGAGTCATTAAAGGGTTGGAGCTGATCAAAAACAGCATCTTTACTGGATAGGGTTTTTCTTCAAGGATGGCATCCCAGACGCATTTAGGATTGATAATAGCGAAATTCCCGCCCAGCCGGAATCTTTCACCCCCCAGCCGTTTCTCTGCCTGCTCCCTGGGAAGCATAGCATGGGCTCCGAAACGGCCTACATTATTGATCTTTGGGGTTTTGAAAAGAACCTGCCCACCCTTTGCATCTATATTCCCCGTGATGCCCATGAGGGCCAGAAGGATACGGTTATTGTCCGCACAATTTACCTGCTGTTCAATTGCTACCCCCCACTGGATGGCTGCGGGTTTTGTGGTAGCAAAAAGCCGGGCTGCTTTCTGAATCTTTTCTTTTGGGACCCAGGTGATTTTTTCCACCCTCTCCAGAGGGTATTCATTAACACGTTCAACGAAGGGTTCCCACCCGTATACATGATTTTCCACAAAGTCCTTGTCATAGAGTTGTTCCTCTATAATCACATTGAGCATACCAAAGGCAAGGGCCGTGTCAGTCCCTGGTCTCAAAGGGAGCCAGATATCGGCACGGGCTGCAATACGGGTAAGCCTCGGATCTATTGCAATAAGTTTCGCACCTTTATCCAGGGCTTGTGAGAATGGTTCACCCTTATAGCAGTCGGGATTGCTGATCACCACATTATTTCCCCAGACCATGATACACTTTGGGTTGTTTTCATAGTCCACTATGGGGTTTGTGCCGCATGTGATTATCGTGGTAGAGATCCTTGGTCCATAGCAAAAATGACCTGCCGTAAGGACGTTTGGCGTGCCAAGAAGGTTAGCAAAACGATAGATCACCGCCTCGTTTTCCCGGCCCGTACCATAGCCCGGTACAATAGATTCTGCGCCAAAGGTATCCCTGTAATGGAGTACTTTTTCAGCAATTGTCTCCAGGGCATCATCCCATGAGATGCGCTCCCACTTCCCGCTGCCCTTCGCTCCGACCCGTCTGACCGGATAGGTGAGTCGATCCGGATGATAGGCAAGCTGTGTGGATCCTATTCCTTTTGAGCAAAGGGTTCCATGGTTGATCGGGCAATCAGGGTCACCTGCAATTTTTTCAATTCTCCCGTTTTTCAGGTAGATAAGAACACCGCATCCCCCATGACACATTCGGCAATGGCTCTTTATCACGGTATCGTAACCATAGACCTCCATTTCTTTTTCCATATTGGAATATTTAAATTGAGCCATATGTTTTCTCCATTTTGTGGATTTGGGGGACGACCGTTAATATTAAAATAACTTAAATTTCCAGTTTATAATCATTTTCATTTGCCCATTTCTCTCCGCGCTGAACCGCACAACTGACAGCAGCAGGTGTCATATCAAATCTCCTTGCCAAATCTACCATTGCCATACCCAGTTCATTGACACTAAAATAACAAATCAAATCCCTTGCTATAACACGGTCCCTCTGTCTACCCTTTCCGGTTATGTAGTTCTTGTCCAAGTGGATAAGGTCAGACACTCTCTCCATTACCTTTTCAAAATTATAGCCAAGTCTTTTAAGTTTGTATTTCCTGGCAAATTGATCCTCAGATTCTAATAGTATATCAGATACAAATTCACTCTCTCCCAGTATCCTTTGATCGCTCTTGATCCTTTCCTTGCCTTTTAATTTCAGCTTTTTAACCTCATCCCAACCGCCAAGGCTTCTTATCAATCCCCCTCCAACCAGCTCAGGCCTCCTTCCTAATTCTATCCCTTTTTCAACATAAGACCTGTATTTTTTTCTTGCTTCGCCCTCTGTTTTTCCAAAATAACCTAAAACATATTCAGTATCCTGCCATTCCAATTTTACTTTTCCCATTAAAGATTTGTGGCCTGAATATGAATAATTATCCAGTTCATTCAAATAGTTAACTCTCTTTGCACGCAGGGGATTTAAATGAATATACCTGACCAGTTCCAATAAATAGGAATCTTCCTGACACACTATGGACTTATACCTGTTCTGGAATAGCTGGCCATGGCGCTTGTGCCTTCTGTTGTATGTTACGACGTATCCTGTAAGGAGCCTTCTCATCAAGGCTGCAATGCCTTTAGGACCACTTCTGAATAAGAAATGAGCGTGATTAGGTAAAAAAGACCAGGCATAGCATTGCGTTTTTGTTTCAGGCAGAAGCTTGGACATTCTTTCAATGAAATTATCACGGTCCTCATTATCATTGAATATCTTCCGGCGTTCTATCCCTCTTATCATCACATGATGCAGGAGGCCAGGCGTATCTAATCGGGCTATTCTTGGCATGATCAAATTATTGTACCTGAGTTTACAAATTGTCAAGTTATTTGTTTATTTACGGTCGTCCCCTTTTGCGCCACAATGTGGGGTCGTAACATATCCATTTTACTTGGATATATAGTTCAATGGTCCGA
>DAINAR010000019.1:53411-57044 GCA_036733345.1 Deltaproteobacteria bacterium | reverse complement strand
AAATGCCGTATAAGGGGCTCTTTTCCCAATCTCTGCGCGTTTCCTGATAGGATTTTAAATAACACCGGCTATTCTTGTCACGCAGGTCATAGATACTGTGTCTGAGTATTGTTACCGGAACTCCTCCCTTCATATGCAAGGTGATTTCATATCTGCTGAACCCTGCGATTATACCCCTGACAACCTCTCCCTCCAGCAAGGTAAAAAAAACGAGTTTCCGCTCTTTCATCAATGGAAAAAGCGATTTGTTTTTGACATGATATCTTTTTGCTGGCGCGGATATTGGCTGAAGCCCAAGCGCCTTTACCTTTTTGTCTCCATTTAAAAGCGGTCCTACCGAATCAGAAATGGCGTCAGGATAAACCAGCTTTATATCAATTTTTGGGATAACTTCTTCATCTGGATTTTTACTTATGATTTTAATATCATACCTGAGGTTTTCTTTTATCACACCCTTAATAATGCTGTTGTTATGAACATGCATTGCCCATTGCTTTCTGGAATCGACTGCATTATCAAAAACCGATATATTATATTTTTCAGCCAGATATTCCTCCAGACCTGCCAGCTTTCCCATTTCTGATCCTCTGATATTTATAAAAGTTAAATTTTGTTCAATTAATGATTATATGCTCAAAAAATCTGAGCCTTTGTCAAGCTTTTATAATGTCATCAGATATTACTTATCTATTCATCCGGTTTAATAACCTCACCAGCAATCCTGTTTTGAACTGAATTGCATCCTGCGGGCATATTTCCTGGCAGCAGTAACAGCGAATGCATTTCTCATAATTGAAAATTATTCTCTGCTTCTTCATTTGAAGGGCACCTGCGGGACAGAACTCTGCACATTGCCCGCAGGCTATGCACTTATGTCTATCGCAAAAAGGTTTTGATACTAGAAAACGCTTGCTGAAACAGTCAAATACGCCCGGCATTACCCTCAGAGAATCCAATGCCGGTGAGTCAAAATCTTTTACTGCAAAGCTTTCAACAGGGTCGCCTTTGAAAAGAATTCTTCCTAAATCAGTTTCGCCTATATCTCTTTCCTTGGCTGCACGGTAAAGCGGAAAAGAATTCAGGGGAGCTTTTAAAATATCACAGACAGCCACATCCAGAGCTACTGCATCTTCTGATGCGGCAATAAGATTGACATGCCTTGGGCTGCCGTTTGAAGGCCCATGGCCCTCCATTCCCACAATCCCGTCCATTATTGTCAAAGCCGGCTTTATTGCAAGATATATATCAAGGTGAAGGGAGGCAAATGTATCACGATTCACTCCAACCATATAGTGCCATTCAGCCTTTCGCTGGGCAACAATTGTGCCGAACAGGTTTTTCACCCCCAGCGTAAAAAGCATCTGTGAATGAGTCTTTAGTTTTGGAAGATTTATTACTGCGTCTGCTTCAAGTGCCTGGGCGGCTATTTCCAGCTTCTTGAATAATGAATTATCCTGATGGGCGGCAGGAGTAGGGTTGGTAAGTTCAATAAGTTCTATTCCAAGCTCTCCAGCAATATCTGCCATCCCCGTCTTCTCCGAAACCCGCTTAAAAGAATCGAGAGCAGGGCTGTCTCCAATAAACGGCAGCCCGCCTGCTTCTATTACCAGTGCGGCCACGGCACGTACTACTGCGGGATTGGTGGTAATATGTCTTTCAGGAGGATTGGCGGACAGCAGATTGGGCTTCAATAAGACTCGATTCCCGGGCTTTACAAACCTCGATATGCCGCCCAGCAGATTTACTGCTCGGCGGACAGAGGAATCAATCAGCTGGTATTCATATGATTCGCAGCGAACCAGAGAAACGGTGCTCAAGGGTTTCTCCTCGAAATAGTCATTTCACTATACCCAACACTAATTTACTCATACCTGAGAATATGTTTAAATCAGTTTCAGGAATCTGTCCGATAGTTCACCATGAGTTGCTTTATGCGCCTTTGATCCAGTCGACCAGCCCTCCTGCCTTAATTATCTCCATTAATTTAGGAGGAAGAGCTGGGAAGCTGAAATCCCTGTCTTTTATTTTTATAATACCGTTTTCTAAATCGAGTTCAGCAGGGTCGCCTTTTCTGTAATACTCCACCGCTTCAGGTATTACAAGAATCAGGAGGCCCTGATTTATTGCTGAACGGAAAAAAATCCTTGATACTGATTTTACGATAACGGCCCTTACTCCTGCAAAAGCAAGCCCGACAGAGGGGTGTTCACGCGAACTGCCGCACCCGAAGTTTTCTCCTGCAATAATAACATCACCTTTCTGCACTCTCTCGGCAAAGCTGTCATCAAATCCCTTAAAAAGATAGGGAGCAATCTTATCGGGCTCTGAACTGTTGATATTGTAAGTAAGGTTGCCTGCAAACATCTGGTCTGTATTTAAATTATCAACATCCGTATAATCCCATATCCCGTTTAAATAACGATCATCCTCCTGCGCAACCATAACGGTCTTGCTTTGTTCCTTCTTATACGGAAAGGCTTCAATGCCCTTTTTCTCTCTCGGATCCGCGATCGCACCGTAAAGGGCTGATTTTGCAACAGTAGCAGGTGATCCGAGATATATATTTGAATTCTTGTTCCCCATTCTGCCCAGAAAGTTGCGATTTGCGGTTGAAATTACATTATAGCCATCCGCCGGTATTCCCTGCCCTGTCCCCAGGCATGGACCGCAGGAAGGCGCTAATATATTAGCGCCTGAATTGATAAGTGTCTCTATTATTCCCTGTTTCATGGCCTCCGTATATATTTTCTTTGATGCCGGAATTACCAATAACTGAAAACCCTGAGGAAGTTTTTTCCCTTTAAGGATATCCGAAGCAATCTTAAGGTCATCCAGTCTGCCATTTGTACATGTCCCGATCAATGCCTGATTTATATTTGTCCCTGCGACCTCTGATACACCCTTCACATTATCAACATGGTGCGGGCATGCGATTACCGGAAATATTTCACCCAGATCAATTTCGATTTCTTTTAAATAAACTGCATCTTCGTCCGCCCATACACCGCCTTTCAGTTCTTCACCGTAAAATTCATTCAAAACACCATCGCATGGAAATACAGCATTCTTGGCCCCCATTTCTGAAGCAAGGTTCGCCAGCGTCATTCTTTCAGAAATAGAAAGGCTTTCTACGCCCTGACCGTGGTACTCAATAGACATGTAATCCGCCCCGCTTGATCCGAGCATTCCTATAATCCATAGAGCAAGATCCTTTGAAGCAACTGGCTTTTTCAGTTCTCCGAGGAGCGTTATTTTGATTGTCTCAGGGACCCGGAACCATGTCTCTCCCTGTTTCCAGAGTCCTGCGGTTTCAGTCCTGTCAATCCCTGCCGCAAATGCATTGAATGCCCCTGCAGTGCATGTGTGGCTGTCACTTCCTACGATTATCATACCTGGCCTGGCATGATATGACATTATCTGATGACAGATACCGTCACCTACATCATAGAATTTGCTTACACCCTGGGAATTCACAAAATCCCTGATTTTTTGATAGTCGTTGGCAAGCTTGCTGTTCGTGGGCGGGGCATTATGATCAAGCACACTCAATATTTGATCAGGATCAGCGACCTTCTCGCCTCCCATTTTTTTAAATGTGCCTTCAATGCTTGATGTGTTGTCATGTGACAATAC
>DAINAR010000019.1:8679-53311 GCA_036733345.1 Deltaproteobacteria bacterium | reverse complement strand
CTCCCATTTTTTTAAATGTGCCTTCAATGCTTGATGTGTTGTCATGTGACAATACGATATCAGGTTTTTTAAATACAATGCTCCCTTCTGGAGCATCGAATATCTTTTCGACAAAGGTTCTACCACTCATAATGTTCTCCTTGTTTCTATTATCATGGCTCAAAAGCAACGTTCGGAATTCTACTTCATCAAGCCGTCCTTTTTATATATCTCCATCTGAACCTCTGAAAATCTTTCAACCTGGCCTGTTTTGCCGTTCTCAAGGTTGGTTATTATCCCGTTTTCAAAATCGATCCTGACCTTATTGCCGTCTTTCAAATCCAGGTCATCCAGATTATTATATGTAAGAATCGGGAACGCGGCATTAATTGCGTTCCGCTCATAAATAGCGCCGAATGATTCAGCAATTACAGCCTGAATTCCGAGAGATTTGAAACAGTCCACTGCCTGCTGCCTGGAGCTTCCGGAGCCGAAATTCTTTCCTGAGATGACAATATCGCCGCTCTTTGCCTTACCGGCAAAATCCTCCCAGCCTTCGAGGTTGTCAAAGGTATATTTACCCATCTCATTTTTATCGGTTATGGTCAGATAACGGTTATGATAAATCATATCCGTATCAATATCGTCCTTTTTGATGACCCATACATTTCCTTCAACAACAACCTTTTTGTCCTTACTGCTATCCTTCTTGACCTTTTCCTTTTTTATCTTACTTTCCGTAACAGAAAATATTGCGGGGTTATCAGGGATATCATCCCTGGTTGTAATATAGCCGGCAACAGCCGAAGCAGCAACATTTGCAGGAGAGGCAAGATAGACTTCTCCCTTACCCTGCTTTCCCTTAAAATTCCTGTTACCCGTGCTGATCGTAATCTCACCCGGGCCATTCTGCCCTAACTGACCTGCAGCGCAACCTGCACAGCCCGCATTGCCGACAAGTGCACCCGCATTTTTGAATGTGGATATCAATCCCTCCTCAAGGCAGCTCTTCCATATCTCATCCGTGCTGGGGACTATTTTCAGAACAACTCCCGGAGCTATTTTTCTTCCGTTCAGTATTTCTGCCGCAGCACGCATGTCCTCGAGCCTTCCGTTAGTGCATGAGCCTATAAATCCTGAATCAATTTTGGTCTTTTTCACTTCATTGATATTAGCCGTGTCGTGCGGATGACCGGGCAGGGATACCATCTGCCTGAAGCTGCTGAAATCGAGTTCAATTTCCTGAACATATACCGCATCTTCATCTGCATTGATCAATTCAAGCTTACTGCCTGATCGTTCTTCACAGTAGTTCAACACATCTTTTGAAGGAGTAAAAAGAATAATAATCGCACCCATCTCCGTTGCCATGGAAGCTATTGTAATTCTTTCATCCAGTGTGAACATGTCCGTTTCCTCACCATATATTTCAACGGAAAAACCCAATAATTTATTGGAGCCAAATATGTTCAACAGGTTTAAAGCGATATCCTTTGCTGAAATATTCTTTGGACGCTTTCCCTTTAAGGTGATCTTTACGGATTCAGGGACTTTAAACCACAATTTACCGTTAGCCCATGCGGCGGCTGTGTCCATATCTCCCATACCCTGTCCAAAGGCCCCTATCGCACCCAGTATATTGGCATGAGAATCTGTGGATATTATTGTACAGCCCGGATACGCAATACCTTTTTCAATTACCAGATGGGTTCCGACACCGGCATCCACATCATACACTCTGATTCCCGTTTTTCTGGCATACTGTCTGCATAAATGCTGGTTCTCAGCATATTTCTGATCCGATCCGCCGGGATTACAGTCAAAGGTGAAAAATGTTTTGGAAGGATCATCTAACTCCAGATCATTATCCTGAAGATTTTTTACTACATTTGCCCCGCCAAAATCCCTGGCCACACGAACATCAATTTCTATATCAACAATGTCTCCTGGAGAGACCTTTTCCTTATTAGAATGGTTTGCAATAATTTTTTCTATGACTGTCACGCCTTTCTCCTTTTTCGAAATTTTCTGACAGGATTTACATGAATGAACTACCCCGCAGCAAGCTATGGGGTATCAACCGTCATTCCGGCCCCGAATCAAGTTCGGGATAAACTCCAGCCTGTCCCGGATTCCTGTTCGGGGCCGGAATCCAGAAACATGCTTGACTGGATCCCCCCGAAACGCTTTCCGGGGCAGGCTTATCAAGTCCGGGATGACAAGACGAAGCAAGCTTCGGGGATACTTGTCCGCCGTGTTTATGGCGGGCTTGTCTGCCTCCGGCAGATTTAACCCGAAAAGATTAAAACACAGCCTTTAAAACCAGCATGACAATTGACGTCATTAATTGTCAGGGAAATAAACGGATTAATATCATGTCCATCCTGTTATCTTGTCAAATGCCCTATTCCTGTTTTCCTCAAAAAATCAAACCTGCAGCCGGCTCTTGAACGGAAGAAAGGTCATAAAATCTGCGTGATGGACTACATAAGCCTCAGTAGACCTTTTAACCAGATCACCCTCTGTTGCATGGGCAGCAATGATATGACAAACCTCAGGCGGGACACCGCATTCTTCGGCCAGAGACACTCCTGAAAAGGGATGCCTGAGATATTTTCCATATTTCCCCTGGACTGCCCTGCCCTTATCATCCAGTTCATATTCCAGCAGTTTTCCGACATCACACAGTATTGCACCTGAGATCAAAACATCCATGTTCACCGGCAGATCATCTTTAAAAAAATGATTCATTTTTTCCCCGCTTTCCTTTGCAATGTGAACTACGGCCCTTTTATGCGCCATAAAAGTTACCTTCAAATCAGGCACCAGAAGTGTAAAGGGAATATTCAGTAAATCCTCGGCTTTTAAAACGCTTCTTTCCAGAGCGAGTTTCCAGGTATTGGCTGTCTTTTCTCTCAAATCATCATCTTTGATCCAGTCCAATTCAGGCCATAATTCCTTTATATCCATATTCATTCTCCTGTCTTCAACCTTCACGGCTTTATCAAACCAGGTGCTCAATAATTATATCCGTCATCTGTGTTGTTGAAGCCGCTCCCTGTTTCAGTACTTCAGGTGAACCTGAAAGCTTCATCATGTCATAGCATTGTACTTTGCCCTCTTCCACGACCTCGGCAATTGCTTTTCTGATTTTTGCCGCCTTTTCGGTTTCACCGATATGATCAAGCATCATACATGCTGAAAGTATCATGGCAATCGGATTTACGATTGATGTCTCATAATCCGCATATACAGGTGCAGAGCCGTGAGTAGGTTCAAATATGGCAACTTCTCTGCCGATGTTTGCGCTGCATGCGAAACCCAGACCTCCGACAAGCCCGGCAAATCCGTCCGAAACAATATCGCCGAACATGTTTCCGCTTACAATAACTCCGTAATCCTCAGGATTTTTCGTCATCCACATCATCTGGGCATCAATATTGGTATTTTTAAGGGATATCCCATCATATTCCTTGACCATCTCCTTTGCAATTGCGAGCATCATTCCGGAGGTTTCCCTTATGACATTAGGTTTTTCGCAAAGTGTAACCGATTTGTATCCAAACTTGTTTGCATACATAAAGGCCGCCCTGATAATCCTTGTGGACGCCTTTTTTGTGAAAATCCTTGTAGATACAGCCAGTTCCTCTTTTGGGCACCAGGAAAAGTTCTTCATCTTGGGATGGGTATTCAATGCCGCAAATACGTCTTCAGGAGGATCTGTCCACTCAACACCTCCGTACAGTCCTTCGGTATTCTGCCGAAAAATCACCGCATCAATTTCGGGTTCTTCGATAGCCCCGCCCTTCCCTCTTCTTATAAAATTGAGGGGGTTGCCTTTGAAAGTTTTGCAGGGCCTTATGCATATATCAAGATCAAAATGCTGCCTCAGTCCGACAATAGGACTGTAATAGACATATCCCTTTTCCTTAAGTTCCGGAGCAAGCTCTTCTGCTGCTTCTGTTTTTGGTTTTGATGTTATAGCACCAAAAAGGCTGATTTTGTGTTTTTCCAATAATTCGAGTGTCCTGTCAGGAAGAGGATTCCCTTCCCTGCACCAGAAGTCCCATCCAATGTCCGCATGTACATATTCAGCCTCAAATCCGGCAGCATCCAAAACCCTTATAGCCTCAGGCAAAACCTTCTTGCCTATTCCGTCACCAGGCATCAAAACAACTGTTCTTTTTTCTGTCATAATTTCTCCTTTATTCTCTAACCTGTCTAACAACATCTATAACTGTCCCGTCCACCCATTTAATCGCAGCAATTATCCTGTCTTCAAATTCAGCAGTTTTTGACTTGCCGCAGATCCTTTCAGCTTCTTCTTTCAATTCATGGATTGTCTTAATGGGAAGATCAGAACCTTTCATCTTTTCTATAAGGTCAACCCTGAGCGGATTAATAGCAATGCCTCTTTCGGTTACGATCACGTCAATAAGCTCTCCAGGACCGCACAGTGTGGTAACTTCGTCTCTAATCACAGGGATCCTGTCTCGGAATAAGGGGATGGGAAGAATTACATTCCTGCCGAACAGGGCGTTCTGCCAGCCGCCTATACCGTGCAATAGGTAACCGTCGGAATGGGTAACCACATTGCCGTTGAAATTGACATCCACTTCTGTTGCCCCAAGTATCACAATATCCATCATCGTGGTATAGTTACCTTTGCCGTGATAATTATAGCAATTGAAAATAGAGGTAGCCACGTGATTGGGATTTTCTCTCATGGACCGCACAGATTCCAGATCAAATGTCTGGGCGTCCAGAAGATAATCAAGACACCCGTCCTTGAGCATGTTCGATATGTACTGTGTGCTCCCTCCTGATACAAACCTTGCCTTTATTCCCCGCGATTTGAGAATCCTGTGAAAGTTTTCTCCAATAGCAAGTGAAGTTCCTCCTGCTCCTGTCTGAAATGAAAACCCGTCACGGATCAATCCTGCTTCGTCACAAAACCTTGCAGTCAAATCAGCAAGATATAGACGGTCAGGACTCCTGGTGATTCTGGTTGTCCCTGAAACAATTTTTTCAGGGATCCCTATCCTTTCCACTTCCACAACAAAATCGACATAGTTGCCCACGATCTGCATGGGAAAGCATGGAAACGGTACAAGGTTATCAGTCAGTATAATAACCCTGTCTGCATACTGGTAATCCGCCAGGGCATAACCCAGTCCACCGCAGGCCGATGGTCCGTAAAGCCCGTTTGAATTGCCGAAAGGGTCGGACGTCGGCGCTGCTATGACAGCAATATCTATCCGCACTTCGCCGTCCTGCACCGCCTGGTACCTTCCGCCGTGTGAACGGAGAACCCCTGTCCCCTTCATCCGCCCCTGGGAAGTAAATCGTCCCAAAGGGCCATTCATACTCCCTTCAATATGATCTATTGTGCCGTTTTCAAGATATTCAATAATGGGTTCATGGCACGGGAAAGACGCAGAAGGGAACCAGACCAGGTCTTTAATCCCGATTTCCGAGGCAATCCTGAAGATCTCATTTGTAACCAGATCCCCGTTCCTCAAATGGTGGTGAGTGGAGACAGTCATCCCGTCCCGCAAACCGCATTTGATCAGAGCATCTTTCAATGATGGCACCACTTTATTTCCGTCAGCAGGATAATTCACAGATGAAAATATTTGCGGGCCGTACTTTCTTCCTTCTGGAATATGCTTTCCAAGCCCCATAAAGGGTATAATTTTTTTACCGTTTATCTCGGTTGGGATCATCCGTCCCATTGCATTTTCAATTAAATTATCAGGCATCCACCTTCCTCCAATCCTTAGGACATTTCCCTGCCTTTACAGCATACTCCATCGTCCTCAGTGCCCTTTTTACAACAGGAGGATCAATCATCTTCGAACCTAGAGATACCACCCCCATACCCTTTTGTTCTGCTTCATAAAAAGCCTCTATGATCATTTTAGCCTTTTCTATTTCAGCTTCGTTCGGCGCATAATATTTGTGAATTATATTTATCTGCCGCGGATGAATGCAGCCCATACCTTCAAAACCCAGAGATTTTGATTCAATAATAGTTTTCTTAAGGGCCTCAGTATCAGCAACATCTGAAAACACCGAATCTATTGGCTGAACTCCTGCCGCTCTGGCAGCATTTACCACCTGGCTCCTGGCAAAAAACGATTCCCGTCCCTCTATTGTTCTCTGTGTCCCCACATCAGCAGTATAATCTTCCAGCCCGATTGCAAGGGAAACAATATTTTCAGATGACGATGCTATTTCAAAGGCCTTAACAACACCGAGTGCTGACTCAATAATCGGCATCAGGTAAACAGGATTATGCACATCATTTTCGCGGGAAATCCTGAGGATTTGTTCATCCACCTCTAAAATCTGTTCAGCGCTTTCGCATTTTGGAATAAGAACTACATTCACGTTGTGAGGTATTACATAATCAAGATCATCCAAGCCCATGGGGATCTGATTGATCCTTACCATGCGCTCTGCACCGTAAAAATTGATGTGCCTGAGTGCATTTCTGACTAAAATTTTCGCTTCACCCTTCTTCGAAGGAGCAACTGCATCTTCAAGATCCAGGATAATTCCATCGGGCTTGTGAATACCCGCATTAATCATGTAGCTCGGCGTATTTCCCGGAAGATAAAGACGGGAACGACGGAAACGTTCTTTTTCAGTATGGTAGAGGTTTTCAGGTATCATTTCAGGCAGGAATTCTCTGTCCGTGTCAAGACACATTTTCACTGCTGCCTCTATTCTTGCTTCCAGTATAAACGGTAGTGCACCGTGATCTTCTATAATTACTTTTGCATTTTCGATCCCGAAAAACCTCAATTCCTCCATACAGAGATCGAGGATAGCTTCTCTGTAAAGCTTTATTACCTTGCTTTTGAGGTCTATCTCTATCCCGCCCATTTCAGTCAGTTCAATTTCAACGAAACAATCGGATCTGACCCGCTTGTCCTTATTTCCTGCAGTACCTGTTTTTCCCAAAACTCCCTCCAGGCTGAGTTAAAGTTACTTTTTATCCGAATTCAGAAAATGGTTGATTTGTTCATAAGAACTTCTCATGTCTCCATAAGAAGATAGCAACTTTGCTGTCCTGTTAACAATGCTGCTTACCGAACTGGACTTCCTTATATTGAAGGCCCTGGCAATCGTTTTCAGAAGGATTCTTACTGTCTCTTCGAACTCTCCTCTGAAACAAATTTTTTATAGTATTTGATGGCCCTTTCCCTGTCTTTACAGAATTTTGACAAGACAAATTCCCTGTGCAGCCAGTCCCATTTTTTTGACAACGACACATACCCTTTATGGCTTGTCCATGGGTACCGGCCGAATCTGTCTTCGAGTCCTGCTTTTATGGGATTTCTGTGGATTTAGCGGACAACATCCATTAGATACCTATTCTGATCAATAAGAACCGACTTGTATCTTCCACGGAACAAGCTGCCGATGCATATGTCCCAGATTAAATCGCTGGGTATATACTCCGTCCAAATGCCTCACAAATTGCGACAGATTTGCATCAGGGGTCTGAACCAGCAGGTGATAGTGATCGGGCATCAAGCAGAATGCGGCAACCCTTACATCGAACATCAGGGATTATTACCGGAAAAGATCAAGAAAAGCCAGGTAATCATATCTTCCGGAGCAGAATTTTCCCCCGGGCCTTCCGCGATTTGTTATGTAATACCAAGCATTCGGATATTGAATTCTTAACGGTCTTGGCATGCCGTATATTTAATCAATTAAATCGGCTGTGTCAAGCAAAGACTTGACCCCCTATGCCTGATTATTTCTTATAACCGGCAAGATATTATCTTTTACGGTATGCTGTAAACATATTGCTTTATATGTCTGCAGATAACACTACAGGTATTACATCAAAGCAACCCATACTGAGGAAGGCATGTTGCACTTACTTGCTTTTGGTTCTCTGGTAAGTCCTGGGGCCGTTTGGCCATTCGGACTTTTTATACCATTCTTCAGGATATCCGACTTCCTGTGCCATTTTTCCCGGAGCATTCACATATCCATCATCATATCGGGCAACAAGAATCCATGCAAATTTCCACCACTCATCTACAACCTGGTTTGCCTGGTTTTCACAATAAGTTGTGAGCAAATCCCTGACCTTTTCAGGATCATATTTATAGATTTTAACTGCCTTCAGATCCATTTTCCTGATGCCCTCAAGTTCTGCGCATTCAATTTCATCCTGTTTCTGCTTGATATCCTTAATCATATAGCTGTATTTCAGACCAGCCCAGTTGGCCACAAAATTAAATGCCCACCAGGCGCTTTTCTGACTGAAAACCGTCGTATCACAGGTGTAATATGGCGCTGCGATTTTTCGAACACCAGCATAAAAGGGTACATAACAGGTACTCATGGGCTCATCAGGGCCAAACCAGACCACCCCTCCTATTGGATCAGGCAGCCAGTCGCGTGCCTGGCAGACATAACTGAATCCGCATCTATATATTGAAATCGGGCGTTCCCATGCGCCTTTTAATCTGGCGTTAGGATCTCCGGTATCTCCTCCTGCATCCATGGGACCGGGATAGCGGTAAGGACAGCCGAAAGGCCCAGCTGTTATTCCCTTAGACTGGTCAAATTCGGTTCCCTGATAATAATCCCTGAAAAAATTCATGACATCCCTGACGCCAAGTTTTTTGTCCGGCTTAATGGAAAAGGGATATTCTCTGGTAAAGCCGTCTTCCACCCATGGCGATCTCTTTTGTGAAGGAGCCATCCGCGCCTGCAGACGCCATACCCTCCTCAGTGAATAATAGGGATGACTGTATTCTCCCTGACTTACGGTCCGTAGCCAGTCAAGCTTTCCGTCCTCCGGTTTCCACCATCCATGTTTTTTGGCAATTGCATGAAGATTTTTGGAGAATAGCATATCAGAATCATCAGTATCGACTTCACGAATGCGCAGTTCATTTGCAGCTACAAAAACCTCTCCATCCGGCACCTTCTTTGCTACCCAAAGGCCACCGGTTCCCTCAGGACTCGGAGCCATTTCTATGACCCACCCTTCTTTTGTATCCGCGATTGGCAGGGTTTCACCTGTGCCGTAATAACCGTATGACTCAATGAGATTACCTATCAGTTCAACCGCCTGGCGTGCCTTTGTACAGCGCTCAGCCGCTACACGGCTGAGTTCGGCGCTGTAGAAAATAAGTTTACCCGGTACCGGTTCAGGCTGAATCTTTGTGCCATCAGTACACTCGCCGAACATAAGCTGGTGCTCGTTCATTATTGCGTAGGAGCCGTCAAAATAGGCATAAGTATGCTCAACCTGAGGAATACTGCCGAGCGGTATACTCTGAGGCTGATCAGGGTTGACATAAGCAGGCCCCCTGTCAACACCTACATATCGGCGCAGCACATATCCGTGATATTCAGGCCTGTCGCCCAGAGAAGCGGCATCATAATAAACAGGGCGGAGCGATCCTGGCTTATGGTCAGCAGCAGGAACATAAACAAGTCGCTGATCAAACAACTCGCTGTCGTCCGAATGAGCTACAATGACTGATCCGTCTTGCGATGCACCTTTTGTTACCAGCATGGTCGTACAGGCAAAAGCCTGAATAAAACCCGCCAGATTCATAATCAATGCTATCATTATGGCTTTTTTCATAATGCCGTCTCCTTATAATAGTTACATCTATTCATTTATTCCCCTAAGTATCTCCTCCATCCTTTCCAGCTCCCTGCCATAGGATGCCCAATCGCCCCCGCGTATAAACTCCTTGGCACTATTATAATGCTGCAGAGCCTGACTTATAAGACTGCGGATATCCCTGGCAGGTGAAGAGTCAGACAGGCTTGCAGCAGATTCATCAGACAAAATACTGCCTTCCATTAGCTTGCCAAGCGACGTTTCGAGGTTTTCTTCCATAGCCAGTTTATTTGAAAAGGAGACAATCACCCTTTTCAATTCCGGCAACGCCGATATTCGTGCCTTGGCAGGTCTTAAAAAGCCGCCTCTCTCCCCTTTACTTTTTAAGGCAGACTGATCATTAGTCGGGGAAGACTGAATTTCCTGCCTTGCCTCCAGATATACCGGTTCCACATATATAAATGTTTTACCGATCGGGACGACCAGAAGATTCCCTCTGATGACACTTGACCCTCTTTGACTCCACAGTGAAAATTCCCTGGATATCTCTGTCTGCTGGTCCACCCTGGCCTCGATCTGCATAGGACCATATATCAATTTGTCCTTCGGAAGCCTGAAAGCCAATAGGCTGCCATAGTTGGACAGATCACATCTGGCCGCCAGCCACCCTATCATATTATCCTTTTTCGAGGGTGTAAAAGGGATCATAAGCAGGAACTCCTCCCTGTCCTCTTCCGGCAGTTTAATAATGATGTAATAGGGTTTCATCAACTGGCGCTTGTCACCGTATATCTCATCCGGAACCTGCCAGAGGTCTTCCTGATTGTAGAATACCTGAGGATCCTCCATATGATAAATGCCGTATGCGCCAACCTGCAATTCAAACAGGCCCATAGGATATCTGATATGTCTCTTCAAATCATCAGGCATTTTGTTAAATGGCCTGAACAATTCCGGAAACATCTTCGAATAGGCCCTGGCAACAGGGTCATTTTCATCAATCAAATAGAATACCGCCTCGCCATTATATGCATCTACGGTAATCTTTACTGAATTACGGATATAATTAATCAGTTTCTTGCCGAAAGGACTCTTTGAGTGCTGGGAATAGGGATACATGTCCGAGGTCGTATAGCCGTCAATCATCCAAAAGAGTCTTCCTTCAGATACTACGAGATACGGATCTGCGTCGTAGTCGAGAAAAGGAGCTATTACTCTCAGACGCCTGTCGATTCGGCGGTTATACATAATCCTGCTTTCAGGAGTTAGATAATTTGTAAAAAGTATCTGAGGATCTTTAAACTCGGCTGCAAATAATGCTCTTTTAATGAAGGAGTCAATCAGAACACCACCTTTACCTTCATAGATTGTGTAAACATTTTTTTCTCCCTTTGAATAGTCAAATTCTTCTGTTTTTGTTTTAACAAGGACATATTCAGTTGTTTTTTCTCCATAATATATCTCCGGACGCTCCACTTTCAGATCAACATCAAAGACAGGCGGTAAATCCTTGATAAGTAGTTGAGGGAGGCCCTCCGGAGTAACTTCATTGACCGGGCTTAACGCCAGACCATATCCGTGAGTATATTTAAGATGTCTGTTGACCCATGTGTTTGCCTGAGAAGGAAGTTGATCCACCACAAGTTCACGGGCCGCCAGCATGACCTGCCGGTATTGGTTGCCGAGAACATATCGCCCGACATCAACATTATTGAAATCGTAATAAAGCCTTATAGCCTGTATCTGCCTGTATGTCTGGAGCAGGGGACGTTCATCCCATATCCTGATATTCTGTATGGTTGTATCATCGGCCTTGAGATCTTCCGGATCAAGCTGCTCTTCAGCCGCAAAGTCCACCTCCATGATTTTGTGAAGGTTGTATGCCTTTCGTGTATTTTCAATATTATATTTTATATACGGCAATTCTTTTGACAATTCGTTGGGTTTGACAATAAATTTCTGGACGAAAATGGGGATAATGGTAGAAAAGAGAAAAATCGCGGCCAGCCACACTCCTCCGCTCATAAGCAACATTCTGGTCTTTGGCTTCAATGAATTATAACAAAGTATAACAGCAAATGCAGCGGATATAAAAACCAGAACCCTGTATCCCCATATCTTGACATGTACGTCGGTGTAGCTGGCCCCGAATGCAGCTCCCTGTGTTGAATAAAGCAATTCATAGACCTTCAGGTAGTAACCCCAGGCCATTAAAATAACAATGATTCCGCCGAGAAAGAGAAGGTGTTTTTTTGCCTTTGGAGAAATCGAAATTTTTGACCTTGGCAAAATAAAACCCTCTTCATTTCCTGAACCGTCTATCAGCTGAATAGCCCCGTCCCTGAAATAGGTTATAACTGTGAGAAGGCCCGCAAATACAAAAAGTACTACCAACCCGTGACGGATAAAGGAATAAAAAGGCAATGAGAAAATATAAAAGCCTATGTCTTTTCCAAAGATGGGATCATTTTCGCCAAACTCCTGCTGAAAAAAATGTCTCAGCACTATATCCCATTGAAGAGATCCTTTAGTTGCAATTATGAAGCTGGCAATCAGAATAAGGGCCAGCAACAGAGAATTCATAGTCTTGATGGAAATACCGAGCTGGGGGATGTGCCCGTTATCATCAAGAAATCCTCTGTGTTGGGCACCTGCAGTAACCTTTTTCGCGATATAAAGGTTCAGATATATAATAAGCAAAAGGAACAGCCATATTGCACTGCCGAATCCAATTTTGGTCAAAAGCATCGTCTTATAAACGGAAAAAAAGCCCAGACTTTCAAACCACAACCAGTCAGGGAATATGGATACTACAGACCACAAAAATAGCGCGACTAAAATAGCAAACCCGATCAACACCTTTTTCTTCATTAACCAGTTTCTCCTTTTCAGTTGTTAAGGCTTGAAATAAAGAACACGTGCATTTTTGCACATTATCTGTGAAAAATTCTTTTTTAGGATGGATACTAAAGATGGATATTAAAGAGGGAAAACCATCTTACCACAAAGTTCTAAATCATAACCCGGCAACTCCCTTGCAAGTTCTCGAAATTCCGGTTCATGAAGAAGGCCCAGAAAAAGCTGGACCCCTTTTTCAAAAAATCTTTCCTTGAGTATAAGCAAATCAAAGCGTTCCCATCGAATAGGAATAAAATCAAGACCAAGCAGGCCTGCGACAGCCTTTATCCCTGGTCCTGCATCTGCCCTTCCTGAAAGGATTTCAAGACCAACATCCATATGCTGCTTTAATTCGTGGTTATAACCTTTTATCCGTTCGACATCAATTCCGGCCTTATATAGTTCAGCGTCAAAAAGCAAACGTGTCCCAGTGCCTAAAGGACGATTCACAACCTTTATGTCGGGCTTTCCCAGATCTGCAACACTTTCAATATGTTTTGGATTATCTTTCGGAATTATTATTCCCTGCTCGCGCTGACAGAAATTTACAACGCCTGGAACCTGTTCCAGTTCCTCTTTTGCAACACCGAAATTGTATTCCTTTTCATCTCCCTGCATGAGATGACTGGCCGCAACATGACACAGGTTGCGCCTCAGGGCACGTATGCCTCCGAGACTTCCCAGGTTGCCGAACACAGAAACATGCTCTGGATAAATCCTGTTAAAAAGAAAAATAGTTCTTTCCAGAAGTATATCATTGCTCCCGCTTATTATCAGCAGTCCGTGATAGGGAGGCAGGGGCTGACCGCTCTTAGGAAAGTTTATGGTCTGGTTTTCCAGCCATTGCTCAACCAGATGGCGCGGGAAAAGCCACTTGCCCGTAACCTTGCTGGCAGGAAGCCCTTTCTCAGCTATCAGGGTATACACCATTTTTTCATTAATATTCAAAAATTGAGCTACTTCCCTGGTACTAAACAATTCTTTTTTTTCCATTTACGTGCCCTCTCAATTTCAAAATTACTATAAAAAATGCCTTTTCAAAAACCTTAAATCCATCCAAAGCCGAAAAATAAAGGCTTTGCTCGCAGGAATAGACCTTATATTTCATTTGCTTAAACACTTACTTAAAACAGAGCTCATACAGAATAGCTGATTTTGAAATTGCTTAATGATTGATCAATTCAGTTATAGTACACATATTAGCAGAATATTGTCAAATATGGTATATATTTATATATACACTATCAATTTATATATACATTATCAACTTATATGTACACTATCAACTTGATAAAGTAGTAGCCTTATGAATTTTGCAGTAAAAGCTTCTTTATCAAAAAAGATGCATTGTTATTCGAAAGTTTGAGAACGGCAAAATTAAGTTTGTAAAAAGCATCAGACCTGAATGAGGAATATTCAACAAGGACTTGACTCTTTTTTGGCGACCTGGATTTTTTATGAAGCCATCAGAATTTGGTTGGCCAGTTTGCGAGGAGATGCCTTCCTATCCCACGGTTTTCTGAGTTTTTTATAATATTGAGCATTTGCATTATATAATCACGAGTATTTCTCGGATCTATGATGTCATATACATAATATCCTTATCTTGTCTTCCATTCTCGGCATTCTCCTTTAACACAAAAATCTTCAAAGCTCCCTCTTTGCGGGTCTGGAAAGTACTCTATTCATATTTAGGGCATTACCCCATATCAAGTTTCCACTGTTTATTGGACTATTACCCTAAATCTGTCAAAAAGACCAGCCTGATGGATGCGTTCAATTTGAGTAACGATCATTTGAAATTATTACTCCGGTCATAGAGTACCCGAATATTTACTATGCATTGAGAGACCACCCATTCACACACCCCATTGCGCATTTTGATGGCGCCGTTAGCCATAAAAGGAAAATTGATATTTTTCTTGAAAGCAAAGCCGGTATGATATATTATCATACCGGAGGTATTAAAAAATGACTGCTTCAAAAATTGCCATTACAATTGATGACAACACACTAAAACAACTCGACGGCCTTGTTAAATCCAAGTTGTTTCCAAGCCGCAGCAATGCTATCCAGGAGGCTGTTAAAGAAAAAATAGCACGTATTGAAAAAAGACGTCTCTCCCAGGAATGCACAAAGCTTGACCCTGAATTTGAACAATCCTTTTCAGAAGAAGGTTTTTCGTCGGAGTTAGAAGAATGGCCGACATATTAAGGGGTAATATATACTGGGCGGATCTAAATCCTGTAATTGGTAGCGAACAGGGCGGATTGCGCCCTGTCCTTGTATTAAGCCACAATGTTTTTAATGAGAGGTCCGGAACTGTTATTGCCGTTGCATTGACTAGTCAGGCGCAGAGGGCCGGCTTTCCTTTGACGCTCGAGTTAAAAGGGAAAAAACTACCAAAAAAGTCGTGGGTTAAAATCAGCCAGATTCGCACCCTTTCCGTAAAACGCATAGGGAAGAAAGTCACAACTGTGTCCGATGAAGAACTATCTCTTATTATTGAAGGTTTGAATGAAATTATTGGTGATTAAGCTGTCCTTAATCCGAAACCGTGAAAGATAATTTTCATCATCAAAATCCAATTTGTGAGATACAGACTGACCAGATAGATATCCAGTGCAGCCAGTCGCTAAAAGGCAGAGATGGCTGAATTAGACATTCGGTGTCAAAATGAAAGAATTGTCTATCCTTCGAATTATAGCTACCGTATTGATATTGTGTTCACTTACTCTGCCGCTTTCCAGATGTGAGCGAAATTCCTGCGTTTTGAAGGGCGGAAACATCACTGCTGTGGCAAAAAATGATCCCGTAGAATTTAACTATCAATATGCAAAGGACTGGTTCGATTTAAGAGAATGGCAGGGCTGGCTTGTCCTGCTTTCCTTTTCATGGCCTATTTTCATGCTATTAGCCAAATGGAAATCAACGAAAACAGGAAAGTCTCAAGTAACGCAATGGCTGGAAATTCTTCTGTGCCTTGGGAGCGGATACATTTTGTGGACGATTTCTTCATTTGGCGAACGCCTTTTCGGTGCATATATTGCGCTTTCAGGAATGGCCCTTTATCTGATAGCAGCGGCAAAAGATATAATTCAATCAGCAGTACTAAAACGACAAACCAGATAAAGTTCACAACAGCTTTAAGGGAGATTACTGTTTATGCCTTTAGTAAAAACCGGCACTGAATTTTCCCTTTGGCAGTATTACGGGCACCGATATACTTCGGGTTTTAAGCTTTCATAAACCCTCCCCTAAATTTAACGCCGCGTTATGCATTGAGATAAAATATGTTAATAATAATTGATAGTTGAAAGAGAATTATGCTATTATACCTTTCATTAAACTGATTTAAACCAAATGGGGTTTTTAACATGAAACAATATAAAATAGTCGTGGAAAAGCATCCGGATACATTTGTTGCATATCCATTGGGTATGAAAGGCATTGTTGTAGGACAAGGCGATACCTATGAAGCTGCTCTGCTGGACGTAAAGTCGGCAATAAAATTTCATATTGATACCTTTGGTTCTGAAGATATTGAAATGGACCCTCCTGTTATTGAGGCCTTTATAGCTGAAGCTGGGGTCTGAGTAGAATGCAAACCATCCTAACATTAAAAGTTCAACACTTCGAACCATTTTAACTCAAGCCGGAATTTCAAGAGATGATTTCTTGAAGGTATTTAGAGAGTAATATTACATTGATTAAAAAAAGGCCCTCTCAGCAATTCTGTTAGAAATATTTAACATAAGGCTTGCTCCCTGCAAAAGGGCATCTTCGCGCGGAGCTTGTCTTACTATCCTTTTTGATTAATTGATTAGGCTTACCTGAAAATGAAAACAGGAGATGATGATGAACCATTTAGATTACATGGCTGTTGCTGAAAAGGTGATGGCACAGATAAAAAACGGGGCATTTCTGACTGTAAAGGCAGAAGCACGACTTAACACCATGACCATTGGCTGGGCAACCGTTGGGATCGTCTGGTCAAAGCCGATCATGATGGTTGCTGTACGCGACTCAAGACACACCTTCGGTATTATAGAAAGAGCATCTGATTTTACCGTGTCCTTTCCAAGAGACAACATGAAGGACGAACTCATGTTCTGCGGGACCAAATCAGGACGTACATGCGATAAATTTAAGGAATGCGGTCTGAAAACAGGCACGGCACAGAAAACTCATTCACCAATTATACAGGTTCCGGGAATACACTTTGAATGTAAAATCGTTTACAAGTCAGCTATGGATCCAGCATCCCTGGATGCGGAATATATGAACCTATATCCAAAAAACGATTTTCATACGCTCTATTTTGGTGAGATAGTAGAGTGTTATGAAATTTGAATAATTTTTCCTTCAGCACAAACTTTTTGAGTACAGCGCAGGAAAGGCCCCGAACTGGTATACAGGCGGAGTGGATGTACATTTAGGAAAAGACTGGATCGTCAGCAAAAACACCTTCAGGGATATCCAGAGCCCCGGCGTTTATATTGCAGAACATGCCATACACTTCTGGACCAGCTCACAGGGCACTGTTGTGGAGCAGAACCTGATCATAAACTGCGACCGTGGTGTTGGATTCGGTCTCGAATCATCCCCTCATTTCGGCGGCATTATCCGCAACAACATGATCTATCATGACGGTTCAGGAGAATTTCCCGATGCGGGTATAGGCATCGAATCCTCACCAGGCACCTGGATATACAACAACACAATAATCATGAACCATTCCAGATACGATAATGCAATTGAATACCGCTTTAGCAGCACCACAAACGCCATAAATTCAGACTGCCCTGATTCCCGATTTGCAGAACAGATACATAATGGCGTATCACCTAAATGGCATAGATGCTCCTTTAAGGAATCGCTCTCATTCTGACATTGTTTTTAACAGCCTGCCATTTTTAAGCTCTCCATATGTTTCATGTATCAGCCGAGGTGGCAATAGCCGCCGGCAGATAAAACCGCTCGGTATAGTCTTTTACCATTCGGGCGGCATTGAAGCGCCACCCCAGACTCTGCATGGCATGTTTCATTCTGCCGACCCATTTATGAGGTAAGCCTCCCGAGTTTTTGTCGTAGTACAGGGGAATCACAACCTTTTCAAGGGTCTCATACAGATATTCAGCATCCCGTCGATATTGTTCTTCAGGATCATTGTGCATGGCGCCGTGACCAATTGCAAAACCGTTTTTTCCGTCATAGGCCTCATTCCACCATCCGTCAAGCACTGAAAGATTAAGCACACCGTTCAAAACAACCTTCTGCCCGCTTGTTCCGCACGCTTCAAGGGGCCTCCGCGGGGTATTCAGCCACACATCAACTCCCTGGACAAGATGACGTGCAACATTGTAGTCATAATTCTCAACAAATACGATCCTTCTTAAATGTCTGTTTTCATAACCGTATTTCGCGATCCTCTGAAGCAGACGCTTGCCCTCGTCATCACGGGGATGGGCCTTGCCCGCAAAGATTATCTGTATGGGCCTGGTTGAATCAGAAATCAGGCCTTCCAGGCGCTCGGCCTGGGATAGAATCAGATCTCCCCTCTTATAGGCCGCAATCCTGCGGGCGCAGCCGATGGTAAGCACATCCGGATCAAGAATGTGATCAATCTGCTTGATTGTATTGGCATAGCCCAGGCGTTCAGACTGAAGCTGAAGACGCCGGCGTACAAACTGTATGAGACGCATTTTGAGGCTCTGGTGGGTTTCCCATAACTCCTCATCATCGATCTCTTCTATTCTCCTCCACACATCAGGATGTACCATGCGCGTGGCCCAGTCATACCCGAGGTGAGTCTCGTACAGCTGGTTCATCTGAGGCGCCAGCCATGAAAGCACATGCACTCCGTTTGTAATATGGCCTATAGGGACTTCCGACTCCGGACGTCCCGGCCAGAGATCACGCCACATGTGGCGGCTCACTGTCCCGTGAATGGCAGACACGCCATTGGCTCGTTGTGAGTTTTTCAGCGCAAGGACCGTCATGCAGAACGGCTCAAGGTTATCACTGGGATTGACACGTCCGAGTGCCATGAAATCATCGTGAGACAGCCCCAGTTTTTCCCGAAAAATACCCAGATGCTCCTCCATCAGCTCAGGAGAAAACCGGTCATGACCTGCGGCCACAGGCGTATGTGTGGTAAACACCGAATATAATGATACGCGGCGCTTAGCCCTGTGAAATGGTATCTGGTCATACTCCATTATCCTTCGGATTTCTTCGAGTATGGCAAAGGCGCTGTGCCCCTCGTTCAGGTGCAGGACGCCTGGTATGACTTTCAGGGCCTGAAGAATGCGGGCGCCGCCTATACCAAGTAGCAGTTCCTGCCGTATGCGCAATCTGTTGTCCCCGCCATAAAGCCGCGATGTCAGTTGCCGGTCTTCCTCTGAATTATCTTTTATGTTTGAGTCCAGCAGAAAAAGAGGAATACGCCCCACCTGAAGCTGCCAGACCCGTGCATGAAGAAAGCCGGTCCTGGTTTCAACATTAACAACAAGCGGCTTGCCCTCAGGATCCTTTAAAGTTACCAGTGGCGACTGCTCAATATCGAGATCAACATATGATTCTTCCTGCCATCCATCCTTACTCAGGTACTGGTTAAAATAACCCTGCTCATACAGAAGCCCTATGCCCATGAGAGGAATACCCAGATCAGAGGCGCTTTTAAGATGATCCCCCGACAGAATGCCCAGGCCACCCGAATATATGGGCAGGGATTCATGAATCCCGAATTCCGCAGAAAAATATACCACAGGCCTGTGATTCAGATTGCCGCCGTGTATGAAGCCCCATGTATTATTTGCCACCATATATTCATTAAGGCGCCTGAACGCATAGTTTATCCGGCTGTGCAGGACAAGTTCCGACGCGCGTTTTTCCACTTCTTCGGGGGTAATCTGATTCAGGAATGCTACCGGGTTGTGATCTACCTGTCTCCATAGAGAGGGGTCCAGATCGGTAAAAAGCCTGATAACCTCGGGATGCCACGTCCACCAGAGATTCTGGGCCAGCGCACGAAGTCTCTCATGAAGACGAATGTTCTGATCTGCCATTATTATTTCTCCTCATTGAATTCTTAATCACCTTTTAAATATCAGCTTAAATCTGCCCGCTTATTTGAAGCCGCCTATTTAAAACCTGCCCCGATATATTCCATGATCCTGTCATGGATAACCGGCCTGAACAATTTTATTTTTTCATTGGTCCGGGTTGGATGGATGCGATTTGTAAGAAGTATCACTATAACATCCTTCTCGAGGTCCATCCATATTGATGTGCCTGTAAAACCAAGGTGCCCTATACTGTTCCGGGAAAAATATTTTCCGGCGCTGGAATTCTCTTCTGAAGGGGTATCCCAGCCAAGAGCCCAGGTGCTGTCTTCAGCAATCTCCTGTCTTGTGAAGAATTCGGTAACCGTCTCAGGCCTTAAAAATGCATTGCTTTTATTATAAAAATGATTTCTCAACATGTTTAATATTACATAGATGTCTTCAGCAGTTCCAAACAAACCTGCATGACCGGAATACCCGCCGAGGGAATATGCATTTTCATCATGGACAAGACCCTGAAGAATTTTGCCGCGCCACATACAGTCTTCTGTGGAGGCAAATTGATCCTGGTCAAATATGCAATGGTTCTCAATATCACAGAGGAATGTCCTTTTGAGAGATAAAGGGCCGTAAAAATGGCGATCCAAAAAAAGATGCAAGGGAATGCCTGTAAGTTCCTCAATTATCCACTCAAGAATAATGAATCCGAGGTCACTGTATAAGGCACTTTCTCCGGGCATGGAGACCAGAGGTAAATCCATTATGATTCTTCTTACCATTTTTTTCCTGTTGTTCAGCGGGTACTGAATAATTTTTGAATAGAAAGGCTCCCAGTTGGCCAGACCTGAACAGTGGCATAATAAAAGCCTTGGGGTCAGCCCTATTTTATCTTTTGGCACGTCTTCATGAAGTATATTTCCGATCGGCTGATCAAGAAGGATATCACTGTTATCGAACAGTTTCATAACAGCCATTGTGGTAGCAAGAGGCTTTGTCAGAGAAGCAAGGTCAAAAATGGTATCTCTGGAGATTATTCTTTTATAAGGTTTCAGGGAACGGTATCCAGCCTCTTCAAACAAAACAACTTCACCGTGATGTGCCGCAAAAAGCACCGCACCCGGAAAAATACTTTCACTTACTCCTTTTTCAAGCAATTCTTTTACGGGGTTAGTTTTCTGCATTTTTTACCGCTTTCTTAATTTGATAGGCACATAACAAGTCGCTTTTATATTTCGAGCCCAGCCACTCAGTAGTCAGGAAATCTTTATATTGTTCGAGACCCGGTAAATATCCATGAGTTAAAATTCCATATAACTCCACAGTATGATGAGTAATATTGTCAGCCTCCGGCCGGAAACATTTAATCCTCTTGGGTTACAGTTTTTAAATACTGCTTTCCAAGCAAAATTGATTGTGATAATAAACTTTTATTTTATACTATTTGGAAAGATAAACCTTAATGACTATACACCTAAACAGATATGTCAAACAACGATAATAAACACAGAATGTTTTTTAATGACAAGGAAATTATCCTCCTGGGAACAGCACACGTTTCAAGGGAAAGCGCAGAATTTGTTCACGATGTCATCATGGAGGAAAAGCCTGAAACGGTCTGTATTGAACTCTGCGAATCCAGATATCAATCTCTTACACAGAAAAATAAATGGCAGGATACTGACCTGGTAAAGGTCATAAAGGGAAAAAAAGCATTTCTTCTCCTCTCAAATCTTATGCTTGCTTCCTTCCAGAAGAAGATCGCAAAAAAATTGGGAATAAAACCTGGCGAAGACATGATGAGCGCTATAAAAACCGCTGAGGAGACAGGAGCTGAAATAAACCTTGCAGATAGAAATATCCGTGTTACCCTGTCAAGAATATGGCGCTTGATAGGCCTTTGGGCTAAAATCAAATTACTTGTAAATCTTGTCAGTTCAATCGGGGAAGTTGAAGAAATAGAAGAGGCTGATATAGAGAAACTTAAGGAAAAAGATGTCCTTGAAACATTGCTGTCTGAAATGGAAGAAAAGCTTCCGGAACTCAGGCAAATTCTGATTGATGAAAGAGATCAGTATCTCTCATACAAGATAAAAACAGCTCCCGGCAAAAAGATAGTGGCAGTGGTCGGGGCAGGCCATGTCCCGGGCATTAAGAAATATTGGGAAAAGAAAATTAATATGGATTTGCTCGAGGAAATTCCCCCTAAAGGCAGGGTGTTCAAATTTTTTAAATGGGGTATTCCTGCCGCAATTATCGCTCTGTTTATCACGGGATTTTTCAGTGCGGGAATATCAGCGGGGGCCGAAATGATCAAGTGGTGGGTTCTGGCCAATGCTGTCCTTGCCGGTCTTGGTGCAGCAATCGCGCTTGCACATCCCCTGACTGTCCTATCGGCTGTAGTTGCATCTCCATTGACTTCACTTAATCCAATGATTGCAGCAGGCTGGGTATCCGGTCTTTTCGAACTGGTCTTAAGGAAGCCGAAGGTCAAGGATTTTGAGAGCCTTCCTGAAGACATAGTATCTATCAAGGGATTCTGGAAAAATAAGATAACCCGTATACTGCTTGTTGTAGTCTTTACAAATCTGGGCAGTTCATTAGGAACTTTTGTTGCTATTCCTTTAATGGCAAAGATAGTTGCATAAACATTTTATTATTTATCTTATTCTTTTATTATTATGGCGACTAAATATGTCATTCCGGTTCAAGAATCGGAGTCCATGACAGGATTCAACGGTATCCAGTCCTTTTGTGTCATCATACCGGTCCCGAATAAAATGCGGGATAAATTCCAAACGGTATCCAGAACTTAATAAAAATACTGGATTCCGTGTTCCCGGCTCAAGCCAGGGACAGGCTGAGCTTGGCTTGCAGGGAATGACATAATGAAATGAAAAGTTTGCTGTTTGATTGCCGGTGTAATAAAACGGGGTTTACTTTCTTTTTCGCTTTAATCCTAATTCAAGTCGTATATGCATAGTTAATCTGCAAATGTTATAAGAAAGGAGGATTGAGATGGATCAGGTGGAAGTCAGATTTGGGGAATGGATAGAAAAGGGATTCACCCTGTATAAAGAAAACTTCGGCGTCCTTGTCCTGGCCTCGCTCATTGCATGGGCACTAAGTACAGTAACTATTGGCATCCTTACAGGCCCCATGATTGCCGGTATGCTTCTGATTACCCTGGCGCTTTTTGACGGGAAAGTACCCAAACCTGAAGCCGGGCAGGTATTCAAAGGGTTTGACTACTTCCTGAATTCGTTTCTGTTTATTCTTTTATGGGGCGTAGGCCTTTTTATAGTTACGCTTATTCTCGGATGCCTGCCCTGCATAGGTCAGGTAATAGCAATGTTTGTATTTTATGCGGCTCAGGCGATATTAATGTTCGGGCTTTTTTTGATTGTAGACAGACAAATGGACTTCTGGCCTGCATCAGTTGAGAGTTTCAACAAGGTTAAGACCAATTTCTGGCCCTTTCTGGGCCTGTCAATTGTATCAGGGATTATCGGCAGCATAGGAGCAGTTGCATGCGGAATCGGCATCGTTATCACCGCACCAATACATGCCTGCATATTAACGGTTGCATATCGTGAGGTCTTCGCAGAGTTTGAAATACAGGCCGTTATAGAAGAAGGACCTCCCCCGTCAAATACCAATAGCTAAACACCATGGTCTCTTCATATATGAGACAGCATTTATAAGCTCTAGGAAGATGCGGATTTTCAACTCATTTCTATCGTGGAACAGACCTCCTTCCTGCTGGGATGTGATTGCTGCACACCTGCCGTTTGCCTTTATTACAGGAACAATCCTGCTGGCATCAATCCTTTTACCAGCCGATCCTTCTCCCCTGAAAACGTGCGCCTTCCTTAAACTCACCGGCTATCCGTGCCCATTCTGCGGCTTCACTCGATCCTTTCTGGCACTGGGACACGGTGAATGGGCCTTTGCAGTTTATAACTGCCCACTGTCTGTTTTATTATATTGCCTGACAGTACTCATTTTCGCATGGAATTCCGCGGGATTGCTTGCGGGTGTCAAGATTAGACGCGGAAGACTTTTGAGGTTAAAGCCAAACAGAGCCTTGCTCATTATAATCATCAGCCTCTTTGCATTGAACTGGATGTACAGGTTATTCAGCGGGTTAAAGTAATGATTGATTATTCAATAAAAAGGTCATCACTCAAGTTAGGCTTGCCCGGCACTCCATACGGGGTATCCAGAGCAGCATAGGCGGTAATCAACCAAATTATAAATCATCTGGACTCCGGCTGGAATTTACCCGCCAGTGTTTGTGGAGGGTTTATCCGCCTATGTTTGTGGAGGGTTTACCCGCCAGTGTTTGTGGAGGGTTTATCCGCCAGTGTTTGTGGAGGGTTTATCCGCCAGTCTTTGTGGAGGGTTCACCCGCCTATGTTTATGGCGGGTTTACCCGCCTGGGCTGGGACATGGTGGAACTTGGTAATAGCCCAGACTGCCAAATTACAAGTTTTCATCCTTTCACTACTATATGTACTAATCAACCGGATGAATCAGACATATTTCTAATAACCGGTTTTCCTTATCATGTCCAGTATCTGTGAGAAAAAAAATGCTGCCCCGGCTACAAGAATAATGGTAGCACCGGATGTCAAATCATATTTATAAGAAAGCCATAGCCCTGTAACAGTAAATATTACAGAAAGAAGACACGACACAAACATCATTTCTCCTAACGAACGGGTATATTTTTCGGCAATATAGGGAGGTATGGTCAGAAGTGCGATGACAAGTATCAGACCTACGACCCTTATTATCATTACAACAGAAAGTGCAGTCATCCCCATAAGGACAAAGTAAAAAAATTTTACCGGAATACCTACTATAAAAGCAAATTCATCATCATACGAAATGGCAATGAATTCTTTATAGAAAATCAATATGGTCAGCAAAATTAATATATCTAAAGGAACCATAAACAGGATATCTGATCTTGGGACCGCGAGTATGCTCCCAAAAAGAAAACTCATCAAATCGACAGTATAACCGGGTGTCATATCAACAAAAATAATACCTATAGCCATACCTACAGCCCAAAGCACACCTACAATCGTGTCAGCCCTGTATTTCATCTTGGAACTGATGATTCCTATTATCATGGAAACGACAAGCGCAAATAATGCTGCACCAAGATAAGGAGAAAAACCCATGAAAAATGCCAGACCTATTCCACCATACGCTGCATGAGCAATTCCGCCTGAAATGAAAACAATCCTGTTGACAACAATAAGGCTTCCAATTATTCCGCAGGAGATACTTACGAGGACACCGGCAATGAGTGCATTTCTCATGAATTCAAATTGAAGGACATCCCACATCTTATTTCTCCACGTGGGAGGACAAGACCCGATGAGGTATCCCGTGAGCGATCAAATCAACAGGGCATGGATATGCCATCTTCATCATTTCCGGTGTAACTTTCCCTCCCTCGTGAAATATCAGATTTCTATTGACACATGCTATTGATTTTACGTGACTTGACAGGACCCCTATGTCATGAGTAATAACTACAATAGTGACAGTTTTATTCAAATCTCTGAGAAATTCAAAAAGATCTGTCTCAAATTCAGGGTCCACATTTGCGGTCGGCTCATCAAGGAAGAGAATTTCAGGATTTGTAACCAGGGCTCTTGCGATAAAAACCCTCTGCCTCTGTCCACCTGAGAGTTTGCCGATAGGAGTCTGAGCGTAACTCCACATGCCGACCTCTTTGAGCATCGTCTCAACCTTTGAGCGGTCCTTTTGATTAAACCTCTTTCCAATACGGGATCTTGAAAGTCTGCCCATAAGGGCAATATCAAAAACCGAAATTGGAAAAGAGGTGTTTATGCCTACATTTTGAGGCACATACCCAATCCTGTGTTTTGCATCGTGCGGTGTCTCTCCGAGAACCCTGATTTCCCCTTTTTCAGGTTTCAAAAGACCTATCAAAAGCTTCAGAAGAGTTGTTTTTCCGCTTCCATTCGGGCCGATGATACCCAGAAAATCACCCTGTTTAAGCGAAAATGTAACATCCTCAAGAACTATAATGTCCTCGTAGGAAAAGCAGACATCCTTCATTTCTATTGCAGGAGGATTCATTGTGAACAAATCTCCAGACTTAAGTCAGATGCCTTTGCGGAATGGGTTAATGCTCCGATAGAAATAAGGTCAACACCGCATTCTGCAACGCCAGAAACAGTTTCCAGACTGATCCCGCCAGAGGCCTCAATAATTGCCCTTCCATCTATAAAGCTGACAGCCTCTTTCATCTGACCGGGATTCATATTGTCAAGCATAATAATATCAGCTCCCGCCTGAACAGCATCTTTTACTCCGGCAAAGTCTTCTACCTCAACTTCTATCTTCAGTGTATGTGGGGCATTCCTTTTTGCAGATTCTATAGCATTTTTAATTGAACCGGCCGCAGCAATATGATTGTCTTTTATCAGAATACCGTCAAAAAGACCGAAGCGGTGATTAAAACCGCCTCCCACGCGTACTGCATACTTATCCATCCATCTGAGTCCCGGTGCAGTTTTCCTTGTGTCAATTATTCTGGCCTTATATGGCTCAACCCTTTTCACATATTGCCTCGTCAAAGTAGCGATGCCGCTCATTCGCTGCAACAGGTTCAGGGCTGTCCTTTCAGCCTTAAGGATAGGAGACAGATGGCCTTTAAGAAGACATATCTTTTTATCATGCGGGACAAAGTCGCCTTCCTTGAAATAGTCTTCAAATTCGATTTGCGTACTGATTTCCCTAAAAACCATTTTAAAGACAGGCAATCCAGCCAGAATCAATTCTTCTCTGGCAATGAGAACCGCCTCCCCTTCTGCCTTCGGATCAACAATGGCTTCTGTAGTCAAATCACCACATGTACCCAGATCTTCCTCAAGGGCCATAAGTACTGTGCGTTTCATCGAGTTATACTTTTCAATCATTTATTGTCTCAAAGAAGGAAAGGTTCTGATTCAATTTTGAGAGCCTTGATGACAGCATTTCAACTTTCTCCCTGACCTCTTTCACTACTTCATCAGGCGCCTTTTCCAGGAATCCTTTATTAGACAGTTTTTTTTCAGAAAAATTCATTTCATTTTCTATCTTTTTTATTTCCTTTTTCAACCTGTTTTTTTCTTCCTCAAAATTAAGAAGCCCTTTCAGGATTACATGTACCTGATTCTGCTCGAACAAGGCGGTTGCGGAAGCCTCCGGTTTTGGAACGCCTGAGGAAATAGAAATATCATTAACTTTGGCAAGGCTCTTTATATGTGCAAGATTACTTTCAAAAATATCAGCATTTTTCATGTCTGCAAGATCAATGACGATATTTACTTTCACAGAAGGCTTGATATTCATTTCTCCACGAATATTTCTTATCCCTGTTATGACTCCCATTAACAGATCCATTTCCTTTAATGATTTTTCATCGTTGATAAAATCTGAAGCCCTTGGAAAACTTTCAGTCATAATGCTGCCCTTTGTTGCCGGCAGATTCTGCCATATTTCTTCAGTAACAAAAGGCATAAAAGGATGCGTCATTTTAACAGCGGCCAAAAGGACTTTAAGGGCTGTCATTTCAGCAGAAGCTTTTTTTGTCTCGTCTGTTCCATAAAGGGCCTCTTTCGCCATTTCAAGGTACCAGTCGCAGAACTCATGCCAGACAAACTGATAGCAGATATTTGCTGCATCATTGAAACGGTAATCCTCCAATGCCTTCACGACCTCCTCACCGACCTGACCTGCCCTGGTAAGAATCCAGCGATCTGGCAGTGAAAACGGGCTGTACTCATTAGAGGCGGCAATGTCTTCTCCCAGATTCATAAGAATCAGCCTTGCAGCGTTCCAGAGTTTATTCACAAAATGGCGATATCCCATAATCCTTTCTTCAGAAAGTTTGATATCTCTTCCCTGGGCCGCCAGGGCAGCCAGTGTGAAACGGAAGGCATCTGTTCCGAACTGATCCATTACCTCGAGAGGATCAATAACGTTTCCCTTTGATTTACTCATCTTTTTGCCTTCAGCGTCCCTTACAAGGGCATGGATATATACGTCTTTAAACGGGACATCTTCCATGAAATGTATTCCCATCATCATCATTCTTGCCACCCAGAAGAAAAGGATGTCAAATCCCGTGATAAGAGCCGATGTCGGGTAAAAGGTTTTAAGCTCATCCGTGTTTTCAGGCCATCCTAGTGTAGAAAACGGCCACAATGCAGAACTGAACCATGTGTCAAGAACATCTGAATCCTGAACAAGGTTTGAGCTTTTGCAGGAAGTGCAATGTGCAGGCTCAGATTTTGATACAATAACCTCTCCACATTCACCACAATACCAGGCAGGTATACGATGACCCCACCAGATCTGTCTTGAGATACACCAGTCTCTTATATTATTCATCCATTCAAAATATACGCCTTCCCAATTTGCTGGATATATCCTTGTCTTCCCGTCTTTAACCGCCTGGCTTGCCTTTTCAGCAAGGGGACGTATCTTGACAAACCATTGTTTGGAAAGCAGAGGTTCAATCATTGTCTTACATCTGTAACAATGCCCGATCGCATTTCGGTAAGGCTCAACTTTTTCCAGCAACCCAGCCTTATCAAGATCTTTCAGGATTTGTTCACGGCAATCAAATCTGTCCATGCCTTCATAGACTCCTGCCATGTCATTCATCAAACCCTTTTCGTTAATTACCTTTATTCTTTCAAGATTATGAGTATTTCCTATCTCAAAGTCATTGAGGTCATGTGCTGGAGTTATTTTCAGGGCCCCTGTTCCAAATTCCATATCCACATATTTATCAAATATAATTGGAATGGGCTTGTTAAGAACAGGGAGAATCACATTTATACCGGAATAATCTTTATAACGTTTGTCATCAGGGTTTACCGCAACGGCGGTATCTCCTAACATTGTTTCAGGTCTGGTCGTTGCCACGAGGAGGTAATCACTGTTATTTTCTACCGGATATCGGATATAATAAAGATAACTGTCAGTCTCCTCATGCTCAACTTCGAGGTCTGCCAGGGCGGTCTGGCACCTCGGGCACCAGTTGATGATATAGTCGCCCCGGTATATTAATCCCTCTTCATAAAGGCGCGTAAACACATCCTTGACTGCATCTGAAAGCCCGTCATCCATCGTAAAGCGCTCCCTGCTCCAGTCGCATGAACAACCCAGTCTCTTCAGCTGATTAATAATTACGCCTCCGTATTTATTTCGCCACTCCCAGACTATTTCAATAAACTTGTCTCTGCCTATGGCATGACGATCGGTACCTCTGGCTGTAAGATCCTTTTCAACCACATTCTGAGTAGCAATACCTGCGTGGTCTGTCCCTGGCTGCCATAATACGTTGTCACCCTTCATCCTCTTATATCTGCAAAGTATATCCTGAAGAGTGTTGTTCAAGGCATGCCCCATATGCAGGCTTCCTGTCACATTAGGTGGCGGTATTACTATACAGAAGGGATCTTTTTCAGAGACAGCTTCCGCCCTGAAAAGATTATTCTTTTCCCAGTATTCGTACCACTTTCTTTCAACACTATCTGGATCATATGATTTATCTAAGATCTTTTGTTCCATGTATACGTTGCTCCTTAAACTCATTTTACTCAGAAAACAGGTAATAGGTTATTGGTTATAGGTTAGATCTTTTCTATTACCCATAACCCATTACCTATTACCCATTACCCATTACCTATTACCCATTACCCATTACCCATCACCTATTACCCATCACCTATTACCCATCACCTATTACCCATCACCTATTACCCATTACCTATTACCTGATTTTAATATTCATAGGCTGCTTATTTAAGTCCTGACGACTATATCTCACTTTGGAAATGGATATATATATTGCGGCAAAAAAGTATTCAACCAAAAAGGGGTTGCAGTATTTACAACCCCTTTGCAAATGCGATCCTGGTTTCTTAAAAAGTAAACTCCCTGCTCAAATATTATCCCCTAACTGCAAACAGATCGTTTATGAAGGAGTTCTATTCCTGAGAAGACTCAAGGCTCTCCTTAAAAGCCTCTATTGCATCGACAATAACTTTTTCAACGATAGGTGCAATAGTCTCCTTTGCGACTTTTTCCATAACATCAAGCGCTACCTTTGTTATGATGGCTTCTATTTTCTCCTCGGATATTCCTGTAAGTCCTTCCTGCTCCGGGAAATTTTCAGGCACTACAATTTCGGGCTGAGTTATATCAATATCGGCTTCAAAATTTTCATCCAAAAACTCTTGCGGGATATCCTCTATGGGGACATCGGAAATTTCATCAAAAGTCTCAGTCTCCTGAATCTCTTCATGTTCAAACACTGTCGTTTCAATAGTTTCTTCCTCAATGGCATCCTCCTTCAATGCCTCTTCAAGCTCGCTTTCTGTGAAATCAAATTCCTTATCCTCTTCATCAGACAATTCAAGGCTCTGAAGAGCGGAATCCAGATCAGTTTCATCATCTTCCAGTAAATCATCTTCTTCAAACAGTTTTTCAATCTGATCAGGCCTGGAGATATCAATTTCCTCATTTTCGCTTACTATATCAACAAGCTCAATTATTTCTTCATCAGGCTCTTCCTCTGATTCAAAGGAAAAAAAATCTTCCTTATCATTCTCTGCATCTTGAGATATGTCATTTTCATCTTTCATAGCTATACCCCGTTTGACAGTTAGAGCAAATTAGTGGATTAAAAAATTTGATAACACTACAAACCGTCCTTGTCAAGACGTTTTTAACTTATCATTAACCAAGCATCTATTAACAAAATTTATCAATCTTATACTTTATTATTTAGTCAACAAGTCTCATTCAAAAACCACAAATCATATTATCGATTCTGTTATCGATTCTTGACCAATTTAATCAAAGCTGTTAACTATATTTTTATTGGGCGATTAGCTCAGGTGGATAGAGCGTTGGTCTCCGGAACCAGAGGTCGCGCGTTCGAGTCGCGCATCGCCCGCCATGCCTTTTTCGAAAGTTATCCGGACAGGCGGCAGTATTAAATTTTAATTTTATCGTGTATTCAATGGCCCGATTTATAATTGTAACCTTAAGAATAATACTCCTTCTGTTCTTTTCAGTTATTGTCTCATCTCCTCTTCAGTCATGGGCATCAATCGCAAAAGTGGAAGTTATTCATTCACAGGACCAGTATGTGCCCGGGGGATCCTATGATATCCTTTTCCGGGTAAGCATCTCAAGTCCATGGTACCTCCATGGAGCAGAAAAATCCGAAGAAGGCCTTATTGCTACTGTTATTTCCTTCCCTGACTCGCCAGATGTGAATGTGGAAAAAGTGCAGTTTCCCTTACCAGAGAAAAAAAAATTCCAATATTCAAAAAAACCCCTCGAGGTCTTTTCAAAAGAAATCCTGATTCCTGCCAGACTGGTTCTAAAAGAAAATACACCGGCCGGAAACCAGATTTTTTCAGGCTTTCTTTCTTACCAGGCATGCTCCGAGACGGCCTGCCTGCCACCTGAAGATGTTAAGATACCTGTTTATTTTTCTGTTGCGCCTCCCGGAACAAAAACTGCGATGGTAAATCAGGCCTTTTTTAAATCAGAACATAAGGGCAGCACACTCTTAAAAACAATACCATGGGCAAAAAAAGGTTCCGGGCAATGGTTGATCCTGTTAGGCCTTTTTCTCGGAGGGCTTGCCCTTAACCTGACACCATGCATTTATCCGCTTATACCTATTACCGTTTCATATTTCGGGGGAAGTAGTGGATCTATGCGTGAAAAGATAATTTTTCATGGTCTGCTTTATATCTCGGGACTTGCTCTTACAAACTCTCTGCTTGGCGTAACAGTCAGTTTAACCGGTGGGATGCTGGGGTCGGTACTCCAGAACCCTGTTGTGCTTATATTGGTAGCCGGGATTTTAGTGTCACTTGCTTTGAGTTTTTTTGGCTTCTGGGAAATACAGCTACCCCGGTCATTAAACAGGTTGGTTTCTAAAAACTTTGGCGGATATTTTGGCTCGTTTTTTATGGGTTTGACACTCGGGTTTGTCGCCGCACCCTGTCTTGGCCCTTTTCTTCTGGGCCTGCTTGCGTATGTCGGTCAAAAAGGAGACCCCTTCACTGGCTTCCTGTATTTTTTTGTTTTGAGTCTGGGACTGGGACTTCCCCTTGCGGTGCTGGCGGTTTTTTCTGGAAGTTTAAAGAAACTGCCTGTATCAGGTGAATGGATGGTCTGGATCAGGAAGTTACTGGGCTGGGTTCTTATTGGAATGGCGTGTTACATGCTTCTGCCTATTATACCCGGGGAAATCTGGAGATCAGTTCTTTTGGCTTCAGTATCCGTTGCTGCAGGCCTGCACATAGGATGGTTTGACAGAACCGTAAACCATTCAGCCATCTTTGGATTCGTAAAAAAGCTGCTGAGCCTGGTATTGATAATCGCCGGTATCTTTTTGTTTGTATCCTCCCAGGAGAACAGAGTATCGGTCAACTGGATCCCCTATGATAAAGAAAAACTCCTACAGGCCAGTAATGAAAACAAGCCGGTCATACTGGATTTTTACGCAGAATGGTGTCTGCCCTGCAAGGCTATGGAAAAAGAGGTCTTCACCGATCCTGATGTTGTAGAACTTAGCAGGCATTTTGTAACACTGCGTGCCGATCTGACAAGACGCCACCCTTATCAGGAGGAGCTTCTTAAGGCTTATAAAATCATGGGCGTCCCTTCGATTATATTTATTAATGAATCCGGGGTTGAAGAAAAAGCATTAAGAATCGAGGAGTATGTCCCAGCCTCTGAAATACGGAAAAGTATGGAGAAACTGATTCATCAGCACGGCGATAATTAAGATAGGCCGGATGATATTTTACTGCTGCCCATTCAAGGCATGAGGCCTGTCTTTCAGTTTTTTGTGTTTACTGAATACTTTTCTAATTTTATGTCTACCAATCATGCATATCACCAGAACTCCGAACAAATCTCCCGTAATATATCAGTCATTTTATATGTCCCCTGAGACCGGCCTTGAATTACATTGTTATTCAGATATCTTTCAAATTCCTTCTGCAGGGAAAAAGGTATTGGCTTCATGAAGATCTTCCGTTTTAATCATATTATTAACATTGTAATGATCCGCATAATGAAGAAAATATATACTTGCAAAAAGAATGTCAAATTATTTTAAGTGATTTTACCGCATTGGGCTATAGTTTGATATTTTTATAATATTTGACATAAGCTTAAAATAGGTTTATTCAATATTGAGTCAAAAATATCACATGTAATCATTATGCGTATCATTCAATATGAGAAGATACGTGGATCTACAGAATAACTTGTTGGGGGTAAAACGAATGAAAGATAGTGGGCTCGTTGACAAAAAGGTTTATCAGTTAGCCAAGGAGTATTTGCCGGGCAAGAACATTACCGGCGTTACTTCGGCGCTCATTGAGAAGTATCTGAACCCGCTCTCGTTGAACCCGAAACCAACCTCTAAAGAAGCTATCTACCAAAGGATTTTAGAATCCGCCCAAAATGCAAATATGAAAGCAGGCGTTATTGGCAGGGCGATAGGTGGCGTCGAGAGGCTTTCATCCGTGTTGGAACGTTTCAACGCAAAAGCCGTGCTCGACAAATACGCAGGCGACTGCGAGGCTGTCCTTGACGACATCGTGGAGAAGCTTAAGCCGAACGGGGAGGTCCGCCGAACGTCACGGAGTATTTGGCCCCGCTACTGTCAAACCATCCTCTCCGCCGCGAACTTCATTCAACAGTTCTCGTCGGCTTCGGACTTCTTTGGCTGGGTAGACTTCTTCGACAAAGACGACCGAGCGCGCGCAAGCCTCCCCATGCTGCTGAGCCGAGAAATTGAAGGCTTTGGTTTTGCCTTGTCGTGTGACTTTCTAAAGGAAATGGGCTATGTCAATTTTCCAAAACCCGATGTCCACCTTCGTGATATCTTCACGGGCCTAAATCTCTGTTCTGAAAAATCCGAAGACTATCTGTTATTCAAGGCTGTAATCCGCGTGGCAGGACATGCTGGCGTCTCTCCATACAACGCCGACAAAGTATTCTGGCTGATTGGTAGTGGCTATTTTTATAATGACCCACATTTGGGTAATGAGGGGCGGGTAGGCAGTCGCAAAAAGGAATTCATTGCGTACGCGAAGCCATTACTTGAACAAATAAAGCCCCCAACAAGTGAAAAGGGGGACGTCCTTAAATATTAAAATAACTATTTTTATTATGTATATATTTGATTATTTAAGGACGTTATCCCTTATCCTCAAGTCTTATATCGCGTCTGGGTGCATCGTAGCGAGGAGTTGCCTGAAACTTGTCTGCCTCAGGCAGGGAGATCTAGGATTCAGAAAATTTGTATGCCATTTACATTTTTTTCTTCCGTCCCATCTATCATGAGGGTGCTATATCTTCTTGACATGCAAGATTGTATTTCCTATAAAAATCTTCATCAAAAGCGATATCCTGCCAAATTATCCATTTTTCCTAAATAGGAAAGATCATATGCGATTTCTCAGAACACATGGTATGCGGGCAGTTGAAAATCCCGCGACGAAATCTCTCCATAGAGGTGAAAAGGATGGTTGCCAAACCATTGGAGGCCGGTTTATGAGCCATCCCATAGAGCTCTTTTTTGTAAAACTGTTGTTTTGTGCCGTATGCATAGTTGCGGCTGCATCCCCTGTTTCCGGTGCCGGATGGAGCGCACTGGGTACGGGCTTAGATAATACTGTCCATGCCCTTGCATGGGACGGTAGCGGTAACCTGTATGCAGGGGGAGAATTCACCACCGCCGGAGGGGTTCCTGCGAACTACATTGCCAAATGGGACGGCTCTAACTGGAGCGCACTGGGGACGGGCTTAGATAATACTGTCCATGCCCTTGCATGGGACGGTAGCAGCAGCCTTTATGCGGGGGGAGTATTCACCACAGCCGATGGGAATTCAGCGAACTACATTGCCAAATGGGATGGCTCCAACTGGAGCGCAGTGGGGACGGGCTTAGATAATACTGTCTATGCCCTTGCCTGTGACGGGAGCGGTGTCTTGTATGCGGGGGGAGTATTCAACACGGCCGGTGGGGTTCCTGCGGATGGCATTGCCAAATGGGACGGCTCTAACTGGAGTGCTCTGGGTTTGGGAGTGAATAGTAGTGTTCATGCTCTTGCCTGTGACGGTGGCGGTAACCTGTATGCGGGAGGAGAATTCACCACGGCCGGAGGGGTTTCTGCGAACTACATTGCAAAATGGGACGGCTCTAACTGGAGTTCTCTGGGCATTGGTATGAATGATTTTGTCCTTTCCCTTGCCTGGGACGGGAGCGGCAACCTTTATGCAGGAGGATTCTTTACCACGGCCGGTGGGAATTCAGCGAACTACATTGCCAAATGGGACGGCTCTAACTGGAGTGTGATGGGAACAGGCGTGAATGATACTGTCCATGCTCTTGTCTATGACGGTAGCGGCAACCTGTATGCAGGGGGATTCTTTAATACAGCCGGTAGCGTTGCCAAATGGGATGGATCTAACTGGAGTGCGCTGGGTACGGGTATAAATAACGTTGTCTATGCCCTTGCCTGGGACGGGAGCGTCACCCTGTATGCGGGGGGACTCTTCAGCGCGGCCGGTTGGACCTCCGCGAACAATGTTGCCAAATGGTCTCCCACCTACACTGTCACCTACAATAGTAACGGCTGCACTAGCGGCTGGAGACCTGATGATCAGACCAAGTTCCATGGTGTGGATCTCATACTGGCTACCAATACAGGCAACCTGGCCAGGACCGGTTACACCTTCATCGGATGGAACACAGCTGCCGATGGCTCCGGCGCCCATTACGATGAGGGAGCGACCTATACCACCGACGCTGCTATGGTGCTCTACGCAGAGTGGACATCTGACACGCCCCAAACGGTACCCGCCATGTCTTCATGGGGAATGATCATATTTGCCTTACTAATGGGTGGAATGGCAATTCTCCTAATGAAAAAAAGGTGTCCCCCATACAAGGGCTAGTCAAGAGAAAAAACACCTCTCAATGCATGAAACCAGCAGCGCCCGTTTTTAACCCTTTTCGCATCCGTTATTTCATTATTATCAGGTTCGCGGTCAGCTTAATCTGATCCGCTCCAGTCACCCATCAGGATCAAGGCAAATGTGCTTGAGACGCAATGTCTTAAACACGGCCCCTGGTCTGTTTAACAGACCCCAGAAAATCTTCGGTCCCGCACCGTGTCCAATGGATATATATTACAGATCTTACGGTTGTAAGCCAGTCCCTCCAGGGCTCACGGCAAAGGCAAATCAGGGAATAAAACGATTATTATTGTGCGGCAGATCTCAATCAAATCTGATGGCTTTATACCAACCCCTTTTCCGATTCCCTGCCGCACGCACTATGATTATAAAAGTGCCTGTCTATGTCATACGGCACCCTGTCTCTCATCACATAATATGATGCCCTGGCCAGTTTATTACTCAATGCCTTGATTGCCACTACACCATTCTTCTTTGCCTTTTTGCGTTGATAGAATCTTTGAAATTCAGGATAAAATCTTACGGCAAAGTTCGCAGCTTCAACATAGGCCCACCCAAGATATTTATTGCCGTTCTTGCGGTTGCCTTCACCCTTCTTCTTATTGTTCGACAGCTTTTCACTCTTTACGCAACGGCAATAGGATGAATAATTACCTGCTGAAGGAAACCGATTAATATCCCCAACCTCAAGCATGATGGTCAAGCCCAGTATTTTTCCGATCCCTGGCATTGTCTGAAGATATTCAAATTCAGGCTTTACCTGTACATGCGATGTTACCGCCCCTTCAATCTCCTTAATGCTTTCTTTTAAGAACCTTATCGCCGAGATGCCGTTCCTGACAACAAGCCTCAGATAAGGATCATCAAATAATTTGTCTACATCAGACTCATCAAGCCTCTTTATATCCCTTGCAGAAACCTTATAGCCGAGGTTCCTCATGATCGTGCTTTGAATACTTAAGATATGTGAAGTCCTGTGCCTTACAAAAAAGAGTCTTCTTCGAAGAGCATCCCTCACTGACCGCTCTTCCTTTGGATAGATATATCCTTCAGGCAGTATGTTCAATCGCTTCATATGGGCAAGCCAGAATGAATCCCATTTATCATCCGTATGCTTAAGGCCCTCGTATTGTTTGATTGCTGACGGATTGGCTAAATGAACCCTGTATCCATGTTCCTGAAGTCCATCTACTATCCAGTACCAGTTGTACGTCGATTCAACTACCACTCCCTCTAATGTTTCTTTGAACGGTTCCAGTGCACATAAAATATGATCTATTTGGTTTGGCAGTCTCTTCTGATACAACCTGCGATCCTGCTCGTCGATAATTCCGACATAGTTATTACTTGAATGAAGATCTATCCCGGCGTATACTTTCATCACGACACCTCCTAAAACCATATAATTATTGATGCGCTTATGCGCACTGGTTCCATAGTACACTATTCTGCTATGGATAGGGAGGTGTCTACATTTATACCCCTAAGCCCTTGTTATGATTATCAAGTCTCCTTTTAGCTCTTAGTTATTTTAAATAGTGGGTTTGGTTAATAACAGTTGTAAACTGACAAAATATTGTTGATAAAAATAAGTAAAATTAAACAGAATGCATTAATGAGCTAAACGGAGTTTTGACCCCTTTTTTTTACAAGTGCCCAGCATGCAAGGCTGACCTGAGCTAACATCAGCTTTGAGAAGGATGTGTGTTACGCTGGCGCCTCACACACACCTCTCAAGCTAAGCGTTTTGGGCTAAAGACAATGGAGAAGAAAATGCCTAGAGTAAAAACCGGAGATAATATCGGAAATTTTTCATTGAAAAGCCATAATGAAACCACCCTCGATACCGCTACACTGGAAGGGAAAAAGATTCTTTTGTCCTTTCATCCTTTAGCCTGGACTGACATCTGTGCAAAGCAGATGCTGTCACTTGAGGCAAACTTCGAGGCACTTAAAGCGTTGAATACTGTTCCACTGGGATTGTCTGTTGATACCGTGCCCTCCAAAAAGGCGTGGGCAAAAAGTCTTGGCATCGAAAAGGTGAATTTACTCGCCGATTTTTGGCCGCACGGTGAAATTGCTGCAAGGCTTGGATTATTTATCGACAAGTTAGGTTTTTCTGAACGGGCACATGTCATCCTCGATGAACAAAGGAAAGCTTTTTTTGTCAAGGTTTATCCGATTAAGGAATTGCCGGATATTCGCGAGGTTCTTGATTTTTTAAAATAGGTGTCAACACTAGCTTCTAATGTTGTATCCTCGAATCCGCGTCTATCACCTGAGGTTACGGTATGAGTGACATTGAACTTGGCGAGTTAAAGTCTGCACCCGATTTTGAATTGACAGACTGCGAGGGACGGCAAGTCAGGCTCTCTGATTATAAAGGCGCCCGGCATGTCGTCCTTATTTTCAACCGCGGCTTTGTTTGACCATACTGCCGCAGGCATATGGCGCAGTTGCGCCAGGACTATCCGGAATTTGTAAAACGGGATGCAGAGGTAATTGCGATCGGTCCTGAGAAGGCCGAAGCTTTTTCGAATTGGTGGCGCGAACACCAGATGCCTTTCATCGGTTTGCCTGACCCTGACCATACTGTATCGAAACGCTATGGGCAGCAAGTCAAGCTGCTGAAACTGGGTCGCCTGCCGGCACAGCTGGTCATCGACAAGAGAGGGTTGATTCGTTACCTTCATTACGGCAGTTCGATGTCTGATATCGTTGAAAACGGTGAACTGCTGGCCAAACTGGATCAACTGAACCTGGAATAATCAATCATCGCTTTCGGAACATTATGGGGCTGCGTGCCAGGACATGCGGGGAGAGAGGGACGTGGGTGAATTGTTGACTTATTGATAATATGGAATCACCCAACCACGCCTTTCACCCGATGAACGGGTGAAGGCAATGTTAGCGGCGGAGTATTGAAGAATGCCTAAAACTGAATCACAAAAACGTGAAGAAATTTTAGACTTGATTTATTCAGGCCGATCAAAACTCGCTCCGGTAAAAGCCAAGCGCTATCTTGAGAATGCAATATCTTTGTCAAATAAACGAGCCAAGAAATGTAGCGATGTATTTAATGAGGAATTTAAGAGGTGATACATTAAGCGCAATTTGTAAAAAATTTGGGCTTAAAAAAGACAGTTCAGCAGGAAGCATAGTTGACAGGGTCAAGAAGCAGCTAATCAAGGATAAAAACTTAAGAAACAGGGTGGCAGAGATAAAGAAAATAATAATCAAGAGCTAATAGGAGATTTGGCCCGATCACCTGATACTCTTTGCATTTTCATGAATCACTCCCAGTACCTTATTAACGATCTTCATTCCGCCTTGTTCTTTGCAAAAGGATTTAGAAATAATCTTCGCTTCTTCAGGGAGTTTGTCTGCATATTCTTTCAGCAGATCAATTACCACGGTCTGCTTGACCTCTATTTCCCGGGCAAACTTCTCCCAGTGGCGACTCAGTACCCAGTCAGGGCGAATTTCTCCTCCCATCTTCATGGACATCTTGGCTGTAAGGTCCGGATAAAGCTGTGCCGTGACGTGAGTCTTTCATTATATGAAAGGATGAGGGCTAATAATAGAGCTGATCCATTTGCTAAGTTTCCGGAACTGGATGGATATGATATTCACGCAGGAGACCGGTGTTCCGCTTCCGCTACACACCGGCAGGTTAAAAATACGTTCGAATAATTTAAATAAATAAAGTTGACAATAGGTATAATTAAGGTATATTATCCATACCATGATAGAGTTTATATTTGATAAACGGAAAAGCCAAATCAATAAAGACAAACACGGGATTGATTTTATTGAAGCTCAGGTTTTATGGAAAGATACAAATCGAATAGAAATCCCGGCAAAGACCATTGATGAAGAACGCTATGTTTTAATCGGCATGATCTCTGACAAATGCTGGTCAGCAATCGTAACCTATCGGGGTGAAAAAGTCAGAATTATTTCAGTGCGCCGATCTCGAAAAGAAGAGGTAGCGATATATGAAAGCTAAAGATTTAGATAAAAAGTTTGATTCTGGTGAAGATATTACTGAATTTCTTGATATGAAAAACGCTAGAAGACCGGAACAGGAACAGAAAAGAGTTAATGTAGATTTTCCAGTTTGGATGATCCATGACCTTGATAAAGAGGCCAGGCGGATTGGTGTTCCGCGACAATCATTAATTAAAATCTGGATTGCTGAGAGACTTAAAGAAGCTTCCTAAGAAATCGGACTCGAACAAATCACTAAAAAGGACAAGCTGCTGTATCGCCAAATCAGTCTTTCACGGTTCACATCGGCCAGTCTTAGAAATTACTTTAATGGCATGCATCGCTTGCCTGTTAATTTCATGTTATGGGCCAACTTAAAAGAGAACGAACTGGAAAATAATCGGAGGTAACCGAGTATGCAAAACACTTTCTGGACCGCATTGGCTACCAGCACAATGGCGGCGATCGTGACGTCGTCCGGAATCTACACGATTAGGAGATTTTCCGATTGGGGGAAACGCAATACGAGCTACTTCATGGAAAGTAACGTCCTTAAATATTAAAATAACTATTTTTATTATGTATATATTTGATTATTGATTCCTGAGAAATAAGTCGTTTTTTTGTAAGGCCCTGTGATTATAAAAACTGTAAAGAGCGGCATATTCGCAGGATAATTGATATTTCAATCAGATCAGTCAGAAAATCATTTAGACGACCTGAAATAGTCAATATAAACCGTTGTAAGGGGCTGCCTGAGCCTGCATAGGCCTTTGCCCATCTTTTTATATTACATGCAGTCACTTTACAGGCTACAGCAAAACAGACTTTGACTGCCCTGCGTACACGCAGTTTACTGAATCCGTGGCTTCGTTTTAGTTCAGACATCGTTGCCTCAATCCCGGCTCGGATCTTATAGCGGTCCTTCCACTCGGTGGTTTGCTGATCAGCATACATCTGATCTCGTAAACGAAGAGTAGGACTAATTTCCAGCCGAAAATCACCGTTTGTGTCTCGATGATCACAGCCCCGAACTCGATGATTGGGAGCACATACCGGACATTGATCAAGAAAGACGCATGATCGGCAAATATCACCATCAAAGATTGCGTGAAGAGCCCTGCGTTTTGTGTTGTTGGCACTGAGTATGCGATGGTCTATCGGGCTGTGATCCATGGGGCATTTGACTGCAAAACCATCTGAATCAAATTCAAAGAGGTCTCGTCCCATTACCTCGTCGGGCAACCGGCTGCGGTTAACCGGAGCCATAAAATCGATGCCCTCTTCTATGACTTTTAGAGCAGAAGGAACGGAAGGATAGCCACCGTCGGCAAAAAGCGTTTCGGGCTTTAATCCGGCAGATTCCAACCGCTCTATGACAGGAATCATTTTGGCAATATCGGATCGAGCGGCACCATGGACTTCATAGTCGGTTATGATCTCGGTTTTGCCTGGATTGTTGCAGGTTTCAGCAATATGAGCGCTATATCCCGTACCTTTATGTCCGTAGGATGCATCCGGATCATAAGGTGATTGAAGACTTTCACCACCAGGCTTTTTTTTTATTTGAATCTTATTCTCACCAGATGCGTCTTTATTTCCAGGGAGTTCTTTCTTAATTTCGCATTGATCATTAAAAAGACGGTCAAGCAACTGGTATGGGTCTTTGGTTTTGATATCGTTTTCTTTTTCAAAAATGACAATCAGTTCATACAGGTATTGTACCAACTGTTGCAGCTTTACCTTTTGCTTAGATGGCCCCAACCCAAACCATCCTTCGGATTCACTTATATGCCATTTTTGGATGGGTTCGGGAACTCTTGAGAACTGATCTTTATCAAGGCTTTTAAGAAACAGGGTGAGCGTATTAGAGAATAGATCCAATCGGCTGCGTGTGCGTATGTTTGAGATAATATGCGTAGAATCGAGTCGCTGATTGCTGGCAGACAACTTAAGCTTTTTTATCGCTGAATCTCTGACATTATCAAATACGTTGCGTATCAGATTCATTTCCGGATCGTTCATGGCTAATCGACGGCGAAATTCAACCAGTGAACGGCGTGATAAATAATCTTCTTCATCACTGACATCTAATGCATATCGCCACCGAATATCAAAACCGAATGCATCCAGGGTTTGTTGGTCGCTCAAGCTGTTCCACTCTTGCAGTAGACACAATCCCAGCAAACGTGCTACGCTAAAATTTGGCCGCCCGGTCTTACCGTAAAGCATGGCATACTGATCTTCGTTTTTGAAAAGTATCGGAAGGACTTCGATTCTGAAAAAATGAGCCCAGGAATTCTTTAGGCGGTTACTTAGCGTGGGGGATATTTGACTGTCTACACTAAATAATTTTTGTTGGGGATTTGTTTTCTTGTACATACATTTTTGTAGCATATTTTTGTGTAATATTCAAGAGTTACTTCTCAGGAATCATTATTTAAGGACGTCCCCCCTTCCAAACTGGTGATTAGTAGCAACTACTCAACCGTGGAGAAACCGTCAAGGTGGATCATTTTGCACCTTCTTGACATGATTGAAGATAACATTATTGCACCGGAAAAATCATTAACTGCGAAACTTTGGTAATTAAGGGGGAATAAACCATGTATAAAGCAATAATAATAACGATTTTATTCAGTTTTGTCGTATGTGTGGCATGCAACGAAACGCGACAAATATATTTAGGAAATACCGATTTCAATTACACACCTGCGTATAACGCAAATAGAATTGAAAGAAGCAGCACAATACTAATTGGTCTCCCCGAAGATGTAAGGTCAGGTGGGGTAAGGTCAGGCGGGGTTGCGCTCTTCCACGTCTCTGAGCATTCAAAGGATCTGAGTACCATCCGCGCAGAGGAGGATAAAATAAACCGAATTGAAGATTCAATTGGTTTTTCTTTAATGAAATTAGTGAAATCACACGGTTTTAATTTTATCTATGACCCAGAAGGTTCTAAAAAAACATATTCAAAAATAAATAAATATATTGAAACAAAAGTTAGCAAATTTAATATATTTATGACTTGTTATTCTCATGGATTTGGATTTTTCACAAAACCAAAAGTACATCAAGAAGGTGCAGGGGAAGTAGAAGTGGAAATTATTATTAGGGATCATCCGGATGGAATATACCTGTGGTCAAAAAAGATATTTGTTAACCCAATTTATAAGTCATCCGTCTTTTACCCTTCTCAAGATGAGGCCGAAATTATCCATCAAGAGGTTCTGAATAATTTATTTGCACAGGTGATGCAAAAAATCGATGAGGAAATCCCATGGAATATTCTGGACAACTAAAATAAGAATTAATATATGCTGCTTAAGTTAGGGAAAGGCGATCCTTGAGTTTCGCGAAAGCATCGGGACAAACCGTTTTGCTGACTCAATGCATGAAACCAGCAGCGCCCGTTTTTAACCCTTTTCGCATCCGTTATTTCATTATTATCAGGTTCGCGGTCAGCTTAATCTGATCCGCTCCAGTCACCCATCAGGATCAAGGCAAATGAAGGATTAGTCCCGAGTTGAGGAACGAGAGCTCAGAGCTAAACCTTCAACTCAAGATTCAGCATATCTCCTTTCTCAAAACCTACATCGTCATAGAAACGCAACAGGCGCCAGTCGCGCCAGTTTACCAATGTGTATATGGTATTGCAGCCCACCTTTTTTAAATTACTTATCATTTCGTTTAAAAGGTCATGAGCCACTCCAGTTCGCTGATAGTCCGGATCCACTCCAATTGTATCGATCCAGCCGATTGTCTCCGGCACACCATATTCCCAACCGCTTGCATTACCTATTATAAAACCAACTACCTTATCGTCCATTACAGCAACAAGGGAAGACATGGCAGATTGATTTTCTATCAGTTCCAGCTTCTGCTCCCAGTATTCCGGCCTGTTTTTGCCCAGTATCTCATTATCTATCTGTATAATCCTTGCGAGATCATCAATATTAATCGGCCTTATAACAGCACCCTTTGATTTATCAGTCATACGCCCCCCCTTTTTTAATTTAAGGATTTACAGTAGACTTGATCAGATGGTTTCTTTTTGAACTATATTAGACTGGACTGCTCATGTCAAAAACTCAATATTCAGGAATTATCATAGATACAGCCTACTTCAACACCCAAAACAAATTCCCTTACACTCTCATTAAACTCTTTATATCTTTCAATCATGACCATATGACCTGCTGTCGAAATTATCCTGATTATACTTCCGGTTATATTTTCACTCAATTTATTTGAAAGGGATACCGGGGTAAGCTTATCTTTATCTCCGCAAATCACAAGGCAGGGAGATTTTATATTACTTATGTTATTCAGACTGTCAAACCCGTCGCACGCCAAAAAATCATTACGTACGACAATAGAACCTGATTTCTTCATCAGTCCGGCGCCTTCCTTTATCCATAAATCATTCACACCCGGCGCATAAGCATATTTCATGATCTCATCAACCGTATCCTCGAAATTTGTCAACAGTCCGTCTAAAAAGGCCGGAGCTACGCGAAGTCTGGGACCGGTAGCAACGAGAATAATGGCTTTAACCAGATGAGGATAAAGAATGGCCATATCCTGGGTAATTGCGCCTCCCATGGAATGACCCATAAGATAAACAGGAAAATCAAATGCATTTTCAAGAACTTCTTTTAACCAGCCGGTGTATTCACTGATCTTTAACATCCCCTGGACGGATGTTTTTCCATGTCCAGGAAGATCCAGGGCAAGAGTATTTATTGAACTCCTTAAAATATTGGTCTGATTTTTCCAGATCTCCGAACAGCCGCCTGCTCCGTGAATCATGACTAATGTCGGCATCTCTTTTCTGAAAGAATCTGATCCGCTTTCGAAATCGACCCCCAAATCTCTAAGCTTCTCAAAAACCATTAATCTATCTCCTGCTTTATCAACTAATACCTATCCAAGATTTCAATCCAGCCTCAAAAATCATTTTATATTATTCTAATTAAATCATTACTAATATTGGAAAGCAACTCAGAAACCCAAATTGTTCGAAGAC
>DAINAR010000019.1:0-8579 GCA_036733345.1 Deltaproteobacteria bacterium | reverse complement strand
ATTAAATCATTACTAATATTGGAAAGCAACTCAGAAACCCAAATTGTTCGAAGACCGAATCAATTCTGGTTTACGTATCTTCCCTAAGGTAGTGCGAGGGAACTCTTTGCAGAAAGTAACCTTCTTAGGCCACTTGTAACGAGCCAATTTGCCCTCGCAGATAGATAATACATCATCTACAGTCAGTTTTGAACCCTGCTTGACAATTACAAATGCATGTCCAACCTCACCCCAGATCTCGTCCGGAATGCCTGCAACAGCTGCGTCCTCAATCTCAGGATGTTCTTTCAGAATTTTTTCAATCTCTGCAGGATATACATTCTCTCCACCGGAGATATACATATCTTTTGCCCTGTCAACCAGGTAGAAATAGCCCTCCTCATCCATAATTGCAACATCGCCGGTATGAAGCCAGCCGCTCTTTATTGTATCTTCAGTTTTAACAGGGTCCTGCCAGTACTCCTTCATCATAATAGATCCCCTGACCACAATCTCGCCCTCCTGCCCCGGGCCTACCTGTTTTCCATCCCGGTCAACAAGCCCGACTTCGGCATGAAAAACCGGCTTTCCCACGGTCCCTGGCTTTCGAAGAGAGTCTTCTTCCGATGCCCATAAAAGTATTGATGTTTCGGTCTGCCCCATAATCTGCCGAACCGGAAAGCCTAATTCTTTACACTGGGTCAATAATTCGTGCGTCACCTTTTCTCCGCCGATCGCACAGACTTTCAGGGAAGAAATATCCCGCTTTTGTTGAGGTTCAACATTAAGAAGCGGCCTGTATAAAGTTGGAACACCCAGCAATTTTGTCACTCTGAAATGCTCAATATCAAGGTAGGTCTTTACCGGATCAAATTTAGTATGAATAATCATTGTCGCACCCTTGTATATTGTAGGTGAGGCCTGTATGAACAGCCCTCCGGAGTGAAACAGGGGAAGAATAATGAGCATTATATCATCAAAGTTTAACTTGAAAAATATTTCTGCATTCAGGCAATTGAAAAATGTCTTTCTATGAGACAGAACAGCCCCCTTAGGTTGTCCGGTTGTACCGGAGGTATACATAATCACATGGGGTTCTTCCGGGTCCGCAGGTCCCAGGGATTTAGTCAGAAAAGGTTTTTGTCCTTCAAAGGACTTTACCTCCTTTACATAATCAATAAATTCTGAATGACTTGAATTCAAACCCACACAGGAAAGCAGCATTAAAGGGAAACCCTTGTGAAGTTTAACTTCTCTGATATTATCTGAATATTCATACCCGAATACTAAAAGCCTTGGGCGTGCATTTTTCAATGAATATTCAAGTTCCGGGCCTGCAAGGCGGAAGTTAATTGGAACAAAAATAGCCCCTAATCTCGAACAAGCAAGATAAAGCTCAATAAACTCAGGACAGTTTTTAAGCATAACAGCGACCCTGTCCCCTTTTTCAATACCTAGAGACTGCAGCCAGCAACCCGTTCTGTTTGCCCTCTTATGCAATTGCAGGTAGCTGACCTCTTCCTCTTCATAAATAATAGCGCTTTTATTTGGATGCAACTCACTCCACCGTTGAACCCACCACGCTATGTTCATTGATTTAATCATAATTTAATTTCTCCATTTTACATCGATCCCGAATCCTGCAGTCTTACCAGCATTAACTTTCCGAAATCACTTGTTAACAGGCTTAAAAGGTATTTTATGCCAAAATAAAAGCCTGCCGCACAATTCGGGTAAAAACAACCAGGGGTCATAACCTGCTTATTACAGAAAAAAAGCTAAGTTATGACCCCGAATGTTTGTCTGATTTTTACCACTTAATAAGTGCACTGCCCCAGGTCAACCCACCTCCAAAGACTGGCAGGCAGATAATATCATCTTTATTGATAGTGCCATCCCTGACCGCCTCATCAAGGGCGATTGCACAGGAAGCTGAGGAAATATTGCCGTATTTTTGAAGGGTAAAATAAAACCTATCGAAAGGGAATCTCATGGTTTTTGCAACAGATTTGAACATGCGAAGATTGGCCTGATGGGGTATGAACCAGTTGATGTCTTCAACGCCAATGTTGTTGTATTCAGCAGCCTCTTTTATTGATTCTATGAAATGCCGTACCGCTACCCTGAAACTGGCATTTGCTTCAATCATATTGAGGGTATGAAGCCCTTTATCCACGCTTTCATGGCTGATAGGCGTGGTCTTTGATCCTCCGCCCGGCATTAAAAGATCAAGTCCATTTGCTCCATCCGTATGGATGTGGGTAGACAATATCTCATGGCCTTCGCTTCCTGTGGTCAGTATTGCCGCGCCCGCACCATCGCCCCAAAGGATACATGTGGTTCTGTCCTTCCAGTTGAGGGTTCTTGTCATGATCTCGGAACCCGCCACGAGGACATTCTTGTATACCCCGTTTTTAAGATACTGTTCGGCCACATTCAGGCCAAAAATAAAACCGGAGCATGCAGCTGTGACATCGAAAGTCACAGCCTGCGGCGCATCCAGTTTCGCCTGAAGCCAGTTTGCGGCCGAAGGGCAGCACGTATCAGGGGTTATGGTAGCTATGATTATGAGATCAAGGTCTCTGGCTGTCATGCCTGCCATATCCAGAGCCCTGAGCGAGGCTTCATATGCAAGGTCGGAAGTACAGACATCCGGATCAGCAATCCTTCTTTCGCTCACACCTGTTCGCTGAACTATCCATTCATCAGTGGTGTCCAGGCCCATTTTCTGCAAGTCGAAATTAGTCAGCACCTTAGGAGGCACATATGACCCTGTCCCTAAAATTCTTATGGAATTCATAATCTAATTGCTCTCCGGAATAATGCCTAATTCTTTTTCCTTTTCGGCAATTGCCAGCCTGGTCTTTATGACCGTATCCGGTATCAGACTTATTGAATCAATACCGCATTCAACTAAAAATTCGGCAAAATCCGGAAAATCGCTCGGAGCCTGACCACAAATACCAATCTTTTTACCTTTCTTTTTAGCCACTTCGATGACCTGAGATATCATTCTCTTTACAGCATCGTTGCGTTCATTGTAGAGGTGGGAAACGAGAAAAGAATCCCTGTCAAGGCCGAGAGTAAGCTGGGTAAGGTCATTTGATCCGATAGAGAATCCATCAAATACCTCTGCAAATTGATCAGCGCAGATAACATTGCTGGGGATTTCACACATTACATAGATTTCAAGTCCGTCTTCACCCTGCACAAGACCAAATTTTTTCATAAGCTCAACTACTTTTTTCCCTTCTTCGGGAGTCCTGCAGAACGGGATCATAACTTTTATGTTTGTCATGCCCACTTCCTTACGGGCCTTATGCAGCGCAATACATTCAAGCTCAAAAGCTCGTATGTAGTTGTCATCATAATAACGCGAGGCCCCTCTCCAGCCGATCATAGGGTTGCTCTCAGCGGGCTCATACAGGTATCCGCCCAGAAGATTTTCATATTCATTGGTCTTGAAATCGGACAGGCGAACGATAACATCATTGGGATAAAATCCAGCCGCAATCCGGCTGATGCCTTCTGAAAGCTTGTCAATAAAAAAGCGTTTTTTATCACTGTAAACTGATGTTATCTCATCTATCCTGTAAACAGCCCCTGCAACCTTCTGGTCAGTTCTGGCCTTTTCTTTTAAAATATCATAGTCCAGCAGGGCAAGCGGGTGTATTCCTATATGTGAATTGATAATGAACTCCTCTCTGGCCAGACCTACTCCGTCATTAGGTATCATACCCTGAGCAAATGCCTGTTCAGGTATCCCGACATTCATCATAATCTTGGTTTTTGTCCTGGGAATATCTTCAAGGTCAATCTGCTCCACTTCATATTTCAGCAAACCGTTATAAACATATCCTGTCTCTCCTTCGCAGCAGGAAACCGTAACCTCCTGGCCGGGCTTGAGTATTTCATCGCCGTTTCCCGTTCCGATAACGCAGGGGATTCCGAGTTCCCGTGAAACAATAGCGGCATGGCATGTCCGTCCGCCCTTGTTCGTAACAATTGCCGATGCTATTTTCATTATGGGTTCCCAGTCAGGATCAGTCATGCTGGTGACCAGAACTTCGCCTTTCTTGAACATGTCCATCTGGCGTGTGGACTGGATAACATTTACAACGCCCTGGCCGATTTTGGTTCCCACTGCGGTTCCGGTGGCAAGGATATCTCCTTCTTCAAGCAGTGAATAGTTTTCATAGGTTGTTGATTTTTTCTGTGAGTGAATTGTTTCAGGACGCGCCTGAACAATAAAAAGCTCGCCACTGCCGACATTAACCCCGTCTCCATCCTTTGCCCATTCAATATCCATTGGCTTCAAGTAACCCGCTTCTTTACTGTAATGTTCTTCAATAATGCATGTCCATTCAGCGAGTTTAAGGATTTCATCATCATCAAGAACATATCTGTGCCTTTCATCTAAAGTGGTGGTCACATTCTTTACAGTTACCCCGTCTTTTAGCGAATAGACCATTTTTATGTCCCTGTCTCCCACTTTTCTTCCGATGATAGCCTTTTTGCCCATTTTTAAAGTTGGTTTAAAAACATAGAATTCATCAGGATTTACAACGCCCTGGACTACATTTTCCCCCAGTCCGTAGGCCCCTGTGATAAAAACCGCATCCCTGAATCCTGTCTCAGTGTCGATGGAAAAGATAACACCTGAACATGCCGAGTCGCTTCTGACCATTTTCTGTACGGCTATTGAGAGAGAAACATCAAACTGGCCGAAACCCTTGTCATGACGATAGGAAATTGCACGATTGGTAAAAAGGCTGGCAAAACAATTCCTGCATGCGTCAATAACATTCAATTTGCCACGGATATTAAGATAGGTATCCTGCTGGCCGGCAAACGAGGCATCGGGAAGGTCTTCAGCGGTTGCAGATGAACGGATTGCGACGTCAAGATTATCAAGGTCCTGCTGGCCGGACTCTGCAGCAAGCTCATCATAGGCCAAGCAGATTGCCTCATTCAAATCCGCAGGAATTTCAGTATGTCTTATTATGTCTCTTATCTGTCTGCCCTTTGTTACCAGGTTGCTTATATTATTTGTGTCCAGGTCATTCAAGACCTCCTGTATCTGGTTTTCAATCTTAGAGGACTCAAGGAAGTGACGATAGGCATAAGCGGTAATTGCAAAACCGTTCGGGACGTTTATACCCTTGGTTGCGAGTTTGCGATACATTTCGCCGAGAGAGGCATTTTTTCCTCCTACAAGAGGAACGTCTTCTATCCCAATTTCCTTAAACCAGAGGATAAATTTCTTATCATTTTTTTCTTTCATAATTTATCTCCAAAAGATGTTGTAAATAGATTTGGTCAGTTCAAGCAGATTCTGGAAGTTAATATCTGGCATAGTGTAATGTTGAAGCCTGAAAATTTACTGATGTTCCTACCATTAATGTAATTTGTTGTCAATTGACAAAATATGTATTACTAATCCTTTAAACCGGGTGTTTTCTCATCCTTGAAATTACAGTCGGAATGCTGTACATACCATTAGAGAACACGTCGTGCTGACTTATAATTGATAATTGACATAACTTCTCTTCTGTGCGGAAATAATGGACTTTTTGCAAGCCTATAAAAACTATCTATTATTTTATTCTTTTCCGGATATTAAGTCCAGAAATGAAAATCATAATAAAATACGTGTACACTAAACAAGGTTACCATTTTAATCTCTGAATCACATTCATTCTTAAGGTCAGAGGCATTTAAATGAATGAAAAACATAAAAATCATATATATCTTGATCACAATGCAACGACCAGATTAGATTCTGAAGCCGTAAAGGCAATGATGCCATATCTGGAGGAAAACTTCGGAAATCCTTCCAGCCGGTACCTTCTTGGGATAAAGGCTAAGCAGGGGATAGACCAAGCCCGCAAAGAGGTATCTCTTTTGATTGGGGCGCAGTATAACGAAATAGTATTTACATCAGGCGGAAGTGAATCAAATAATATGGTTTTGAAAGGAATTATAGATTTTAAAAATCTTCAGAAAAACCATATTATCACATCCCGTGTTGAACACCCGGCAATACTTAATCCTGCATTATACCTTATGGAATTGGGAGTAAAAGTTTCGTTTCTCCATGTGGATGGTTTTAGCAGGGTGGATCCGGATGATGTCAGAAAAGCTATTTTGCCTGAAACAAAATTAATAACCGTTATGCTTGCAAATAATGAGACCGGAACAATTCAGCCAATAAAGGATATTTCAAAAATATCGCATGAATACGGCGTCAGACTGCACACTGATGCGGCTCAGGCAGTTGGTAAGATAGCTGTAAACGTAGATGATCTTGGAGTGGATTTCATGAGTATTGCAGGTCATAAAGTTTATGCCCCTAAAGGGATAGGAGCACTTTTTATCCGGGGCGGTCATGATATTACTCCTCTAATACATGGGGCGGTGCAGGAAGGGGGAAGACGGGCAGGAACAGAAAACACCATGCTGGCGGCTGGTCTTGGCGCGGCATCCCATGTTGCAAGAGAAAGGCTTGAATATGACCTTGAAAGTATTAAAAATTTAAGGGATTATTTTCAGGTACTCCTGTTTGATGGCATAAAAGATCTGGTTTTAAACGGCCACCCGGATGAACGACTTCCTAACACCCTGAATGTCAGTGTCCCTCGTCTTGAAGGAGGAAGAATTCTTGAAGGGCTTGATTCCATTATGGCCTCCACGGGAGCTGCCTGTCATGACAGGACTGTCCGCCTCTCTCATGTGCTTTCAGCTATGGCTGTTCCCCCTGAAATCGGTATGGGTGCTCTCAGATTTTCTTTAGGTAGAGACAATACAAAGGAAGAAATTGATGAAGCGGCGAAATTAATAATTGATAAAGTCAAAAGGATGAAAAATGAAAAATAGCAGTAAAGAAAGACCCGTACTTCTTATTATCGATATGGTCAAAGATAACTTCATTGAAAGCCATAATATACCAATTACTCCACTTGCGAAAAAAATTATTGCGCCTATTAATAATTTGACAGGCATATTTAGAATGCAAGGGTGGCCGATTATTTTTTCCACTGATTCCTTTCATAAGGATGACTTCATATTCAAGGGACGAATGAAGCCTCATTCACTTGCCGGAACCGAAGGGGCCGAGGTCATTGACGAACTGGACCGTAAGCCGGAAGATCTCTGGCTGCCAAAACCCAGGTTTTCCGCATTTTTCAAGACTGATCTTGACAGGCGGCTGAGAGAAAAGGGCATAACACTCTGTGCTGTTGCCGGAATAGCAACCAACTTCTGTATTCTGACGACGGTTATGGATGCCATCTGTCATGATTTCAAGGCGGTAATATTAGAGGATTGCACAGCTGCAACATATGAAAAAACCCATGAGCAGACTCTGGATAACTATCGTCGTAATGCACTCTATCCTCTACTGAGAGTCATTTCATCTGCCGAATTGGTCAACGATCTCACCGGAGAAAAGTGAAGTCATGACTCAACATCCAAAAAAAGATGAAAAAACAGTATATCAAAAACGTGTTGCAGACCTGAGGCGGAAATTAGCCGATCGATCCGGTATGCATTCTTATGCAGCATGGATTATTCAGCCTGAAAACAGGCGCTACCTTTCAGGGTTCAAGGCTGAGGATACTCAAATCAACGAATCATCCGGCTCTCTGCTTATAGACGGAACCCGCTGTTTAATGGTTACAGATCCAAGATATGGCCTTGAGGCAAAAACAGATGCTGTTGACTTTGAAGTTCATGTCCTTAATGGGGACTTTGCGGATGGCTTCACAAACTTGATAGTAAAAACAGGGACTCATGTATTAGGATTTGAAGAAGAATACGTGACCTTCAGCCTTTACAGAAAATTGACTGAAAAATTGGAGTGTCTCCCATCTCCTGTTATTTTTGAGGCTATTAATGGGGTGGTTGAAAGTATGAGAGAGGTGAAGGATGAAGTTGAAATAAAGGCCATGGAGAAAACGGCTGATCTTATGTCCGAAGTCATTGATGAGGTCATACCGGAGCTGAAAGCTGGTGCTACGGAAAGGGAGGTAGCATGGCGGATTGAGAGTACGGCTCGAGACAGAGGCGCAGACGGTATGGCATTCCCACCCATTGTTGCATCCGGACCTAACAGTGCACTGCCGCATGCCGTACCATCAGACAGAAAATTAAAGGCCGGAGAGCCCATTATTATAGACGTGGGTGCAAGGCTTAACGGCTATTGCTCGGACATGACACGGACGGTTTTTCTGGGTGATCCGGAATCGGAATTCAGGATAATTTACCATACGGTACGTCAGGCTCAGCTTGAAGCCTTAAAAGCTATAAGGCCCGGTGTGGAAAGCAATGCGCCGGATAAGATAGCGAGAGATTTTATCACTGATGCCGGATTTGGTGACTATTTCATCCATTCACTCGGGCATGGAGTCGGGCTTGCAACACACGAGGGTCCAAGGCTTGGTCCACTGAAACCGGTTACACTAAAAAAAGGAATGGTAGTTACGGTAGAGCCCGGCATCTATATCCCTGAAAAAGGAGGCGTAAGACTGGAGGAAATGGTGGTTATCGAAGAAGACGGGCCAAGGGTACTTACCAGAAACAATCATTTTTATGATTTTTCC
>DAINAR010000018.1:0-57084 GCA_036733345.1 Deltaproteobacteria bacterium | reverse complement strand
GGCTTTGAGAATAAGGCCGGATTATGTTGATGCGAGCAGGAATCTCAAGATGGTGGTAAAAGAAGAATAGGGTGAGAGGAAATTGCCAGGGGGAAACATTTGACAGGATAACAGGATAAACATGATGATAATCAGATTAATCAAAGGCATCTATCAAAACCTGCGGCAGGCAGCATGAAATTTTAAGAAATCACGGAAAAATTATATTCATGTTGGAGAAAAAAACTTTGGAATAATGTTAAAGATTAAGCGTAAAGTCAAAGATCTAAATTAAGAGATCAACAGGATGCTTATCTGCGTGCAGTGCACAGGCAGGAAAACTGTCATGTCAATCCAGTTTATCCTGTCAAAAATCATCTAAACTTTAAGCATATAAGTTTCCAGATTAATTCGAGATGGCATATCAAGAATCGTAAAGGGGAAACATTTGACAGGATAACAGGATAAACATGATGATAATCCAGTTAATCAAAACTATATCACAAACTACATGAGGTAGTATGGAGTATAAAGAACTCACGGAAACAATTATAGGCTGCGCTTATCGTGTTTATAATAAAATGGGGTTTGGCTTTCTTGAAAGTGTATATGAAAAATGTTTGCTTATTGAATTGCGTAAATCAGGCCTGGAAGCTGAATCACAAAAATCAGTCAAAGTCTACTATGAAGATGAAATTGTAGGGGAATTTGTAGCTGATATAATAATTAATGATAATATAATTGTAGAATTGAAATCAGTCAGGCGAATTATTAAAGCTCATGAGGTCCAATTGGTTAATTACCTAGTTGCTACAGGGAAACCCGTGGGGCTTATTCTTAATTTTGGAGAAAGAAAGGTTGAAATTAAGCGTAAAGTCAAAGATCTAAATTAAGAGATCAACAGGATGCTTGTCTGCGTGCAGTGCACAGGCAGGAAAACTATCATGTCAATCCAGTTTATCCTGTCAAAAAACATCTAAACTTTAAGCATATAAGTTTCCAGATTAATTCGAGACGGCATATCAAGAATCGTAAACGGCCTGAAAGAATAACTTAGCGGCTTTGCGACTTTGCGTGAGCCCTTGTTTTTTCAAGTTGATGCCCACGCATTTACTTCGACTTTACCATTTAACTGTAACTACCAGTATTGAGATTGATATATTGATATATTGCATGTATGGTTTGGCTAAAGGAAAAAATGATAAAAGATATTTCAGTCATTACCGGGTTATAATTATGAGTCCTGTACCGGCCGGGTGGCGGATCAGGTTGAGTGCCTGAAGTGAAGGAATTGGGAAGGGCTTCTTATGTACAATGAAAAGTCTATTGCTGTTGTTGTTCCTGCCTATAATGAAGAACTGCTCATTGAAAAGACCCTTAAGTCCATGCCGGATGCGGTTGACAGGATTATTGTCGTTGATGACGCCAGTACTGACCGCACATCAATAGTAGTGGAAGAAAGTGCCAGGGTTGATAAACGGGTTTTTTTACTGCGGCACGACGTCAACCGCGGTGTTGGAGGGGCAATCGTCAGCGGTTATAAAAATGCGCTGGAGGCGGATATTGATATTACCGTTGTTATGGCGGGAGATGCCCAGATGGATCCTGATGATTTTCTGTCCATCATAGGGCCGATAGAAGAAGGCAGGGCTGATTATACAAAGGGAAACCGGCTTTTTTACGGGGATGCCTGGAGAATGATCCCTCATTACCGATACCTCGGGAATTCCTTCCTGTCACTGCTGACAAAAATTGCATCCGGATACTGGCATATTGCTGATTCACAGTGCGGTTACACGGCAATTTCCCTTGTTGCACTTAAGAGAATTGATCTTGAAGGCATATATGAGCGTTACGGAATGCCTAACGATCTTCTTATCAAACTGAACCAGCACGACTTCCGTGTGTGTGATGTGCATGTGAGGCCTGTTTACAATATCGGGGAAAAGTCGGGCATAAAGCTGAGAAAAGTGGTTCCGAGGATAAGCTGGATTCTGCTGAAAGGGTTTATAAAAAGACTGGTTTTCAAATACGTTATTCGCGACTTTCATCCTCTCGTCTTTTTCTACCTGCTGGGCATTATCCTTTTTCCGGCCGGTCTGATTTCCGGGTCATGGTTAATTTACTACAGGATCTTTCAGGGCCCTGTTGCGGCTACAAGCGCCCTGTTTGCAGTATTTCTCTTTGTATCCGGTCTGCAGTCCCTTTTTTTCGCCATGTGGTTTGACATGGACTACAATAAAGACCTTAAAGTAAAATAGATATGCGTGTTTTGATTGATATCGGCCATCCGGGACATGTCCATTTTTACAGGCATATAATCCGGAAATTGCGTGAAAATGGGCATGACGTTCTTATTTCAGCCAGGGACAAGGATGTAACGCTGGATCTATTGAACCAGTATGGTTTTACATATAAAACATTATCAAAAATGGGGAAAGGTTTTCGCGACCTGTCAAAAGAATTCCTTCAGCGGGAATGGGCCCTCATGAGACTGATCCATGAGTTTAACCCTGATGTCGTTACAGAGATCGGGGGCATTTTCATTGCGCCGGTATGCAGGATATTGGGAAAGCCTTCAGTTGTATTCACAGATTCAGAACCGGTCCCTTTAGACAGGTTTTTAGTATATCCCATAGCAGATATGATTTGCACGCCCGAATGCTTTATGCGTGATCTCGGCAGGAGGCAAATTCGGTATTCAGGCTTTCATGAGCTGGCATATCTGCATCCTGATTATTTCCAGCCAGATCCCACGGTACTTGAAGGGCTGAATGTCTCAGAGTCTGAGCCTTTTATAGTCTTACGCTTTGTTGCATGGAAGGCAGGCCATGATATAAGACAACACGGTTTTCCTCTTGAAATAAAACGGAAGATTGTGAAAACTCTCAGTCGTTACGGGCGGGTTTTTATTACTTCAGAGTCCCCATTGCCGGATGAATTCGAATTTTATCGTATCAATATCCCTCCCCATCGAATGCACGATATCCTCTATTATGCCCGGCTTTTTATGGGTGATGGCGCTACCATGGCCACTGAGGCAGGAATACTGGGCACTCCTTCTGTGCGATCATCATCAATGGCGTTGAACATGGGCAACTTTGTGGAACTGATGGAACGCTATGAACTGGTCTTTTCCTATTACAATCCCATTGATGCCCTTGATAAGGCAGTATCCATACTTGAGCAGAAGGATGCAAAAAACGAATGGGCACACCGGGCGCAGAAACTGGTGGCTGAAAAAATTGATGTTACGCGATTTGCAGTAGATCTGCTGGAAGGTTCGGCATTTGGACGTTCAAAAAAGACGGAGATAGAAACATCATTGTCTGCGAGAAAATAAAGAAAGATTTTTCTCACCATAGACTAAATCTATGGCCCTGTCCCATACTTTGCTCACCGCTTCAAGAGAATACTCGTAATCAAGTTTCGCCCTTGTCTTTATTGCCCCGTGTCTCAATATATTGTAAAAAGCGGCATCAGTAAGGACTTTCCACAGGATCTGCACAACTGTATCTTTATTTGAAAAATCAACAAGTAATCCATTTTTTCCATGGGTTACTACTGATCTAATATCTCCGACATCAGGTACAACAACCGGCAAGCCGCAGGACAAGGCTTCAAGCATGGCCACGGGCAATCCTTCTGTTTCACTGGTCATTATAAAAACCCTACTCCTGCACAGATAAACTGGTATTTCGCTGTTTGAAACAGCACCGCAGAATGTGACATTGTCCGATATACCAAGATGATGGGCAAGTTTTTCAAGAGAAGCCCTGAGCGGTCCATCCCCAGCGATAGCAAGACGTATGCCTTTATCTTTTTTCTTCAAGGCAGCAGTAATCCGCAGAAGCCTGTCTATTCTCTTTACTTCAACCAGAGAACCAACGAAAATGAGGTCATAATCTGGCTTTTCATTGTTTTTTGGCATGTAGTCTGAAATTTTGAATACGGTTGTCGGCCAGAGGATTTTTGATCGATTCAGGCCCGCAGAAGCAAGCCTTTCAGCAGAATATTGCCCTTCAACAGCAATAACATCGGCTGATCGCAATAGTGAAATCATTCTTCTCGATTTAAGGCTTTTTTCCAGGTCTGTGCCAATGAGGACTTTAATAACAGGGATTTTAAAAATTCTGCCAAGAAGCCATGCCATCAGGCCGTGATAATACATATAGAAAGAAATGATGATGTCGGGCTTATTCTTCAAACACAATAAAAATGATAAAAATCCACGGTAAAGATCGGTAAGAACTCTATTAGATGCAGCCCATTTTGGTACTGAATGTGACTTGATTCTGGCACCAGAATAACCTTCACGCCTGACTATCGTGATTTTTTCAATCCTTTTAAGTTTTTGCAGTGCTGAGATTTTCTGCACGAGTTTTGTATTGCTCATTCTGCAAATGCACAGTATATTTAAATCTTTTTTCTTTGGGGATTTTGTCATGAAAAATTTGTCTTGAGTTTTTGAATTGGAAGGTTATTTGGAGCTGTTAAATCTTAATAAAATCATTTTTTTATAAGTTCTTCATATAATTCTAAATATTTATCTGCCATCTTTTCCAGAGAAAATTCTGTTTCAATCCTTCTTTTGCCTTTTACCCCCATCTGTTCAGCGATTTTTTCATTATCCAGCAAATATTCCAATTTTTCAGTCAGTTCAGCCGGGGACCTTTGCTTGACAAGAAATCCTGTTTCGCCGTCAATGACAAGTTCATTTGTTCCGCCACCATCAACAGCGATGACTGGTTTTCCAAGGGCCATATATTCCATTATGGAGTTGGAAATGCCTTCTGTATATGTTGAAAGTACTCCAATATTTAGAATATTAATAATTGACTCCACATCTTCATGTACGCCGGGTAACTTTATCCTTTCTGTATTCCCGGCAAGTTCCTTTATTTTATTGAAATTGATGCCATTTCCGATTGCCAGAAATGTTACATCATCTCGTTTTTGTAGAATGGTTTTTGCAGCATAAATATATGTCTCATAGTCCTTATTATTGGTAAAGGATGCCACCATCCCAACTGTTTTATCTGTTTTTATCCCAATCTGTTCCTTCACATTTTCGGTATTTTCAATCTTCTGAATTCTGGAAAAATCAAAACCATTGTGGATATAAGTACCTTTGCTCTTTACTTTGTATGAACGAAGACCGGCTTGGGAATTCGCGAGTATCCTGTCTGCAAATGGGAAGGTTATAGTTTTAACAAAACGTATCGCACTAAGCGGGTCAATATAAAGAGGTGCCGAACGTATCATGCCGTTTATCAGTTTTATCCTTAAAAGCCTTGCAATGGGTGTCGCGTACAATGATGTCAGAGAATCACAGGTATGAATTATATCCGGTTCGAATTCTTTACATATTTTATACAGCCTATAAAAGATCAGCGGGTCCATTTTTATTCGTCTGATCAAAAAGTGTATCCTTACATTAAGGTCATAGACCTTTTTATAATGAACGTCCGTATTCATAACTGCAATTTCGCATTTAAAATTCTTTTTTGATGCAAGACCCTTAACAAGCTGGATTAACTGGCGCTCTTTGCCCCCGGCCCGAAGCCCGTCGATGAACATTAGAATTTTCATACTAAAGGTTTTTTTCAGAATGAATTTTAAGAATTCGCAGGTACAGTTTAAGCATTGTCAATTTTCCTTTTGGTTGAAAAATAAATTTTATCCAGTACCATAAAACCCTTCTTCTTTCTGAAAATTCAATCTTTTTTATCTCATATAAATCATAACCTAGTGAATAGATGTATTTTGATAACAAGGTCTGGATAATCCATATTTCTTCATTGTAAAGGTTCATTCTCCAAGTGGAAGCTTTTTCACTTATTGGATCTGAAGTAATGTTTTTATGAATTGCCTTTTGATTAGAAGGAAGTTTGTCAAAATAAGACATGTTTGTGGAGGTTTTATTGTCTGAAACATTAAGAAAAGCCAGAATTTTGTTCATTTCTTTTTCAGGGTTGGCAATCAAATCTTCATATTTTAATTTGTAGAACCAATCTTTATTTCCATGTCTTAAAGAAAGGGCTAAGGCCGTTCGACATGAAATTGCGAATTTAATAGGGCAGGCAGACATATATTTTCGAGTTCTTGTGTCTTTTGTAGCCTTTTGAGAGCTAAAAACAGCAAGAGGATTTCTTAACAGTAAAATTATTTTTGCATGGGGAAATAAATCCTTTACTTTATCAATATTATTTATATAGGCGCTTTTAAAAATGTAGGTTGTTGCATTTGATTTTTTGAAGTATTCGTCCAGAATAATGGGAAAAATATCAGGAAATGTTGCAGGGTAAGTTAGTTCTAATAATTTTGCTTTTAAATCTTCTCTGCTTAAATTCCATCCATTGAATTTGCTGTCTTTAAAAAGCCTGTCCAAGTATGTTTCTAAATCATTTTGGGATTTTATATTAAATGATTTAAAAATTATTCCATCAGGAAAACTTGCTTCAAGAGTAACGCCTATATCCGCATATTCGTCCAGCATTCTTGAAAGAAACGTTGACCCGGAACGGTTTAGATAAGTCAGGAAAACTATTTGTTTCATTGTTATTAAAAAAATAGGATTTTTTTCATATATAAAAGCGGTGCATAAACAAAAAATCCTAACTTGGCTCTTTTTGATAAGGATCCGTTAGCTGATGCTATATTAAAGATACCCCATTTCCTGAATAGGATTGGCCACATTTCATTTTTCCTGTTTCGCATATTTAGATAATTCAGAGGTAGGTCTGCATCCGGCGGACCAGCATGTGAGTGTATTGAGTCAGGGGTAAAAGCAAGCTGCCAATAAGGATGATTTTTTATCTGCATCATGAAATCAACATGTTCGCCTTGTATTTTTAATTCCTCATCCCATTTTATCTCCTCCAACATTGATCGCCTTATTAACAAAAAATTGCGAGCGAATTCACACTTACAATATCTGATTGAATTTATATAGTCATATTTAATTTGGCTCAAATCTATATATTCTTTAATGAGTGTCCCCACATAAAACCTTAAAAATCCCTGACCGGAGCTTTGTATACTGCCTGCATTAATCCCCTTACCATCTGTTAATTGCCTTTCCAAATCACTAATTGCACCAATGTTATCGACGTGGTCCAAAATATATATCATTTTGTCTATATGTGTCTCTGTTGTGAAAAGAAAGTCATCATCCAGGCGCAGTAGGTATTTTTCCTGAATGTGCGGTATCAAAGCATTTCTTCCGGCTGACGCCCCAATATCAAAGGGCAGCTTCAATATAAAATGCCCCTTTTTTTCAAGAGTGTCATATAATTCAGATTTACCGGAGTCAATGTTTCCATCATCAGCGATATAGATTCTATATGGAATGTCTTTGACATGCGATTCAATTGATTGAATACATTTTGTGAGGCAATCACTTCGCATAAACGTTTTGATCATAATTGCTAAGGTTTTCATTAGACAACTATCCTTAGATCTAGTTTTTTCTCTATTAATAGGAATTATGGCCATTTTTACTCAGACGGTTTTCATCAGGCATTAACCAGGGTGGTTTGGGCCTTAAAATTTTATTTGCAATGACGTGTGGTATGGCCATCAGCATATGGCACGCTGTCTTTTTAGACAGTCTATATGCATTCACATATAAGCTTAATGCCTTATTAGGACGCCCATTTTCAAGGTATTGCCGCGCAAGTGCGGCAAAAGCAATTGCAAATACAGGACGCCATTTTGTGGGATTGTGTCTGAAAAGCAGATGTTTGTTCCAAGATCTCTTTAAGACACCAACTTTTTCCTCTATGCGCCTCCATCCTCCAGTGTTGCATTTGGTCTCAGCATATACTCTTGAATATGCAAGTATCCGGGGAAGATAAAAAAATTTTTCGGCATAGTTATTAGACCATGCTCGAAAAAAGAACTCAAAGTCAAGGTTATAAAATAGATCCTCATCAAGCGGCCCTATCTTATCAAAAAGCCCTTTTGAAAAAAAAACAGATGGCTGTGGCATGCTTTTACCAAGTATCATGGTTTCCAATGAATAGTTCTTCATTACTTTTTTTGAGTAAGGACGGAGGGTGATATCTGTGGAAACAGCATCTCCGTATATCATTGAAGGTTGGTCAGAATTGAACCATGTAAAACTCACTGAAGAAAAGGCTTCCTGCGCATAAACATCATCAGAATTCAGCCAGCCACAAATATCTCCAGAATGAATCTTAAAGCCCTTATTGACGGCATGAGCCTGTCCACTGTCTTTTTCGCTTACCCAGTAATAAATCCATTTTTCATATTTACGAATAATTTCGAGAGTATTGTCCGTACTTCCGCCATCAATAATGACATATTCCAAATTGGGATAACCCTGGAGCAATACGGAACGAATCGTCTCTTCTATGAACCGACCCTGATTATAAGAGGGAGTAACAATGCTGATTCTAGGCCATGGAAAGCAATCAGGCATTGTATCAGGCAATTGCGGACTTTCCTGTGTCCAGGGCCAGCCGGTCTTGCCCTGTGGTGGTAGGGGTAATTCCTTTAGAGTTGGACAATGCATACGGATGTTTAACGATGGGTTATTGAACATAAAACTCTATAAACATTTTCGGCATAAACCTCAGTAGAATACTTCTTACGGGCAATATGCCAACCATAGTATCCCAGTTGGCTTGCCCAACCGGGGTTTTTAATAAATCGTATCATACACGCAGCCAATTCTTCGGGACCGCCACGATAAAACAAGCCAGTATGCTCATGCTCAATTATTTCAGATGTTCCCGCGTGATCGAAGCCAATCACAGGCAGACACGCCGACATGGCCTCCGCCGTGACGCGTCCCATTGCCTCATATTTCGAACATACCAAGGTAGCATCAGCTGCCAGATATGCAGCGTAGGGCTCCTTAACATAGCCCCAGAATTCAATATTATTTTCCATACCTAATTCAGAAACTATCCGTTCGAGTGCAGTTGTATCTCCCCCTCCAACTATCAGGAGATGGGTGTCAGGATATTGTTTAGCCACGATTGCTAAGGCTCTGATTGCGGTTTCTTGTCCTTTATTTGGATGTATGAGACCCACTAATGCGAATGTGTAATGTTCTTTATGCCTGGATTTGGTTTGAGACATTTTGTAAAAGCGATCAAAATCAGCTTCTGATGCTATACCGTTGTAAATTATGTGAACACGTTCATTTGCAACACCATTCAAAAGGTGGGAGCTAACAGCCTCAGATATTGAGATAAGGGCATCCGCTGAACCTATGATACGCCGGAAGATGCTTGTTCCCCAGTCAGGATAAATGTCATAATCCAAATCGCTAAACTCACGCATATGCCATACATGTGGTAACCGTAACTTCCATGCGGCCAATGCACCGATAGGTATTACGGAGGAGTTGGTATATATCACATCTATCTCCCACTCTCTTAATTGCTGAGCCAATGCTGGAAGTAAACGGAAGTTTCTATAAAAGCGTCTTAGTACATTACGTAGCCATAGAGCATATAAAAAAATCCATCTTAAAGGCTCTTTGGACGAAGGGCGCTTTGACATCCACCTTTGTATGGGCATTATTGCTACGGGTACACCGCGATCTTGCAGTATTTTGGCCATGTCACCTTCTCCGGGGGACACAACATGAGCTGAGACTTTATACTTACTTAACCCGTCAATGAGGTTAAGCAAAGATCGATTTGCACCATATAGATGCGTATAATGTGTAATAAAAGCAACCTTCATTGAGATTTTCTACCGCTGCTTGCTAAAGTCTGGCCAAAGGGCACCTTGGAGACCATACTCTGCAGAAGTCAATACCGCTATAACTCGTTCCCACATTTCTTGGTTGACTAGGTGCATCTTTTGAAGTTGCTTTGCAATTTTATGTCTGTAAGACAGATTCACATCTTCATTGATAAGCGCGGTGACACATTCCAACACAGCCCCAATAGAAGTTTCAGGTAAAATCAACAGCTTTTCACAACCAAAGTCCTCGAAAAGCATTTTGTACTTATGCGCCCAGCCTAAAGCAATTGCAGGGACTTTTTTAGAGAAGGCTGCTATCAAACTATGGTAACGTGATCCTATTAGCAGCAGGCTCTCTCCGATCATTTCTTTGATAGCAAAAGGATCAGTTTCATCAATAACCGAAATTGCTTGAGATGATATTTTTTGAGAAATATATCGTGCAATTTTTAAGTCATCGCCCGAGGAGTCATGTAAAACAAAACGAACTGAAATACCTCGACCAATAATTTCTTTTGTAATTTGAATTAAATAGGTTTCATACTTTTTGCCCCATTGATGTTTACCTTGATCTAACATTCTTATATTCGGTACAATGCATACATAATTAGAATGTGTTTTTGCTTCATTCTCCGAAACGCTTTGGGAAAAGAGCGTGATGTCTGGAGTTCGCAATATCTTATTAGTATCTGGGGCCAGTTCCATAACATATTCGTGGGATTTTCGATCTCGAGGAAAAATCAGGTCTGCGTTAGCGATTACTTTTTTGAACGCAGACCTTGTTTCGTCTTTTTTAAACGGCCCAAAAGCCTGAGGCAAAAGAATTACAGGCTTTTTACGAGATTTGTAATATTGCGTAAGCTTTGCAAAGTCATTAGTTGGTTGGGGTCCCCACTGATCGGTATATGCAAATCCGGCAATATCAATGAGACCCTGTATGCTTGATAAACCCACACAGCCATAATCAATTAGTTGCTTGCCTATAATATGTCGAAAAAACTTTCCGTTTAGTAATGATGCGAACAACTTTTGCTGGCGAAAGCGTTTAGAAAATCCAAAGGTTCCAACATGTGAGCGTAGAGGAAAGATCTGTAGCAATCCTAATTCGGCTCGCGAATCATAAGGCCCATAAGCCGGGTCTATTGCTGGTTTGAACTCGGGCAGACGCTGCTTTAATTCTTTCACAACTGTGCGTAGCATGAGTTCGGCACCTTTATTCTGAAATCCTGCGCCATGAATCTCTAAAATCATTATTCTGACCACATAAGAATAAGTTATATTTTTTTGTTCTCTATCAGCTTATTGCTCAATAAAAGCTCACTGATATCTCTTTTGGCAGAGTATGGTATTTTTCCTTCAGGGTCTGGATATCCAACACCAATAAGCATAACAATAAATTCATCATCCTCCAGATGAATTACCTTACGTATGGCTTCATCACAATCCGGCAAAGCCGGCCAGTTCACACAAACGGATGACAACCCTAATGTTTCAAGTCCAAATATGAAAGCCATTGCTGTTAAACTTGCATCAATGACTGGGACGTTGTGGTCTCTTTCATCAAAATACCCTCGATAAATGCCTACTACTACAATAATGCTGGGAACCTTATAACAATCTATCCCGCCTGGAATATTTGAAATCTTATTCACTGTATGCTTATCGTTATAGAATAAAAATCTGAAAGACTGCCGGTTGCAGGCACTCGGCGAGAGAGCAGCCACTTTCATCGCTTTTTCAATCACATCAACTTCTACAACCTTGTCAATATACTGACGGATGCTTCTTCTTCTGAGTGCGAGCTGGTACATGTCTTTATATTCCACCGCTAATTTTGGTCGATCTTTCTCAGGATAAGGATACATTATGGAGAGGTCGTTTTTTGGGGAAAGTTTTTTAAATATTGTGTAAGCTTTTGCAATTGCTACTGTATGAGAACATCTAAGAAAGTACTGGCTTAACACAGATTTTCCCCAAGCGACCTCAATTTTGTCTGAATTTTTTAGATAATTACTTTGCGCTAAGTAATTCACTGTATCTAAAATATAGTCTTCTGCAAATGTGTCTTTCAAATTTTTTTGAGACAAACCTTTTTCTATCCTGTGAATATTTCTTCTGAAATTAAAAAGTTTTCCTTTCCCGTTTCGATTCATTTTAATACCAGAATACAAGGCATTAAGATTATATCTCAGCCTGCCTTCTTCAATATATACTAACCAATTTAGGCGCCCCTTTTTTAACAAGCGAAAAAGGCCTTTTATTATTAGCACTAGTCCAGTAATTTGATTCCAGAGATAATTTTTAATTTGTATCAATGATTTCATCGTTTAAATTACTCTTCAGATAAGATGGCTTATAGAAATCAGAATTTTCTTCTACTCTCCATTCCTGTTTAAGTAAGCATAGTGACTCTTGTCTGCTTATCCATTTTCCTGTTCCATAGAAGTCATCTGCCTCAACGTTAAATTCGTATGCATGTTGTACACGATCTGCTCTCTCGCCCCCTACCCAAACTGATAAGTTAACAATGTAAAGTCCCGGCGTTATGTTAATAGGGTTGGTTATGCAAGTTACAAAGCCTGAAGCAGACAAGGTATCAGGTAGTTCTCCTGTCAATTCATTATTTAGAAAAATAATAGGTTGATTGAATTGATCATAAATACGGACCGAAAAAGATGTCCTTGATAGTTTTTCTAATGCAGTGTACCCGATTTTTATCCTGAGGCAATCACCACAACTAATTGATGAGTTGCCAGCTCGATTGCTAACAAAGATTGATGTCAAGCGCACACTCCCATTGCCCTCTCGATCGGTTCTTTCATTTAAAGGTATTGCAATTTTAGAAGAAGTGTTTTTCATGTAGTAGGCGACTGCGTCTCCTGCAGTTCCATTGTATGTAATGCACCCATTATCCATCATATAAGCTTTGTTACAAAGAGAAAGTATTGCCGCCATATTATGACTAACAAACAACACTGTCCGTCCCTGTTCGGCAACTGACCCCATTTTGCCCAGGCATTTTTTCTGGAAGGCGGCATCGCCCACGGCAAGAACTTCATCCACCAGAAGGATTTCAGGTTCCAGATGAGCAGCCACAGCAAAGGCAAGCCGAACATACATGCCGCTTGAGTATCTTTTTACAGGAGTATCAATGAATTTTTCTATCTCTGCAAAGTCTACGATTTCATCGAACTTGCCGTCGATCTCAGTTTTCCGCATTCCGAGAATAGCGCCGTTCAGGTATATATTTTCTCTCCCGGTAAGCTCAGGGTGAAAACCGGTTCCAACTTCAAGGAGACTGGAAACACGGCCGTATAGTTTTACTTCTCCGGATGTAGGCTCTGTGATGCGGGAAAGAATTTTAAGAAGAGTACTCTTCCCTGCTCCGTTGCGTCCGATTATGCCTATTACCTCTCCCTGCTTTACCTCAAAGGATACATCTTTCAATGCCCAGATAATGTCAGATGAGTCGGAATTATCCGGCTGGTTTGCGCGGAATTTTGTCAGTTTGCTAAGGCGTCTGAAATTGCGCACCGGTGCGGTGATGCCGTCAATAATCGCTTCACGAAAGGTTTTGTAACCTCTTTCCTTAGTGCCTATGCGGTAGCGTTTTGAGAGATTTTCGACTTTTATTATGGTGTTATTCATAAAATGGATGGGTAATAGGTAATAAATAGGTAATAGGTGATAGGCAATAGGTGATCGGTGAAAAAATCCCTTCTGCAAAGGGGGAGCATTTGACAGGATAACAGGATAGACATGATATAAATCCAGTTAATCAAAAGCATATATTGCAATCCCGCGGCACATTCTCCCTTCTACTATCATATTATGTCAGCAAAGTATCGTTCCATCTGTTTAAAATAGAATAATCCGAACAGGAAAATCACTATACTTAAGATCGCAGAAATTAAGATCATTTTCCCGGGAAAAGCAACGGTGCCAAGGAGTATTGCTCTAAATCCCTCGATAATGCCGGTCATGGGATTAAGTGCATACAGGAGCCGGTATTTTTCCGGAATCATGGAAACGGGATAGACAATAGGGGATGCAAACATCCATAGCTGTATAAGAAAAGGGATAGTAAACTTGATATCCCTGTATTTTGCGTTCAGAGCTGCAAGTACCATTCCAATGCCGCTTGAAGTTAGCACCATCATGAGCACAAGTATTGGTAAGAATACGATCATAGTATTTGGATAAACATGAAAATAGAACATCATCCCTATCAGTACAATGAAGGCGATAAAGAAGTCTAAAAGACCGGCCAGAACCGGAGACAGGGGAACTACAATCCTTGGGAAGTAAACCTTGGAAATCAGATTCGTATTGCTGACAAGACTGTTAGCTGAACCGGTGATTGATGTGGAAAAATAAGTCCATGCGACCATGGCCGTATAATTGAAAATGGGATATGGTATGCCGTCAGAGGGGATTTTTGCAAGTTTACCGAAAAACAGGGTGAATACCACCATTGCAAAAAAGGGCTGAATAATAGCCCATAAGCCGCCAAGAACGGTCTGTTTGTATTTTACCCTGATATCCCTGATAACAAGGAAATAGAAGAGGTCGCGGTATTGCCTGAGTTCTCCCAGATCAATGACCTGCCATCCCTTTTTGGGTTTGATATGGATATGGGGTTTTCTAGTGTCTATCTCTGGTTGGTTCATATTAGATGCCATTCAATATGGTAATGAAACACTGCTTACAGCTCCGCCCTTTCGGTTACACGGAGAATGTTGGCATAACCTTTTAATTTAACATGGCATTTTGTTATAAATCATTATGCCTGTTTATTTCTGTTTTGCTTCCCAGATCAGGACGAGGGGCCTTTTCTTCATCCGGGGCAGCATTTCATTGTACTCATCTCTTGTCAGTACCAGAGAACGGATTTTTCGCTTGATATATCGTTCAGTTTTCCTGCTCAAATCATTTAAGTGATACTGGTCGATATTACCGACCAGAAGAAGGTCTATAATTCCCGTATCCTTGCCTTCAGCGTAATCGCCGGTCAGATACGCACATTCCATGTCTCCGAGCCTGGAAACAATTCCGTCTATTACCTGATCAATGCCCATCACTTTACTAACCATGGATTTGAGTTCAGGAAACAGCGGGTGATCGGTATTTGCCATATAAAAGACCTGGCGGCCGTTTTTCTGTGTCTTGAGCAGGTTTGTATTTTTTAACTGGTTAAGCTCTTCGCGAACCGAGTTTGTTGATACGTTGAATTCTTTTGCCAGTTCTCTAAGGTATGATTTTGCAGAAGGGTTAAAAAAAAGACGTATCAGAAGCTTAATCCTTGTTTTTGATGCTATTAGCCCTGCAAACAGATTGGTCATTGCATGTCCTGTTATGAGTAGTTATTCTACTCATAACATATAATGGTTTTTTGTCAACATATTTTTTATTCGCAGAATAAGAGCTGATTCGGGAGAGTTTGCAGAAGACAGGATTTATCCGCCTCGGGAGGATTTATCCGCCTCGGGAGGATTTATCCGCCTCGGGAGGATTTATCCGCTATACACCCTGTTTAAGGAGAAGTCAGCTTTTCTGTATACCGGAAATTCAGAGAATTAAACAATATTCAAATAAATAATTGATCATCTGTTTAAAATAGGCTAACCTTTTGCTGTGTAAAAAAGCGTATTAACAAACCGAGCGCCAGGGAGTTTTTCCTGGATACCGCAGATTCCGGTCCCGGTGATCCGCTGAAACCAGGATCAGACTGCTGAGGATATTTGTCAAAAGAGTTTTAACTGAGACTCAGAGGCAGAAATGATATATGGAATATAATAAAAAAGCACAAATTATATCAAAGATAAGGGAATTTTTAAGCACTGTTAAGGAAATACGGTTTGCTTATATTTTCGGTTCCTTTGCAACTGGATATGCCTTTAATGATATTGATATCGGGATTTATTATCAAGACATTCAAAACAGGTCGCCGTTAGAGATCGAGTTTGAGCTGGAGAACCGGATTCAGGAAATTACGGGTTATCAGTCTGACGTAAGGATTTTGAACAGGGCGCCAGTTGGTTTTGCTTTTGAGGTCATCAGAGATGGAATATTAGTAAAGGATGATTCTCCTGACTTGAGGTCTGATTTTGAAGGTCTTATCTTTAAAAAACATAATGACTTTATAAGGTTCAGAATCGAATACCTGAGAGAAACAGCCCATGCCCAGATTTAATCCTGAGAGAGTTGCGAGAATGATTTCATCCATAACGGTTGCTGTAAGGCACTTATCGGGTTTAGGGCAACTGGATGAAAGTGAATTTTTAAACGATATTCATAAGATCGCGAGCGCCAAATATAATCTTATAGTTGCAATTGAAGCGGCAATTGATTTGGCCAACCACATCATTTCCCAAAATGGATTTCGTGCTCCGGACGATTATTCAGACACGTTTAACGTGTTATTGGAGAATGGGATCATAGATGAAGATTTTATCATGCAATTGAAAAACATGGCTAAATTCAGGAACAGGCTTGTCCATATTTACTGGGAAGTGGATGATAAGCAGGTTTTCGAGATAGTTCAGTCTGAGCTTAACGATTTTGTGAAGTTTATCAGGAGCATTTCTCTTTTTCTGAAACTGGATTCTTATAACCCTGACAATTAGTTATCCCGCAATAATTTCGCCAGCCGGAAAGAGAAAAACGCTCCTTGAAATCTTGAATACGCCATAGCAGCATTGAGCGACCAGGAAAAGCAAGATTTCTCCCCCCGATGAAAATCGGGGGTCGAAAGTTTACCAGCCTTTGGCTGGGACAAAGAACGATTGCGCCTGAGGCGCACAAGAGTTTTGCAAAGGTGTCGAAAGAAACATGAATCTTCTGCATCCCTTTTTGAATCTCCGTCTTCGTTATAAGCTTCTTATCAGCTATTCAGCGGCCTTCATCTTTGCAATAACACTCGGGAGCATAATTATTTATTCACTTGTTGCCAAGGGAATCGAGGAGAATATTGAAAACGAACTGACGAGCATTACATCCACTATCCTCAATATGGTCAGGACTACAACCGCCGTTTCAATCAGGAACCATCTGCGGGCCATAGCTGAAAAAAACCAGGAGATTGTAAGTGATTTTCATCGTCAATGGAAAAACGGGATGCTGACCGGGCAAGAAGCAATGGCTCGGTCCAGGTCGGTTTTTCTGAGCCAGAGCATTGGAAAGACAGGATATATATTTGCCTGGGATATCAGAAATGCCCCTGAGGCCATTCCTTTGGCAGTGCATCCCAAGATCCAGGGGGAAGATCTTTCATATGTTGATTTTGTTCAGGAAGCAGCAAGACTGAAGAGCGGCTACATGGAGTACAGATGGCAAAACCCCGACGAAGTAAAGCCGAGAGATAAGGCAATGTATCTCTCATATTTTGAGCCATGGCAATGGGTTATCGCAGCTTCATCATACAGAGATGAGTTCATTGAACTTGTCCAGATGGAAGATTTAAGGGACAGTATTACATCTCTCAAGTTTGGAGAGTCAGGATATGTATTTGTACTTGACAGCAGCGGGAACATAGTTATTCATCCAAATCTTAAGGGTAATCAATATCATGTTAAAGATGCCAGAGGACGGCCCTTTATGCAGGAGATTTGTAAAAAAAAGACAGGCAAGATAGTCTACTCTTGGAAGAATCCAGAGGAAATAGCTTTTCGTGACAAGCTTGTTGTGTTCGACTACATACCGGAATACGACTGGATTGTTGCATCTTCCGGATATCTCGAAGAATTTTACGGTCCCCTTAATTCAATACGGAATGTCATAATAGGGGTCAGCCTTGCCATAGTGATTCTTTTCCTTCTTATTTCTTTCTGGATCGGATCTTCCGTTACGAAGCCATTACAGGAACTAATGAATCGGTTTGCATCAGGTGCTGACGGGGATCTCTCTATACGCATGGAAGAAAAATATAAAAATGAGATAGGTCAGCTCTCAAGGAATTTTAATACATTCATGGAAAGGCTTGAGGTTTACAGCAGGGATCTGGAGGCCGAGATCAGCGAGCGAATACAGGTAGAAGACGCCTTGAAGGTTAGCGAAGAAAAATACAGAAGGCTTTATGAAGAATCCAAAAGGGGCGAGGAGGTCTATCGTTCACTTATCGACTCATCGGCCGATGCCATTGTTATCTATAATCTGGAGAAGGAGGTAAGGTATGTAAGTCCTTCATTTTCCGTCATATTCGGGTGGAAAGAGTCTGAAGTCAAAGGTAAAAGAATCCCCTTTATTCCCAAATCCATAAAAGACAGGTGCGTGGTTAAGATAGAAGAGGTTATTCAGAATGGAGTACCGCTTCATGGCTTTGAAACTAAACGCCTTACAAAGGAAGGCAAAATTTTAAATGTCAGCATAAGCGCCTCACGCTTTAACGATCATAAAGGAAACCCATCGGGATTACTGGTTACTCTGAGGGATATTACCGAAACAAGAAGGCTTCAGTCACAACTTCTACAGGCACAGAAGATAAAATCTCTGGGAATACTGGCAGGAGGCATAGCACATGATTTCAATAACCTGCTTATGGCTATTCAGGGGAATGCATCTTTGATCCACATGAATATGGATGAACATAATCCGCATTTTGAAAAAGTTCAAAATATTCTTGAGTTGATCAAAAATGCGACTGATCTGACAAGGCAGCTGCTGGCCTTCGCAAGGGGAGGAAAATATGAAGTCGAACCTACAAATTTGAATAAAATAATCAAAAAAAGCGTTGAGATGTTTGGCCGAACAAAGAAGGAAATAAAGATCAATGAGAAATACCATGAATATCTTTGGACAGCAGAAGTAGATCGTGGGCAGATTGAGCAGGTTCTGTTAAACCTTTTTGTTAATGCCGCAAATGCAATGCCAAATGGTGGAAAATTATCTGTTTTAACGCAAAATGTTGTCCTTAAACCGAAATTTGTAAGGCCCCATTTGGTTGAACCAGGAAAATATGTTCAGATATCTGTTGAAGACACCGGAACAGGAATGGATGAGGAAACGAGGCAAAAGGTATTTGAGCCATTTTTTACAACAAAGAGGATGGGGAGAGGTACAGGTCTGGGTCTTGCTTCAGCCTATGGCATTATGAAGCATCATAATGGAATTATAAATGTATACAGTGAAAAAGGCAAAGGCACAAAATTTGACTTATATCTGCCTGCTTCTGAAAAGGCAGTGAAAAAAGATGAATCAACTGAAGTTGGGATTTTAAAAGGTTCAGGGAAAATACTGCTTGTGGATGATGAGGAATTTATAAGAGATATAACATCGGATATGTTATCTGTAATAGGATACGATGTAATATCTGTTGATAGCGGAAAGAAAGCGGTAGAGATATATATGAAGGAAAAAGAGAGTATTGACATGATAATTCTGGATATGATTATGCCCGATATGGGAGGTGGTGAAACCTTTGATGCATTGAAGAAAATAAATCCTGATGCAAAGGTACTTCTTGCAAGCGGATACAGTATAGACGGAAAGGCAGGCGATATATTAAAGCGTGGCTGTAACGGATTTATACAGAAACCGTTTGACCTGATACAGTTATCTCAAAAGAGCAGTGAGGTATTGAAAGGAGATTGCGGGGTCACATCTTGAATAGTGAATAACTCGTTTTTATTCACTATTCAAGATGTGACCCCGCTCCCCTTTGTAATTTGCCACTTGTCATATGCTTCTGAATTCGTTAGAATAAAGCTTTTAATTTAATAAATTTGCTTCAAAAAATAGGATATTAAGGAATTCCATGCAGAGAAAAGATTACTACGGTATTTTAGGTATCTCAAAAGATGCCAAACAGATGGAGGTTAAAAAAGCCTACAGAAAATTGGCCTTTCAGTACCATCCAGATACAAATGAGGGAGATCCTGAGGCTGAGAATAAATTCAAGGAAATCAGCGAAGCATATGATATCCTGGGCGATCAGGGAAAGCGGAATCTATACGATCGAGGACACGATTTCATGTCACAGGGATCGCCATTCAATAGATATCCCTTTGGATCATATGCTGATTTTTTTGCACAGAATTTTGGGATGTTTGGTTGCAGAGGCGGAGGATTCGGAAGGGGGTTTGGAAGAGGCAGGAGATTTCGTCGTTTTATTCGACCTGAATTCTCGGCATCAAATATCATCCTGTCATCTGAAGAAGCCCGGTCAGGAACCGAAAGGGAGATTAATCTTCATAAGGGGAATGATATACTGACCTTTACGATCAATCTGCCTCCCGGTATGCAGGACGGAGCACTGCTGAAACTGGACGGATCACAGGGAGGTTATCCGGATTTGACCGTCTTCCTCAAGGTTAAAATCGTTGATTGATATCCTTATATAAGTCGAAAAGTTAAATTGCCCTGCCTTTTATTTGCTGAACAAGCAGGCCTGAAACAATAAGACCAAGGCCGATAAAGGTCGAAGGCAGGATTTCTTCCCCTACAAGGAAATGAATGAAGACCAGTGAAAGGAATGGGGAAAGAAAAATCAGATTGCCGATTTTGGCCGTGTTTTCGGATAGTTTTAATGCAGAAAGCCACAGCACAAAAGTGATACCCATCTCAAAAATACCTACATATGCGGCTCCGATCAAGCCAGATGGATTGGATACTTTTAAGTCCGAAAAGAGCAGACAGCAGGCAAGAACCCAGGGCAGGCCGAATATGAAATTGAGGAGAAGCCCGGCAATCGGGTCGCGGTTATCCCTGGTGTTGTAAATCCAGTAAAGTGCCCAGATCACTGTGCTGCCCAGGGCTAAGGCTACACCAAAGGGATTGGAAAAGCGAAAACTTAAGATGTTGCCATGGGTTGAGATCACCACTACTCCTGAATAGCTCACCAGAACGGAAAAGATATCCTTAATGCCGATTCTCTGCTTTAAAATCGGAATTGATAAAAGCACCAGTGTGATGGCCCAGGTATAATTCAGCGGCTGGGCCTCCTGTGCGGGCAGCAGGTCATATGCTTTAAAAAGCACCATGTAATAAAGGAAAGGATTTAGAAAACCCAGCATAAGTGATTGTGAATATTGCCTCCGGGAAAAGGAAAACAGCAGGTGAATTTTTTTCCTGAGAATTAGTATGAAACTGAGCACGAAAATTGAGACAATAGTGGAATAAAGAACAAGCTGAATATAATCCAGGTATCTCAGTGAAAGCTTGAAAGCCGAGGCCACAGTGGACCACAGCAACACCGTTGACAATCCATATATGTATGCCTTTTTTTGATTTTTCATTTTTTTGGGGACAATCCTATACCTGCTGGATCAACAGTACCCTGTATTCGTTTAGCTCTCTATCCAGCCTTTTCGCCTCTTCCACATACTGATTCAATGTATCCCAAAATTGCGGGCCATGGTTCTTTACACGTGTATGCACCAGTTCATGCAAGATCAGATAATCAACGAGCCTGTCCGGAAGCATTACCAGCTTGACGTTCAGGTTGATATTATTTCTTCCGGAGCAGCTCCCCCATCTGGTCTTCTGGTTTTTTACAAAGACCCTGTTGTATCTAAATCCATGACGTTCACACAACTCATCGAGCCTTTTTACCAGAAGTTCTTTCGCATTCTTGCGGTTTACAGGGGAAATATGCTTTAGTCCGTGAGCATTTTGTTCAAGCTGATTCATTATAGCCAGATGTCTCCTGATCCAGGAAGTCTTGGAATGGGCCACTTCCTCTGCCCGGTCAAACGATACGCCATAGGGAACGGCCACACGAACACCTTTAAACGGCCGTACGGACAGATTAATGCGCTTTGCCCGGCTGCTCCTTTCCATAAGGATCTCACCAACACCCTGTATTGTGATCATCTTTGAATTCATATATAAATATCCCTTTAAAGTCTTAACTTTTATCGGGAAGACGGGTTGTTCCGCCCGTCAGGATCGAATATTTATTTTTCACGGATTTGCCTCTTTGATGCTCGCAAGTTCTTCCCACCTTCCGTATGCTTCTTCCAATTCCTGCATCAGTTCATTTATCCTGGCCCGCGTCCGGCTTATCTTCTCTCCACCGCCCCGGTAGAATTCGGGATCAGCCATCAGTTCATGCAGGTGTTTCTGCTCCTGCTCCAATTCTTCGATACGTGCCGGAAGCGCCTCCAGTTCCTTTCCCTCCTTGAAGGTGAGCTTTCGGGGCCTGTCCTTTGTTGGCGGCCTTTTTTCGGGTTTGGGTTTAACGGTTGTGCGGGACTTGGCCGACTCTTTTGGCTCGGCGGGCTTTGGCCGCTGGCGGAGCCAGTCGTCGTACCCTCCTGGGTATTCCCTGACAATACCCCCCGCCTCAAACACAAGGGTGCTGGTCACCACATTATTGAGGAACTCCCGGTCATGGCTCACAAGGAGTATGGTGCCGGAATATTCCAGCAGCCGCTCCTCAAGGAGCTCAAGTGTTTCCATGTCCAGGTCATTCGTGGGCTCATCAAGTACCAGAACATTGGATGGACGTGAAAAAAGCCGTGCAAGCAGCAGGCGGTTCTTCTCTCCGCCGGACAAAGTGTGAACAGGGCTCCTGGCCCTTTCCGGCGGGAAGAGAAAGTCCTTCAGATATCCGATCACATGCCGCTGGCCGCCGTTTATCTGGATCATCTTCTTTCCGTCAGCGATATTCTCCTCAACCGTCTTGTCCTGGTCCAGTTGCTCGCGGAGCTGGTCAAAATAGACCGCTTCGATTCTTGTCCCGGTCCTGACCAGACCGGCGTCAGGTTTTATGTCCCTTAGCAGGATTTTTAGCAGAGTTGTCTTACCGATGCCGTTTGGTCCGATAATGCCGATCCGGTCTCCCCGGATGATTTTTGTGGAAAAGTCTTTTATGAAGGTGGCTCCGGTGTAGCCATGGGTGATACCCACTGCCTCGATGACGAGCTTTCCAGTGCGCTCAGCCTCCTGGATCCGTATCCTGGCTGTGCCTGTCTGTCTGCGCCATGCCTGCTGCTCCTCACGCAGCTTCATGAGGGCGCTAACCCTTCCCTCATTCCTCGTTCGTCTTGCCTTGATCCCCTTTCTGATCCACACCCCCTCGCGTGCCAGCTTCTTGTTCAAACGGTCCCATTGTGCCTCTTCCGCGTCCAAATACGCCTGTCTGCGCTCCAGAAAGGTCCTGTATCCGCATGCCCAGCTCACAAGCCGGCCCCGGTCCAGTTCAATGATACGCGTGGCAAGCCTGTCCGTGAACATCCTGTCGTGGGTGACAAAGATCAGGGTGCCCCGGTATTTCCGGAGAAAGTCTTCTATCCAGATGATGGCCGGTATATCCAGATGGTTGGTGGGTTCATCCAGGAGGAGGATGTCAGGCTCCGCAACAAGAGCCCTGGCAAGTAGTACCCTGCGCTTGAATCCCACAGAGAGTGTCTCAAACCGGGCATCGGCGTCCAGTGACAGGCGTGTCAGCACCGTTTCAACCTGACGGCGGATCCCCCACACCTGTTCTGTTTCCGTGTTGGATGTAATCAGGGTAAGTCCACCTGCAACCACATCATAAACGGATCCCGAGAGATCGGTTGGCAGCGCCTGGGAAAGACCTGCCACGGTGGTTCCCTTCTGAAGGGTGATCATCCCGCTGTCAGGTTCGATTTTACCGCTTATGAGCCGCAGGAGGGTGGTCTTGCCCTCTCCGTTGCGTCCCAGAAGGCAGACCCTCTCCCCCTTCTCCACCTGCAACGTCATACTGTCCAACAGGGGCGGCCCGCCAAAGCTGATACTTACATCCTGTAGATTTAAAATGGCCATATCTTTTTGAAATCCAGTTTCACGAGAACGGCAGCATATCATTTAATCCGGATTTACCAATCCCTTTGTTTACCACTTTACACGGCAGGATGTCTTCGAATATTTTTTGCCCGGAAGGCGCTGGAGGAGTTGTTTCCTTTTTCTTGATCCCCGAGTCGCATTTTAGTACAATTCCTATACACAGTTCCTCTATAAAAATGTATAATCTTTTCACACCATCCAATATGGAGAAAAGAAATGAGATGTATTACAATAAAGGTTGTTGTATTGGCAGCTTTACTCCTTTTGGTATTACTGTCTGCAGCAGCACAGGGGCAGCGCCCTAACTTTGGCCCTATCGCCACGTTCAACAGCGGTTCTACAGTCCATATTTCAGTGTCGAGGCTCATGGACGGCAAGTTCGTCGTGGCCTATGTGGATTCAGGGAACTCGGGTCAGGGCACGGCCATAATAGGTGAAATCAACGGAAACACTATCACCTTCGGTTCGGAATATGTCTTTAACCCGGCAAATACGCAGTTTGCAGCCGTGGACAATCTGTCAGTGGGTTCTTTCGTGGTAGTGTACCGGGACTCCGGAAACTCGAACTACGGCACAGCGGTCGCAGGCTCTGTCAGCGGCACCACCATCACCTTCGGTTCGGAGACTGTCTTTAATTACGGTATCACACAATTCCCGTCTGTGGCGGCTTTGGGAAGCAACAAGTTCGTCGCGGCCTACCAGGATCAGGGTAACAACTATTATGGCACGGCCGTCGTAGGCACTGTCAGCGGCACCACCATTACCTTCGGCTCGGAATACGTTTTTAACGCGGACACAACCGGTGGCGTTTCTGTGGCAAAGGAGCAGGGTTCTGTGCGGTTCCTTGTGGCTTACCGGGACAATGGGAACTTGGACCGGGGCACGGCTGTACGCGGCCTGATCAGCGGTACAGGTGGGAACGAGATCACGTATGGCTCCGAACAGGTCTTCAACTACGGGGCAACAGGGGCTGTATCCATAACCAGCCTGGAACTGGACACGCCATCCCTTGTAATTGCTTTCGAGGATCAGGCGAATTCATCCTACGGTACGACAGTGGTCGCCACTCCCAGCTTCAGCCCTATTTACGGTTCTGATTACGTCTTTAATTCGGCAGGTACAGACCTGTATCAGTCTTTCGGGATCGCCCGTCTTTCGGACACCCGTTTTGTGGTCGGGTACGAGAACGGATCGGACAGCGACGGTCGGGTCCGGATCGGCGATGTGTCCGGAAAGACCATCAATTACGGCAGCCAGACCTCATTCAATACCGGATCGAGTTCATCGAACATAGCAGTGTCGGATTCAGGGGGAAATATTGTCGTATGCTGGGTAGATGAGAGCGATGGTGGCAAGGGCAAATGCAGGTTGGGCAGCCTGAGTCCGATTAATCCAGGTATCGTCCAACTCCTGCTTTTACCCTGAGATATAGTGAAGGGGTGACCCTCCACTTACAGGCACCCTTTTCATTATGATAATAATTCATCAAAATCAACAACGCCCCCCCTTTCCTACCTTATACTTCATGATCCCTTCGTTTCATTAATGGACGTTTTGTAAGCACAAAAAATGTTACTTTAAATAACAAGAGCTATTAGGAGACTTGACCCCTTTCTCACACCGCCCCTCAAAGTCAACTTTCAGTATTTCAATTACTGCTGCACATAGGAAGAGACCTCGAAGTCCGGATAGGATACTCCCCCATGTTCGGTGGAATCGAGCCCCTGAGCTTCCTCTTCGGGCGAAACCCTGAGTCCGATTATTTTGTCGATGACCTTGAAAAGGACAAATGCCGTTATGAATGTCCAAAGGAAACACACTACAATGCCGAGAACCTGAACGCCTATAATCTTCATAGATGTTCCTCCCATGTTGAAAATTCCGGCAGCAAGAGTTCCCCAGGCCCCATTTACACCATGAACGGATATGGCACCTACCGGATCATCCACCTTGATGCGATCGAAAAAGTACACCGAAAAAACGACGAGAATGCCTGCCACGGCCCCTATGATAACTGCGCTCAAAGGAGATACCGTGGCGCAGGGACTCGTGATGGCCACCAGTCCGGCAAGCGCACCATTCAGGCTCATGCCCACTTCCGGTTTTCCGAACCTGGCCCATGATGTAAACATGGCGAGCACGGCCCCTGCTGCGGCAGCTAGGTTTGTATTGACAAAAATCATGGCAATGTCCTTGTTTGCGGCAGTTGTTGAGCCGGGGTTAAATCCGAACCATCCCAGCCAGAGAATAAAGACCCCCAATGCTGCCAGGGGCATGTTGTGACCAAGTATAGGCTTGACATTTCCGTCCTTATCATATTTTCCTATACGCGGCCCGAGAACAATGGCTCCTGCCAGGGCAGCCCATCCCCCAACGGAATGAACGACAGTGGATCCTGCAAAATCAATGAACCCCAGACTTTCAAGCCACCCGCCTCCCTTGTAGAGGCTTCCCCAGGCCCAGCTCCCGAAAACAGGATAGATGAGGCCGCTGATGAAAACACTGTAGACCAGATATCCCGTAAATTTTGTCCTTTCCGCCATAGCTCCGGATACAATAGTTGCCGCCGTTGCGGCAAACACCACCTGGAACATCCAGAAGGCAAGGGGCCAGGGATCGGATCCCGGCTTAAAATCACTGAGGAAAAATCCTGAAGTACCAAAAAGACCGGCCTTGGACACCCCGAACATCAGACCGAATCCGATGGCCCAGAAAGCGAGCGATCCCACGGAAAAGTCCATAAGATTCTTCATCATGATATTGACGGCATTCTTGGCCCGTGTGAATCCACTCTCCACCATGGCAAAACCTGCCTGCATAAAAAAAACCAGGGCTGCGGCCACCAGAGTCCAGACATAATCAGCATGCGTTTGAACCAGATCGATGGCCTCCTTGTTGGTTAACGGAGTAGGGGCGTCATCACCTGCCCATAATCCGGTAAAGGACGCAAGAACCGCCACCGTAATAATCACAAAAGTATAAATCGTTTTCATGAATTTTCTCCTCCTTTTATAGTGCGTCATCGCCTGATTCACCTGTCCTGATCCTGACGGCCTGATCCACATGTAAAACAAATATCTTCCCGTCTCCGATCTGCCCTGTCCTTGCTTTTTCCTGAATCACGGAGACGATGTCACTTATAATGGACTCCGCTGCGACAACTTCAATTTTTATCTTTGGTACAAAATCAACCTGATACTCTGCACCCCGATAGAGTTCCTTATGACCCAACTGGCGTCCGAATCCCTTTACCTCAGTAACCGTAAGACCTTTTACGCCTAGGCCGGCAAGGGCCTCTTTCACATCATTAAGCTTGAAGGGTTTAATAATAGCCTCGATTTTCTTCATTTTTTTTGACCTCCCTTTCTTCCCTGATCAGACATTTTATCTTCAGCCTCAATGCATGTAAGAAAAAGCAAGGGTCATGCCAAAAATACTTCTCAAGACGTAACCTATATAATTTACTAATAAAATCAAATTGCTCAGGCCATATCTCCAAAAATGAGGGCTAAGCATAATTACATTACCGTTGTCCTTGCTCCTTATTTCTACATTTTTGTTATATAGTGCCCCTGTAATGACAATTGTGTAGCGCAAGCGGTTTGCAACTAAAATTTACAAACAGCTTTTTGAAAGCATTGATATTAAAGATATCCTTACTGTTTTACACTCATAACCTGATGATAATTTTAGATGGTGTTCCTTCTTCGAACCAAATGGGATGTTCAATGACATGCTTTAAATGTCCGGTATCAGGTATTGCTGCTTGGTTCAGGGCTCTTCGCAGATGTTCGTGCAATCGCGCTTTAGTCTCATATTGGCACCTTGCGTACTCTGACTTAGCCTTCACCTGATACCGCGGATTTTCGACATTACAATAATGTGTGTTTTGGCCACTTCCATTCCAGCCAAGGTGATCTTGATTATTTAAAATACCTAATTATATCATACGGTTTAGTCATTTTTATGTCTTATGGCATAGCTATTGCTCTATCTGAAATTTATTAAATCTAAATTTTTTAAACACAGGAGGATAAAAGTGATGAAACAAAAAAAGGAAAAAATTGCAGCAGTTTGTTTTGTTCCCATTATATTCTTTTTTTTAGTGGGAATCTTCACATGCTTTAATGTCTTTGCAGAAGAGGAAAGCCCGACCGCATCAGCTGATGTAGCGATCCTCAGTAAATATGTTTGGCGAGGTGAGGAATTCAGCAAAGACAGTATTGTTATTCAGCCATCGGCAACCCTATCTTATAAAGGCCTAAGCATTAACCTGTGGGGGAACCTGGACACGGATGTCTATGATGGGCCCTATAAAGATGAAGCTAAATGGAATGAAACTGATTTTACATTAGGCTATGAAAGAAGTTTTGGCCCGTTAAGTTTAGGCGCTGGCTATATTTATTATGCTTTAGACAGCGCAAATGATTCAAAAGAAGTATATCTTAGCATCGGAGCCGATACCATGCTCTCGCCGACCCTCACTATTTACAGGGAGATATCCGATCTGTCAGGATGGTATATCAATCTTGGTATATCCCATTCTTTTGATTTGCCAAAGGAGATGTCTCTTGACCTTGCAGCATCGGCAGGATACTACTATTCCGAGAATGATTTCTATGTAGAATACAGGGATGATCTGACTGCCACAACGGAAAAGTTGAGAGGATTAAAGTACGGCCTGATTTCTGTTACACTGACTGTGCCTATAGACAAATATTTTTCAGTAATGCCCACAATTGCCTACTCCTTTCCTCTTTCAAGCGAGGCAGACAATTTTATCACTGCAAACAGCAAGAGTAGAGACTCAGACTTTTTCTATGGTGGAGTAATGATTTCTATGTCTTTTTGACATGATATTTTTAATTTGTATAGCCTAAAAACGGAAAAGAGTCAGTTTATTGCATTGTTAAAACCTGGTCCTATGGGCCAGGTCAGAGTCAATAGGCTATGCCTGAACAATGCTTTAGAAATCGCGGTGGCAATGACATGAATCGGGCTTAAAGCCGGGGTCTCTGGACCCGGATAGTCCGATTCAAGCGATTTCTTTACTTATGATTCAGTTTAAATCCATGTATCAGGGTGTGGAAGACTCAATAAGCTTCCCGTCCTTATAAATCCTTTTCTCAGTTATATTTCCATCTTTATCCCAGGAAATAGATACTTCATCATTGTATTGCCATGCCTTTTGACCATTAGGATACCAGGAAATACGTGTTCCAACTATCTTACCTTCCTCGTAGGATGTTTCCAAACGTTTTACCCCATTCATATGCCATTCAGTCCAAAGGCCATGTTCTCTGCCTAGATATAATGCTTGAAGAAGCAAAGGGTAAGAGTGCAAAGCGAGACATAAAACATCGTCAGGATTTATCAGAGCGATCTTTTGCCTGGTCAACGAGATATGGGTTCAAGCGTGCTAAGTGGCGAAGGTTATGGCGCATGGAAATACAGGATTTCCTTATTGCAGCTATTCAGAACATCACCATCCTCATCACGCAGCCAAAGAATAGAATGTCAAAGAGCAATATCCAGGGAATCGAACGTAACAAGTATCAAAAAAGGGGGCTGTGTTGTTACCCTGTCAGGTCATTTATGACAGTAATTGCCGGCCGTTTCAATAGAGCTTTGGGTTTGGATTATTTGCCTTAAGATAATAACCAATAAAAGTTTTCGGTGAATAAATCTTCTTAAATCCCTTTTTCAAAAAAAGTTTGGGCAACAAGCCGTGAAGGTCTGATAATCATATCAAGTGGTTAGGTGTATAAATGTAGACACCTCCTTATCCATAGCAAAATAATGTACTATGGAACCAGTGCGCATAAGCGCATCAATAATTATATGGTTTTAGGAGGTGTCGTGATGAAAGTATACGCCGGGATAGATCTTCATTCAAGTAATAACTATGTCGGAATTATCGACGAGCAGGATCGCAGGTTGTATCAGAAGAGACTGCCAAACCAAATAGATCATATTTTATGTGCACTGGAACCGTTCAAAGAAACATTAGAGGGAGTGGTAGTTGAATCGACGTACAACTGGTACTGGATAGTAGATGGACTTCAGGAACATGGATACAGGGTTCATTTAGCCAATCCGTCAGCAATCAAACAATACGAGGGCCTTAAGCATACGGATGATAAATGGGATTCATTCTGGCTTGCCCATATGAAGCGATTGAACATACTGCCTGAAGGATATATCTATCCAAAGGAAGAGCGGTCAGTGAGGGATGCTCTTCGAAGAAGACTCTTTTTTGTAAGGCACAGGACTTCACATATCTTAAGTATTCAAAGCACGATCATGAGGAACCTCGGCTATAAGGTTTCTGCAAGGGATATAAAGAGGCTTGATGAGTCTGATGTAGACAAATTATTTGATGATCCTTATCTGAGGCTTGTTGTCAGGAACGGCATCTCGGCGATAAGGTTCTTAAAAGAAAGCATTAAGGAGATTGAAGGGGCGGTAACATCGCATGTACAGGTAAAGCCTGAATTTGAATATCTTCAGACAATGCCAGGGATCGGAAAAATACTGGGCTTGACCATCATGCTTGAGGTTGGGGATATTAATCGGTTTCCTTCAGCAGGTAATTATTCATCCTATTGCCGTTGCGTAAAGAGTGAAAAGCTGTCGAACAATAAGAAGAAGGGTGAAGGCAACCGCAAGAACGGCAATAAATATCTTGGGTGGGCCTATGTTGAAGCTGCGAACTTTGCCGTAAGATTTTATCCTGAATTTCAAAGATTCTATCAACGCAAAAAGGCAAAGAAGAATGGTGTAGTAGCAATCAAGGCATTGAGCAATAAACTGGCCAGGGCATCCTATCATGTGATGAGAGACAGGGTGCCGTATGACATAGACAGGCACTTTTATAATTATAGTGCGTGCGGCAGGGAATCGGAAAAGGGGTTGGTATAAAACCATCAGATTTGATTGAGATCTGCCGCACAACAATAACCGTTTTACATCCTGATTCGCCTGTGCCGTGAGCCCTGGAGGGACTGGCTTACAACCATAAGATCTGTAATATATATCCATTGGACACGGCTTAGAACCGAAGATTTTCTGGGGTCTGTTAAACAGACCAGGGGCCGTGCTTAAGACATTCTGTCTAATGCACATTTGCCTTGATCCTGATGGGTGACTGGAGCGGATCAGATTAAGCTGACCGCGAACCTGATAATAATGAAATAACGGATGCGAAAAGGGCTAAAAACGGGCACTGCTGGTATCATTCATGTAGTCAGCAAAAATGAATTTTTTATTTTGCATGGAGAGGTGTTTTTTCTCTTGACTAACCCTTGAATGGGTGACCCCATTCTTGCAGGGATTCATTGATACGAAATTTTTAAAAGGTTAACATATTGAATTTATTACAAGAGGTTAAACAAGTCTATCTGGCTTCGCAGATCAATTCTTTTTCTTTCTAATTTTGACCTGAGAAACTACGTAACCATTCTTGTCAGCCCAATTCCTGACTGCTATTTTTATAACCGGATCATCATTGTTGACCAAATCTCGGGCCATATTGAAATCGCCATATTCTTCAATTGCAGCAGCAACATCCTCGCTCGAGCACAGCCGTAAACGCATTGCGTGTTCATATGCGCCGGCAATCGCCGCAAGATCATGACGGCCTAATTTTTTTTGAAGTTTTGTAATCAATTTCGGAAGATCGTGCTCAAATAGGCCATAAACTATGCTTTCGGCCTGTTTGGCAGCTTCTTTTCTTACTTGCCAGTTTTGATCATCCAGTGCTTCAATGATCATGTGTATAAGATTTACTGATTGCTGATCATAATATTTGATCAAAGGGAATTTGGCTGCTTCCTCGAGCGAAAAGTTACTTTTATTCGGAAATCTGAGCCTCATATCTTCATTAATTTGATCACTAAGTCTATTTTTAGTAATTAACAAATAGGTTGAAATGCCAATTACTGAGGCTTTTTGGCGGTTCCAATCTTTAGAATGGATAGCACTCTCAAACTCGGCAAAGATGGACTCTCTTACCTGTTGATTATCCGAAACACTCGCCATTTTCCCCATATTCTCGGCCGCGGCTAATTGAACCGCCGGAGGTGAATGCTTCAGCGCACCCATGAGTGTCGCCAGAACAGGTTTTCCCTCAAACCCTTCAATTGCTTTTATGGCGGCCAATTGAACTTCAGGAGTGCCTGTTTTGACAGCTGTTAAAAGGTCCTCCGTCAGATTAGGGGTTGATTGAGCTATTTTTGCTCGCTCCATCCCCTTGATGGCTATCTTCTGTACCTCTGGGTTTGCATCGTTGATGGATTTTAAAAATATCCTGAAGGCCCTAGGATCATTGATCTCGTAAAGCGCTTCCAATGCATATTGACGAACTTGCGGGTTCGCATCATCAGCTGATGCGACAAGTGGTACAACAGCCATTTCACCTATTTTAGCCAAGCTCTTTGATGCTTTGAAAGCGTCTGGCAGCTCATGACTGCCTAAAAGCCCAATTAGAAATTTAACCGCCTTTGGATGCTTCTTGTGACCGAGTGCATATATCGCCTCATCAGATGGTATTCCGAAATCTTTGTCTTGAGCAATCCGTATAAGCACCTCTACCGCCTGGGAATTGTTTGATTCCTCAAGCTTATCAACAATTCTACTTTCCTTAGAAAGAGCCTTCAAATTCACCGTGTGCTGGTTTCGATCCCGCAAATCGACCATTTTGTCATACAATTTTTCTGGATCGGCCTCATTGAAAAGAACAAAATAAGAGCCAATGCCCACAACTAACAAAATCCCAATAATTGCATATGCCTTCTTCATTTGTTCTCCTTGTGTTTCAAATGTATCTTTGAATTATTGTTTGGCCTTGACATGACTCATGGCGGATTAACGTTCACCTTTTCTGGCATCAACGCCATTGTAAAGTGCAATTCATGTTTCGCGCGGGCAGAGTCAAATAGGTTACGGAAAGCTCGTTCGACCCGGCCTTGGCGGGTTAACTCACACATTCGCGCCGCAACGCGGCGCGAACCAGTGATTGTATAGTTTTCTGTTTACTATCCATCAAAGAATATTTTTTGACAAAAATACCTGGCTTATTTATTATTTTTCTAACTGTATAGCAACTGAATATGCATGATAAACAGAAAGGTGTTTAATCGCGCAATGAAACAAATTCCGTCAAATATAAAGGCCCGTTATGATGCACATTTGAATAATAAGGCAATCTCCAGGAGTGCCCATTTTCAATCCGCCAGGCGGACAAGATCCGCCATAAACACGGCGGACAAGTCCTCGCCCCTTGGGACTTTTAATGCTTTTTAAGATATTCCGTTACTTACGCCGGGGTAGTTCACTATTATATAGAAACTGTATTTGATATGAAAACTATCCCTCAAGACTTGAATTATTTCTACAATTCTCTGCTTGTTCAAAAAAACATCCCCGAAAAGTACTATGGCTATTATAAGAAATGAGTGAGATATTACCTGGATTTTTGCCGGGAATATGGTTTTAGAGAATCGGACATAAAAAGTCTCACGCCATTTATTGACAAACTAAAAGAGAAAAAACAAACAAAGAACAAAAGCCGGCAGTTAATGCAATATCATTATTATATGGATATTATTCAACCGAAAATGAAAAGAATGATGTATTTAAAACCAATAAAGAGACAAATTCAAGTAAAAAATAGCGACTTAAGGTAACAAATGCCGGTTGGATTCCTTATAATGACCTGAACACCGAAATTAAACTCAGATACTATTCGGACAACACCTTGATGACTTATAAAACATGGACCAGGCAATTCCAGACTTTTACTAAAAGTAAAGATTTAACAACCGCCCCTAAAAGTATTGACTGTTAAATTGTATTGCTCCTGATTGGTGCACTTGACTGGAAATGGCCATTTTTCAATATACTGCTTGGCATATGGCTTCAATTATCCTATGATTTTCGGCATGTTTTACAGCAGGAAGGGAAAATGCTCTGGCTAAAAAACAGTTGATTTCAATACTCATACGCAAATATTACTCCGGCAATTAAAAATACAAATCGTCATGCCGGACTTGATAAGCCTGCCCCGGACCCCGATCCGGGGGCATCCAGCCGAATTAATTGTGGATTCCGGCTGGAGTTTATCCCGAACTTGATTCGGGGCTCGAAATTTTACCCGCCATTTTTTGTGGAGGGTTTACCAGCCTGTGTTTTTGGCAGGTTTATCAGGCCCTGGCTGGGACAACATTGACATATTTTATTGCCGGAGTAATAAGATAGTGTACTAATGTCAGATATGATGTCCTGATTTGACAGGCTTGTTTTTGGGAAGCTCCTGAAAATATAATCAAAGAATAATCATCCGGGAGATGCTATTAATGAAAGTTCCCGGGCCGGATTGGCCTCGAATTTTTAAAAAGTCTCGATTCACACCTTTGACAGTATTTTTAGCATCTATTTCAGTGTTATACGGCCTTGCTGTCAAACTGCGTCTGTGGGCGTACAAGGTAAAATTTTTTAAGAAAAAAGAGCTGCCGGGATTTGTTTTATGCGTTGGAAATCTGACAGCCGGAGGAACAGGCAAGACGCCTGCGGTAGCCATGCTTGCCGGATGGGCTCTAGGCAGGGGTTATAGAGTTGCGGTTCTATCAAGAGGATATGGCAGGAAAAACAAGAAAAAACTCCTGGAGGTATCTGATGGAAATCATGTACAGGTGACACCAGAAGATGCCGGCGATGAGCCATATCTCCTTGCCAGAACGCTTCCGCGGGTACCAGTTGTACTATCCAAAAACCGGCACACGGCAGGATTGTTTGCCAAAAAAAAATATGGTTCAGACTTCTTTATTTTGGATGACGGTTTTCAGCACGTAAAGCTGAAGAGAGATTTTAATGCAGTGTTAATTGATGCCGATCTTCCTTTCGGGAATGGTTACCTTCTTCCCTGGGGCCCGTTAAGAGAACCCCTTTCCAGTCTTGAAAGGGCAGACGCCTTTGTCCTTACACGTTTTAGAGAGGATGGTTCCGGATCAAAGGCAATTGACTTTTTAAGGACCAATTTCCCTGCGTGCCCCGTTTTTCTTTCTGAGCACGTTCCGGATAAAGTTGTATTCCCCGGTTCATCGGGGAGTTATGATCCTGAATTCCTCCATGGAAAGAATGTGATTGCCTTTGCAGGCATAGCTCAGCCTGGGTTTTTCAAGGAAACATTAAAAAGCCTTGGTGCGGAAATCAGTTATTTCAAGGCCTTCAGAGACCATTACTGGTACAGTAGAGATGAAATTGAGCTGTTAGTCCGTGAGAAAAAAAAATATGGTGCGGATTACATCCTTACAACAGAAAAAGATATGGCAAGGATATCGTCATTAGAAACCAGGAATTTTGATATTGGCTGTCTTTCCATAAAATTTAAATTCATATCAGGGGAAGAAGACTTTTTTAAAGTAGTTCAAGATGCCATTAAAACTAAAGGAATACCTGTTGACAATAATTTATAGGCTTATTTATTTGATTATTCGGATCTTATCACACATCCCCTTCCGTATATGTCAGTTCATTGGAAGGACCCTGGGCCTGTTATTTGACTTGATACCAATGAAGCGAACTGACGTCTCTCTGGATAATCTCAGATATGTTTTTGAAGGAGATTTGAACGAAAATGAAATCAGGAGACTTAACAGAAGGGTGCTAATGCATTTTGGCGAGATGCTGTTTGAGATCCCTCATTTATTTAGACTTAATTCGGAAAATCTTGACAATTATGTTATCTTCGAAAATCAGCAAAACCTGCTTGCAGCCTTAGACAAAGGAAAGGGGGTCTTTGCCCTTACTGCCCATCTTGGAAACTGGGAATTATTGAATACGGCAGTTCCTCTTTATTTTGGGATAAAGACAGCGGCGGTAGCAAGGCCTATTGAATTTTTACCGGTAGAAAGACTGTTCAGCGATTTGCGTTCACGTTTCGGAACTGATCTGATACAGAAACAGCGAGGCATAAAAAGGATTTTAACGGCCATAAAAGATAAAAAGCTTGTGGGAATCCTTCTGGACCAGAGTGTTGACTGGTATGAAGGCGTTTTTGTAGAATTCATGGGCAGACCCGCGTGCACAAATAAGGCCCTGGCTCGGCTCGTGCAGAAGACAGGGGCGCCGGTGGTGCCGGCTTTTTGTGTTAAACAGCCTGACGGAAGGTATAAAATTATTTTTGATGAAGAGGTCAATATTCAAAAAAGCGCGGATAAAACAATAGATGTTGAGCAAAATACGGCCCTTTTTACAGCGATTATTGAGAAGCATGTAAGGGAATATCCGGAGCAGTGGTTCTGGTTTCATAGAAGATGGAAAGTAAAAAATTATTGTCCTTTGCCGGATGATAATGTTTCTTAATAAATTAGATTAACTGATTCATGCTTAAAGCAACAACCAAAAAACAGATTGACAAATCATCCGTTAAGAACGTCCTGGTGCGTGCTACGAACTGGGTGGGTGATGTTGTAATGACGCTTCCAGCCCTGGAGGTTATTAAAGACTATTTTCCTTCGAGCTCGATCACCGTCCTCGCAAAGCCATGGGTCCTGCCGTTATTTGAAAACCATCCTGCGGTTGATCAGGTCATTTCTTTCAACAAAGGGGAAGGTCCTTTTACAGGAATCTCTGAAATGATTAGAACCATTAGATTGATTCGGAAAAAGAGATTCGACCTTGCTGTTCTCTTCCAGAATGCGTTTGAAGCGGCTGTCCTGGCATTTTTTGGAAGAGTTAAATACAGGGTCGGTTATAACACGGATGGACGGGGATTTTTACTGACCCACAAAGTTATCAGAACGGAAGAGGTTTTGAAGGTTCATCAAATTGATTATTATCTGGGACTTGCAAAGGCAATGGGCTGGATGCCGGATACACCCGGTTCTTCTGAAAAAGACAGGCCGGGGTTTGGGCCTCACTATCCCAGGCTTTATTTAGCCAGGGAATATATTGAAAAAGCACGTAGTTTAATTAAATCAAATGGAATTGATACTGGTGATTTTTTGATAGGACTCAACCCGGGGGCTATTTTCGGCGGCGCGAAAAGATGGCCGGCAGATCGATTTGCAAAAATCGGGGATTGGGCGGCCGAGAAGTGGGGAGCAAGGGTACTTGTTTTGGGAAGCAGGAATGAAACGGACATATGTAACAGTCTGTGCCGTTCAATGAAACACAGGGCACTGAACCTCTGCGGCAGGACATCTCTAGGGGAGGCTATGGGCATTATTGGTTTGTGCCGGTTTTTTGTTACAAATGATTCAGGTCTGATGCATATCGCTGCGGCCCTGGGGGTGCCTACACTGGCGATTTTCGGGCCTACCGATCATGTAGCCACCGGCCCTCGCGGCCCTAAGGCAAGGATTATCAAGCACGATATCGAATGCGCTCCCTGCCTTAAGCCTGAATGCCCGGGGGATCACCGCTGTATGCTTTCAATAGAACCGGAAGAGGTGTGGCAAGAAATGGAAAATTTTTGGAGAAGCAACTGAATGAAAAGACCGGCAGTGTTTATAGATAGAGACGGGACAATAAACGAGCAGATGGGATATATCAACCATATCAACCGGTTTATAATTCTTGACGGCACTGCAGAGGCAATAAGGATTTTGAACAGGAGTCAATTCCTGGCAATAATTGTATCGAATCAATCAGGAGTTGCACGCGGATATTTTCCAATTGAGCTTGTCAACGAAGTTCATGAGTATATGATTAATTTTCTGAAAAAGGAAAATGCCTTCATTGACGGCATATATTTTTGTCCTCATCATAGGGGTGGAAGCGTGAAAGAATACAGTATCCCCTGTAATTGCAGAAAGCCTGATACGGGCCTGATCAGCAAGGCCTGCGAACATCTCTCGATTGATATGTCGAGGTCTTATGTAATAGGTGATCGGATATCAGATATAGAACTATCTTACAGGGCAAATTTAAAAGGAATACTGGTTAAAACAGGTTACGGTCTCGGAGATCTTAAATATCTGGCCCCTGATTCTCCTTTTCAACCTGTACATGTAGCAGAAGACCTTCTTCATGCAGTCAGATGGATAATGAAAAATGAAAGACCGGGCACCAGGCTTGAAGAGAATGAGGAATAGATGATGAACGGTGATGTGTCCAGGATTCTTATTGTCAAGCTAAGCGCCATTGGTGATGTTATTCATACACTTCCTCTGCTGGAGGTTCTTGGAGATAAATTTAGACATGCAAAAATCGACTGGCTTGTAGAGGAGGATTCATCTCAAATAATAGAAGGGCATCCGAAGCTTAACAGGGTTATTGTTTCAAGAAGAAAGTCGTGGCAGAAAAGAATACTTGAAAGGAAAGATACGTTATCGGTCATTCGAGAGGTGAGAGACTTTATCGGAGACCTGAGATTATACGACTATGATCTGGTTATAGACATTCAGGGCCTTTTTAAAAGCGGAATTCTGGTTGCCCTTTCAAGAGGAAATCGCAAGATAGGGATGAACGACTCGAGAGAGGGCGCCCGGCTGTTTCTGAATAAAAGGCCTGTGCCGGTTGAAAAAGACATTCATGCAATTGATCGTTATCTCAAATTGGCGGAATATCTTGGCTGTGATATTTCCACTAAAAAAGGGCTTATTCCGATTTCTGAGAGAGACAGGTTGTCTATCAGCAATATGCTGGGTTCTAATGGCCTGAATGAAAAACGCTTCATTTGCATTAATCCGATGGCTAAATGGAAAACAAAGCTGTGGGAACCTGAACGTTTCGCAATTCTGGCTGACAGGATTCAAAATGATTTATCCTGCGAAATAATTTTCACAGGAGGCAGACAGGACAGGCCGGTAATAAAAGAAATTTCAGGGATGATGAAAAAAGCGTCCATTAATCTTGCTGGCAGAACCAATTTAAGAGAACTTGCATTCCTGTATTCAAGGAGCCTTGCACTTATTACTACCGATACGGGCCCAATGCACATTGCAGCAGCAATGGGTTGCAAAGTGGTTGCTCTTTTTGGTCCTACAGATCCAGGGAGAACAGGACCCTATGGCATGGGGCACAGGATAATTACCGCAGGTGTCAAATGCAGTCCCTGTTTTAAAAAGGCCTGTGATTCCATGGAGTGTATGAAAGGCATAACTGTTGAAAAGGTTATGGAAGGCGTCCAGGATATACTCTCAGCGAATTAATGTTATAAAAAATGCGGATTATTAAAAGCAATCTTGACCTTGTTTGTTTGAAGCAGATATATGGCGGGAGCATTCTTGGCCACATGGTATTTTTTACGGGGATAGTTGAAACCCTTCGACACAGAGTCGACGGAAAGTTAGTAATAAAGCAATATAAGGAGCTGTAATGGGCATTAGCAAAAAATTACTTGATATCCTGGCGTGCCCCAAGTGTAAGGGGGAAATTCATCTGAATGATACCCGAGATGGACTTATTTGCAATAATTGTAAATTAGTCTATGAGATTAAAGATGATATCCCGATTATGCTGATAGATGAGGCCAAACCTCTTGATGAATAAATAAATATTTTTATGCAGTGACACTGTCAAAAGGATATTTCTGTAAGTTCAGGAGAAAACCATGTCGGTAATAGTAAACAACAGCAAATTAATACATGAAGGAAAGGTGTTCAATCTGCTAAAAGAGAACATCACATTACCCAACAACGTTACAACTGATCTTGAGGTTATCCGTCATCCCGGGGCCTCGGCAGTTGTCCCATTACATAAGGAAAATTCTTTAATACTTATAAAGCAATACAGGCATGCTGTTGGAGATTTCATCTGGGAAATACCTGCCGGGACTTTTAATGATAACGAAACCCCGATTCAATGTGCAAAAAGGGAGTTGACAGAGGAAACCGGCTTTTACGCAAATGTCTGGCACAAGCTGGGAGAGCTTATCCCGGTTCCGGGTTATTCAGATGAATGCATCTATCTGTTTCTCGCGATAGAACTTTCATCAGCAAGGCAAAATCTTGATAGAGATGAATTGCTCGAAGTCCACGAAATAGTCCTGGATGACGCCATTAAAATGATATATGAAGGGTCGATCAGGGATTGTAAAACCATATCAGGCATCATGATGGCTGCCTACTGGCTTAAAAAGATGGGGCGGTATGTAATTCCATGATTTCAGTACAAAGTCAATTAGAGCAATTTCCAATAACGGCCTCGGCTCCATGCCGAATTGATTCCGGTGGAACGTGGGATATAAAAGCCATGGCCCTTCCCTTTGAATCTATAAGGCCTACAACGATTAACGCCGCCTTAAGTCTGAGGACCTCAGTAACACTGTCTCCTTTTAAAAATGGATTTGTAAGGATTTCTTCTGAAGGGTTCCCTCACTGGGAAGAATGTTCAGAAGATAACCTCCAGCTCAATTCTGTGTTTGGGATTTTTTTTGCAGCAATAAGTTACTTTGGTTTTCATGGACTGGAGGTCCGAATAAGTTCCCAGGCCCCTGTGAAATCCGCACTTGGCGGGTCCAGCACTGCTTTGGTCGCATTATTAAAGGCGTTATCTGACCTTTCATCCACAATCAGCGGGAAGAAGCTGTCAAGAAAGGAAATATTGCATCTTGCATACTATCTTGAGGATGCTGTGAGCGGCGGCAGCTGTGGCCTTCAGGATCATGCAGCCGCGGTTTACGGCGGGGTAAATCAGTTTATCTGGCGTTACGGAAATAGCGCCTCTCCTTTTGAGAGATACTCTATCCTTGACAGAAATGGGCAGAAAGAATTTTCACAAAGGCTCCTGGTGGCCTACAGTGGAAAAAGCCATGTTTCCTCAAAGACCAACCGCAAGTGGATTAATGATTTTATTTCCGGAAAAACCAGAAAAGGCTGGGTAAAAGTCAACGAAATTGTTCATCAACTGGCTTATGCTATTGGAAAACTGGACTGGAAGGCTGCAGTGGAGCTTTTGCGGCAGGAAATGGAATATCGCAGGCAAATCACTCCTGAGGCCATGATACCTGTTACGACAATATTATTAGATAAAGCGGAAGATTTAGGATGCGGAGCAAGGTTTGCAGGGGCAGGGGCAGGGGGATCTTTCTGGGCCCTTGGAGAGAAAGACGATATAAATAGTCTGAGGAAAATCTGGGCAAACACGCTGGAAACGATTAAAGGTGGTTGTGTGCTTGAGGCGCGGGTAGATCCTGAGGGTGTGAAGTAGCCGGCAGCCCTACAGCTTCCCTGCATTTAAGAGAGTATCAGTAAAAACTTTGTAAAACCTTTCATTATCCATAATCGAATATTTTAAAATACTAGCAAGCTGCTTTGAGTCATTGCGGTTGATTACCAGGTTTGCACTCATTTCAAATGCTGCCATTTTATCCATTGTCTTGAAGTTACTCCCGATCAGGACAAGGAAAATCCGTCTGCGAATATCAATGGTCAGATTGTTCAGGTAAGTTAGAATGGGACTCTTCTCAAGTTCGGTCAAAAATTTTGCCGAGACGATTAAGAGGCTGAATTCAAGAAATCTCATTTCATTGATCGCTTCCTGTGTGGTCTGAGCTGAAATACACCTGTAGCCCAATTCACTGACAGCCTGACTGATTAAATTAGCGAACTGATTATCGCTTTCCAGCACAAGGGCCAGTTTTTCTCCTTCTTTGAAAGAATCAAGGGCAATATCCTTTTCTTTATAATGTTTTACAGCTTTATCATCTTTAGGAATTTCCTTTTCCTCTTCAATTTCCAGGAATTCATCTTCCTTTCCAGGACTTCGGGTATAAATTGATATTTTATTTTTACATTTTGGACAGCGTACTATGAAATGCTCACCATAAGGGATTTTATCATCCGGGATATTCAATATTGTTTGACAGTTTTCACAGATAGCTTCCATTCAATGAACTCCTTAAAAAGACGGTTTTTTCTTGCTAATTTTTTTTTCATAATCCCTGTCAATAGCCAGACCCTCGATAGTAGAAGTTTTTTCACCCTTTGAAGCCTTTATGGTATCGATTGCTTTAACAATAGCAGCCCTGCTTGATGAATAGCTTAAGGCTGTTTCTTCAGTTATCGAGCCCTGCTCATAGAGATCTGCGAGACACTGATCAAAGGTCATCATAAGAAAAGGCCGGCCCGCTTCTATGATCTCATAGAATGTTTTACCTTCTGATTCGCCATGCAATATGGCATCTTTTACCCTGAGATTTTTGCACATAATTTCAAAGGCAGCTATACGTCCGGCGCCTATTTTAGGTAATAGCCTCTGGCAGACAACCCATTTCAGGGTGTCAGCAAGCCGGATCCTGATCAGCTTTTCTTCTTCCTGTTCAAACATGCCCACAATTCTGTTTATGGTTTGGCCTGCATCAACTGTATGAAGCGTGCTGACGACCAAATGCCCTGTTTCTGCGGCAGAAAGGGCAATTTCAACGCTTTCTCTGTCTCTCATTTCACCCACAAGAATCACATTCGGTGCCTGACGAAGAGATGCCCGGAGACCTGAAGCAAAGCTATCAAAATCCATGCCAAGCTCACGCTGATTAACAGTAGCCTTCCTTTGAGAATGGACATACTCTACGGGGTCCTCCAATGTGATTATGTGGATTGGTTTTTCGTCGTTTATTCTATCAAGAAATGCAGCCAGAGAAGTAGTTTTTCCAGTACCTGTAGCCCCTGTAACCAGAATAATGCCATTTTTTTCCTGAGTCATCTTTGAAAAGGCAGGCGGAAGATTGAGTTCTTCAATAGTTGGAACCCTGGCAGCCAATTGACGCATAACAATTGAATAACAGCGCTTCTGAGAAAAGATATTGATCCTGAAGCGCGCCTTCCCGGCCAGTTGATATGAAGAGTCACAAGATCCCTTTGTGACGAGATCTTCTGTCAAACGTCGATCCCCATTTATCAGATTGAGTGCGAAAATTTCGGTTTGAAAAGGAGTTAATTTCTTAATCGGAGGATCCATGGGAACCTTTTTCAACTCTCCAAATGACATTACCTGGAAAGGCCTGTCTACTGTAACAAGGATGTCAGAAATCCCGTCATGAGATTCCAGCATGGCTGATATAATATGATCTATCTGTTGTGTTCGCATCCCTTAATCTCCATCAAACTTCAGTAAAATCAGCCGGAGGTTTTTTTAAGAAAGGTAAAAACTTTGATTTTTCATTTGATTTCAGGTAGGCGTCATCAGGGCTTATGATACGCCGTTTTAATAAGGCCATTATAGCATCATCCAGGGTCTGCATGCCATATTTTTTACCAGTCTGAATCATTGAAGGGATTTGAAAGGTTTTTCCCTCCCTTATAAGATTCCTCACAGCAGGATTCGCAATCATTATCTCAAGGGCCGGTACCCTTCCAACTCTATCAATTCGTTTGAACAGGTTTTGTGCTACCACGGCCCTGAGCCCATCGGCAAGCGTACTTCTAACCTGTTCCTGCTGGGTCATTGGGAAAACCTCTATGATCCGATCTACTGTCTTGGGAGCATTAGTAGTATGAAGTGTTGCAAATACAAGGTGTCCTGTTGCAGAGGCCTCAATTGCAAGGGCAATAGTTTCCATATCACGCATTTCGCCCACAAGAATAATATCAGGATCTTCCCTTAGTGCTCCTCTCAAGGCTGCGCTGAAGGATTTCGTATGAAGTCCAACCTCTCTCTGGTTTATAACGGCTTTTTGACTCTTGTGAACAAATTCTATTGGATCTTCAATAGTAATGATATGATCTTTTCTGGTCCTGTTAGCCTCATCAATAACAGCGGCAAGAGTTGTTGACTTTCCAGTGCCGGTAGGTCCTGTTACAAGGACAAGACCTCTTGGCAAGGTGGCAAGTCTTTTTACCACAGGAGGCAATCCGAGTTCCTCGCAGGTGAGAATTGTTGAAGGTATCTCCCTGAATACCGCCCCTACTCCATTCCTCTGCTGGAAAAAATTTGCACGGTAACGTGCCAATCCGGGAATTTCATAGCCAAAATCCACGTCTCCTGTCTCTTCAAATATTTTGATTTTAAATTCGGGTGCAATTTCATAAATCATTGATTTTAGAACATCATTTGAAAGGACATTATATTTTACTCTTTCCAGCTCACCCTGTACCCTTAATACAGGCTGTTGACCAGACGTCAGGTGAAGATCGGAGGCTCCATGATCATTCATAAGTTTAAAAAAGGCATCAATCTGTGCCATAGTTTCCCCCTGGATACTGCAAATTAAAAAAACAAGGAAAAAAATAACAAAAAGTCTTTATTAGTATTTAAAACAGGTCTTTTTAGATTAATATTATACTCAGTGGCCACTCTGTTCAACTATAAAATTTGACACTGGGATCTGCTGACTTATAAACTGATTTTCGTTAGTGATTTCAACATATTCAAATTTGGGATTTAAAACATCAATCCAGAGTTTTTATTGACAAGACAGTTTTCCATTCTATACTGTTAATAAAGAAGGTTTTCTTTTTTTTGTTTTATTTCATTATTTCGATTTATTGCTTATATGCACTGTGACACGATATAAAGGGAATACTGATCTATTCTTTTTGCAGCCCCATTAAAAAATATTCCTATAAATTCTCGGTCAAAGGGTGATGCCCTGTTAAATAAAAACAGAATTTATACCCATGGTTGAAATAATAATTAACAGGAGGGTAAAATGGAACCAAAAAAAATTACCATAGCTCAGTTGCAGAAAAAAAAGGATAAGGGCCAGAAAATTACAATGATGACTGCCTATGATTACTCTTCGGCGAGCCTGGTTGATCAGGCCGGCATTGATATTATTCTTGTGGGAGATTCTTTAGGCATGGTTATGCTTGGCTATGATTCCACTGTTCCTGTGACGATGGACGAAATGATCCATCACTGCAAGGCTGTGTGCCGAATAGCAAAAACAAGTTTTGTAATTGCCGATATGCCCTTTTTATCTTATCAGGTCAGCCTTGAGAAGGCAATAGAGAATGCCGGTCGTTTTATTAAAGAGGCAGGGTGTGAAAGTGTCAAGCTTGAAGGCGGCAGTGAAATGGCCCCGGTCGTAAAGGCAATAGTTGATGCCGGGATACCTGTATGCGGCCATATCGGGCTTACCCCACAAACGGCTACGAAGTTAAGCGGTTTCAAGGTCCAGGGTAAAGATGCTGAAAGTGCAAGGCAGTTGATTAAATCAGCAAAAGATTTTGAAGAAGCAGGGGCGTTTATGATTGTTATGGAGTGTATACCGGACGTATTATCCGCCCGCATAACAAAAGAATTGCATATACCGACAATAGGTATAGGCGCAGGAAAAGACTGCGACGGCCAGGTACTGGTATATCATGATCTGGTAGGTCTTTTTGAGCGGTTTACACCAAAGTTTGTCAAACAGTATATAAATCTGGCGCCTCAGATAAAAAACGCGCTGATTCAATACAAAGAGGAAGTGGAAGCGGGTACTTTCCCTGGACCTGAACATGTCTTTTCCATGAAAGAGGAAGAGATTTTAAAGCTTTACGGGTAGATCTTATGAAATTCCTTATTGTTGGGCCAGGCGCAATGGGTTGTCTTTTTGCAGCTCGCTTGAAAATGGCCGGCCACGATGTGGTATTATCAGACTGTGTAAAAGAAAATGCTGATTATATAAACAAGAATGGTGTGAAAATTGAAGGCCTGAATTGTGAATTGGTATCAAAGGTTCCTGTGGTTTTAGGTGAAACCAGCCAGTCACCCGAAGTAGTTTTAATCTGTGTGAAATCTTATGATACTCACAAGGCTGCAGAAGGTATTCGATTATGGCTGAACCAGGAAACTGCTGTCCTCACACTGCAGAATGGTCTGGGCAATGTGGATATATTGAACAATATATTCGGGAAGGAAAATGTCCTTGGCGGAATTACCGCCGAGGGAGCAACGCTGCTTGGGCCCGGCCATATAAAGCATGCCGGTCAGGGGGAGACAGTTATCGGTCCTGAAGAATTTCGCCCGGGACTTGTAAGCGATATTGTTTCCGCCTTTAATTCTGCAGGTTTTAGTACCCGTTCTGTGCAAAATATTGATGATCTTATATGGGGCAAGCTGGTTATTAACGTCGGCATAAATGCCCTTGCTGCCCTAACCGGCCTGAAAAACGGCCGATTACCATTAATTCCTGCCACAAGGATGATTATGGAGGAAGCTGTTAATGAGGCAGTGGCAGTTGCATGCGCAAAGGGAATCCATCTTCCATATACGGATGCGATTGAGCGTGTGGTGCTGGTAAGTCAATCAACAGCTGGAAATATCGCCTCAATGCTTCAGGACGTTCTGAATCAGAGGCCTACTGAGGCAGCAGCTATAAACGGATCAATTGTCAGGGAAGGTGAAGCTCTTGGTATTTCTACTCCGGTAAACAGAACCCTTACAAACCTGATTTCAGCAATTCAGGAAACATATAAAGAATGCCTTAAATAAAACTGAAAGCCTGATTTTAAACATATCCTGAAATATCTGTCGCGGTTTTTTCCTGTTTTTCAGGCTGTCAAAAGCAGTTAAACGCAATCGTTGGCTTTTGCAGACGGTTGCCTGTCAGGCTGCATGCTCATGCTTCGAAATCCGTGTAGATACGAAGAAAATACCTCCAATAATGGCCCAAAAAAGAAGTATTAGCGTAAACATGACAGGCACGACCCCGGCCTTTTCCATGGGAGCCCCCAGGGCAATAAAAAACATGCTCATTGTGGCATCCCTTGTGCCTATACCGGCAGGCGTTACAGGTATTCCGGCAATTGCATTGCTCACCTGTGTGGCAAGCAGATAATCGCTCAGGCTAAGTCCATTTACATTGACGCTAGCCCCTATGACAAATATATTAATCGCGAGGGCTGCATGCACAACTATGGAAAGCAGTATGGTTATAAAGAGCGTTCTTCGTTTATTATTGTAAAGTTGTAATGCATCGAAGAGCTGTTTTAAATGGAGGGTAAAAAAATTTGGCAGCTTGTCTTTTCCATATTCTATTATCCTGGCAATCCAGGGATGGCGCATCAGGGGTTGGCTGAAAAGAATTAATGTAAAACCTGATACCATAATAATGCTCCCGATACCTACTGCGAGAGCCGCGATCTTTATTGGGCGGTATGCATGATTCAGGGAATAAAAAAAGGGAATATATAAAAGCAGCATTAGAGTGGCTATAATAAAGAGGCCGAAAAGGCCTATGACACGGTCAACAAGTATACTAAGTGCCCCCTTTAGTTTTTTGTCCTTAGTACTTTTGGCAAGAAATGCAATTTTCAGAAAATCGCCGCTGACTGCACCCGGAAGTGCAAGGTTGAAAAAATTTCCAATCATTGACAATCGGATAATATCCCAGGCACTTAAATATATCCCCTGAACCTTCAGCAACATAGACCAGCGCCAAATCGTAAGGCTGATAACAGCCCCATATAATATTACGGCCGAAACAAGAAGCGGCCATCTTGATGTGAGTATTTCACTCCACAGATCTGTTCCAGTGTGTTTTAGTGTAAAATATATCAGGCCATAGGCAAGACCTATTCCTACGGTCAGTCGAATAAGCGTTCCTATTACTTTTTTTAAATAAGTTCCAATTTTCAATTACTTTCCTCAGATATCAGCTGCTGAGCGATATTTTCAAATTTCAGGAAGCTTTTTCTGCAACAGGTTGGATCGCTATCCCAATTATGTTATGAGGAGCAGGCATTGATTTTGAAAATTGAGGGATAGTAAATCAAGATTACGTTGAGTCATTTCAGCATAAAACTCAACAATGGTCAAGAAAGGTTTTTTCGGACAGTACAGGGCTTGACATAAATTTAAATATCTGAGTTTATATATTATTACTCCGGCAATAATATATGTTAACGTTGTCCCAGCAAGGGGCTGGTTTACCAACCTCTGGCTGGGATAAATAACGATTGCGCCTGAGGCGCACAAGAGTTTTGCAAAGGTCTCATCGCAGCTGTTATGTGAGGTTGTTTAGCAGGGGTATGGTGTGTTTTTAAATCAGGAATTGAATACAAAGATTTTGAACAGATTGTTTTTTTTCACAGTCTTATTATCAGCACTAATGGTTTTTTTATCCTGTGCTGAAGTGCCTCTAACACAGAGGAAAAGCCTTCATATTCTGCCTCAGTCTCAGATGCTCACGCTCAGCCTTCAGCAATATGATGAGGTACTTAAAAAATCAAAGATATATAGGGATAAAATAAAAGTAAATATGATCCAAAAGGTCGGCAAAAAGACAGCAGCCGCAGCAGAGTCTTTTCTCATTGATTCCGGTCTGGAAGAACAGATAAAATACTACAAATGGGAGTTTAACCTGATTGAAGACGATAAGACAGTTAATGCCTGGTGTATGCCTGGAGGCAAGGTGGCTGTTTATACCGGAATCCTCCCTGTTACGGAGAATGAAAACGGTCTGGCGGTTGTTTTAGGTCATGAAGTTGCGCATGCAATTGCACGTCACGGAAATGAACGAATGAGTCAGGGATTGCTGGTAAGCATGGGAGGTATTGCTTTATCAATTGCATTAAAAGAAAAGCCCGGCAGAACTAAAGATATGTTTATGGCTGCATTTGGGTTGGGTGCCTCTGTGGGTTTTTTGCTGCCATACAGTCGTATACATGAATATGAGGCGGATCGAATCGGCTTATCAATTATGGCCAGGGCCGGATATGATCCCAGAGGAGCAATAGCTTTCTGGGAGAGGATGAGAGAGAAGGGCGGAGAGACGCATCCTCCTGAGTTTCTTTCAACACACCCTGCACCAGATTCAAGAATCGCCGATATGAAGGTCCACATTGAAGAAGCATTACCTTATTATGAAAGGTTCCAGAAATAGAACCTGCTTTTTTTAAAAATAAAAAGGCTTGGATGAATTTACAAAAAAATAATATTCTCATAAAAAAATCTTAATAGAAAAATAAATTAGAGGCAAGCCATGATTATTCGACCGAGAAGACTTAGAAGAACGCCTGCAATCAGGGAAATGGTAAGGGAGACATCCATTTCAGTAAAAGACTTGATATTTCCTCTTTTTGTGAAATACGGTAAAGACAAAAAAGACCCAATCCTCTCTATGCCAGGACACTTTCAGTTCTCTGTTGATAGCATAGTCAAAGAGGCCGAGGAGCTTTGGTCTTTAGGTATTCCATCTGTTATTTTGTTTGGATTACCTGAAAAGAAGGATACGATTGGAAGCAGTTCCTGGGCCGATGATGGTGTAATCCAGAGAGCTGTTTATGAAATAAAAAATCAGTTGCCTGAAATGGTAATTGTTACGGATGTGTGTCTGTGCGAATATACGGATCATGGTCACTGCGGCGTAGTAAAGAACGGTGAGGTTGACAATGATGCCACGCTCGAGCTGCTTTCCAGGCAGGCAGTATCCCATGCCAGGGCTGGCGCGGATTTTGTCGCACCTTCGGATATGATGGATGGCAGAGTCTCGGCAATTAGAAATGCCCTGGATGAAGAAAACTATACGAATACCGGCATACTTTCCTATGCAGTAAAATATGCTTCTGCATTTTATGGTCCATTTAGAGATGCTGCTGATTCAGCCCCCAGGTTTGGTGATCGTAAGAGTTATCAGATGGATCCGGCCAACGCCTCAGAAGCTTTAAGAGAGGCTGAGCTGGATATTGAAGAGGGTGCTGACATAATTATGGTAAAACCTGCGATTCCATATCTTGATATTATAAGAACTGTGAGCGAATTCAGTCTTATTCCAGTTGCAGCATATAATGTAAGTGGCGAATATGCCATGGTAAAGGCAGCTGAGGAAAGGGGATGGATCGATGGCAGAGAGGCCATGATGGAAATGCTTATATCTATAAAAAGGGCAGGAGCAGATCTAATCCTGACCTATTTTGCAAAAGAAGCAGCGCGTGAGCTTGATAAATTCCAGAACTGAAATCAAGGTTAATGAAATGTCCAGTATAATTGAGAATAGCAGTAATAATTATTACAAAAACCAGTTAAGGCTTGTGGCCTGGGAAGTCACAAGAAAATGCAATCTGAATTGTATTCACTGCAGGGCGGGATCTCATGGAGGCCCTTATCCCGATGAACTTGGGAACTCAAAATGCATGGAAATCCTTGAACAGATCAGTTCAGTTGGAAAACCAATAGTCATTCTTACCGGCGGAGAACCTTTATTAAGGGAAAACATTTTTGATCTTGCAGAATATGGAACAGAGCTTGGATTGCGAATGGTCATGGCTACCAATGGAACACTTCTGTCACAAGAGAACATAAAAAGGATAAAGTCGGCAGGGGTACAGAGAGTGAGTATTTCTATTGATGGAGCTAATGATGAACAGCATGACAGCTTTAGAAAAGTGGCAGGTGCCTTCTCCAAGGCAATGAAAGGGATTAGTCTTCTCAAGGAGAAAAATCTGGAGTTTCAAATAAATACGACAGTCACCAGGGCGAATGCGGATAATATTCAGGAGATCATGAATCTGGCTATTGATCTGGGCGCAGCAGCCTTTCATCTCTTTTTTCTGGTGCCGACAGGCCGCGCGAGGGAGATGGCAGAGCAGGAGATAAATGCTTCCGAATATGAAAGCCTTTTGCGCTGGTTTTTCCACCAGACCGAAAAAACGCCGCTTCACCTGAAGGCCACCTGCGCTCCGCATTATTACAGGATCCTGCGCGAAGAGGCTCATAATAAAGGGAAAAAGGTGAATTATGAGACATATGGTCTTGATGCAATGACACGGGGCTGTTTGGGCGGTACATCTTTCTGTTTTATCTCTCATGACGGGATTGTTCAGCCATGCGGATATCTTGAGTTGAACTGTGGGGATTTGAAAAAGGATTCTTTCCAGTCTGTATGGAATGATTCGAAAATATTTAATCAGCTGCGGGATTTTTCTGCCTATAAAGGGAAATGCGGAAGATGCCCTTATCTCAGGTTCTGCGGGGGTTGCAGGGCAAGGGCATTTGAAAAAACCGGGGATTTTCTTGAAGAAGAACCGCTTTGTTCCTATCAGCCCTAAAAAGAGGATCTGGTATGATTGGTGAAACGGACAAAAAGATTTTAAATGAAATTCAGTCTAATTTTCCGCTTACATCTCGACCTTTTCTTGAAATAGGAATGCGGATTGATTTGCCGGAGGATGAAGTTATCGAAAGAATAAAAAAACTTAAGTCCTCCGGCATAATAAGAAGGATTGGCGGAAATTTCAACTCAAACAGCCTGGGTTTTAGAAGCACCCTGTGTGCTGCTAATGTCCCTGAGGAAAAAATTGATCTTTTTGTTGAAACGGTGAACCGTTATCCAGGTGTAACTCACAACTACCTGAGGAGCCATCCTTATAATGTATGGTTTACTTTTATTGCCAGAGATATGGTTATTATTGAGAATGCCTTAAATGAAATCAAGATGGAGACGGGAGTGACGGAGATATTAAATTTACCTGCAATAAGAACTTTTAAGATTAAGGTTGATTTTGCTGTTTAGTATCTATATCTTCATCCTCATATTTCTCAAGTATTCGCTCTTTGTCAGCTTCACTCATAAAACCGATATCAACGAGGATATCAGCTATGCCGGCCCTTCTAAGCTCGTCTATAGCAAGAATGCCTTCCTTGGTTCTTAATGCTGTGCTGAAAAAGGTGTAATTCAGCGTAAATTTTTCTTTTTTAAGCATTCTGAAACCTTTTCCGCCGGTATAAATGAAATGAAAACCCAGGAAAAGATAGAAAACAGCCGCAATAAAACCCCAAAAAAGCACCCTTTTCAAAAATGTCATTGCATTATTCTCCTTAATGGCGTTTGATTTCTGATGCTATACAAGGCATTAAAAAGTGTCTGAGTTAATATATCCTTTTGTCAGTTGGAAATGAAAGCCTGAAAGTAGTGCCTCCTGCCCGGGTACATTCTTCCTTATTTTTAATATGCTGACAGTCTGTAATTTTCCCCGGACAAGAGTTCTCTTCCCCGGGTATGAATTTGCACCGGTTACTAAAGCATTCCACCTTAAAATGATAAAGGTCGGCGAATATTTTTATGCGCAAAAGATCTAATCCTTTTCCACCGGCGCCGAAATCGAAAGGATTTTTGGTTGAATAGAGATCTGTTTCCCTTGCATGATAGAATCCTCTGAAAATCTGTCTCTGACTCTCTTCAGTAATACCTGTGCCTGTATCCTTGATTTCAACTTTGACTGTATCAGACGGTATACTAAGTGTCACCAGTATGCTGCCCCCATCAGGAGTGTTTTCGATGGCATTTTTTATAATGCCAATAAATACTTTTTCAAGGACATCATTCTCTATCGATATGAATGTGTCTTCCTTAATTTCAGCCTTCAGTGTGATATCCCTGTGAGAAGAAAGCTGTTTTACCTGTTCAATAACGTGCAGGATACTCTCTCCTACGCTCAGACCTTCTGGATTAGAGTCCTTGACAAGAAAGTATTCCTTTATTCTATTGCTTACTGTTTGAATTGAATTCCTGTTAACTGGGTATGCTTCTTCCAGAACTTCCAGAAGATCCAGTATCTGATCAGGGCTGGAGGTCCACCTGGCATTAAAAGGATCTTCCTTTCTTTTTATAATGTCTTCGACCTCTACCTGTATATCTATCAGCCTTTCCAAATTTCGGCTGATTCTATCTGTAGATCTTATATTTTCAGGGCTTTTCAGCCTTTTCAATGTTGCTGAGATTATAGACAAGGGCGTCCTCAATTCATGAGACAGGTGGTCGAGAACCCTTTCACGGGCACGGTTTAGTGCTTTAAATTCAGTTATATCCTTAAACACTACAACTATTCCGGAATTTCTTTCGTTTCCGGTCTCATCCCTCAAGAATGAGGTAGTCACGGCCAGATCAATAAGGCTTCCGTCAGTTTTTCTGTAGGGGACCTCTTTATAGAGTCTTGTTTCATTGTTTTGAATTCCGGCAAAGAGGATGTCATTGAATTCGTCATTATCCGGTTCTCCCATGAAAAGCTGAACATATGTCTTTTTTTCGATTTCTTCTAATTCAAGGCCCAGAATCGTTAAGCCGGCTCTGTTTATATGGGTAATATAACCCTGGAAATTCAGGACCAGGAGGCCATCACTCATGCTTTCAATAATTATAGAGTAGATATTATTTTTCATGATTTCATAGTGTATTATTTTCAAATAATATTTTTTAAGGAGTACAGGTTTTTCCAGTATTTTTTCTGAGTAAGATATTCAGGAGAATGTATAAGAAGTATTTCTTCTCTTTCTGCACTGAAAAAGTATTCTTTTTCATAATATTTGGCAAGTTTTTAGTTGTATTCATTTCTATCGTTGACGTGTAAAATAAATCTAATTATGCTCTTTAATCTCTTCGGGTTTACCCCGAACTTGATTCGGGTCTCGAAATTTTACCCGCCATTTTTTGTGGAGGGTTTACCAGCCTGTGTTTTTGGCTGGTTTACCAGCCTGTGTTTTTGGCTGGTTTATCAGCCCCTGGCCGGGACAGCATTGACATATATTATTGCCGGAGTAATATAATATTACTTTTTAGTTGTTGATGTTAGGGTAGATCTTAAAATGTCCAAGATGAAAAAAATTGGTTATATACAATTGGCTCCTGTCTTTGGTGATATGGAGGCAACTATACGCAGAATAGACGAAATTCTAAAGCAGGTCACATCAGCGGATATTCTGGTTTTGCCGGAATTATGCAATTCAGGATATAATTTCATGAGCTATGAACAGGCCTGGAAAACCTCCGAGGAGATTGATCGCAGTCTTTTTATTAAATATCTTGAAGATGTATGTAAAAAAAACAATTTTTTTATTGTATCAGGTTTTAATGAAAGATGTCGTGACAGCCTGTATAATTCTGCGATTCTGGTAAGTCCGAAAGGATATGTGGGGCGCTATCGCAAGCTCCATCTTTTTATGAATGAAAAGGATTTTTTTAAACCCGGAAACGAAGCACCGCCATTATTCGATACAGGTGGGTGCAAAATAGGTATACTTATTTGTTTTGACTGGATTTTTCCGGAGGTTTGGCGGATACTTGCACTAAAGGGAGCGGAGATTATCTGCCATCCTTCAAACCTTGTACTCCCCGGGCTTGCTCAGAGAGCGATCCCGGTTCATGCCCTCACAAACCGTATTTTCATTGTCACGGCAAACAGGGTTGGAAATGAAGGAAATCTTACATTTACCGGGTTGTCAATTGTTGCTGATCCCAGGGGAGATATCCTGCTTCAGGCTTCCGATAAAGAGGAGGAGGTTGGTATAGTACAGATTAAACCTGCCTTAGCCCGGGATAAAAATGTTACCCCTAAGAATGATATATTCAAAGACAGGAGGGCGGATTTTTACGATTTGCTGGCCGGTTCCAAAACATAAGAGTGACCATATTAACAAATCTAAAGTTGTTTTGAGCTGTTCATATGCTTATATTTTTTCAGCCAAGGGCCTTAAACCTGATTGCTCCCACTTCAATCGTATCTCCTTTACCTATATCGACATGAACTTCACAATTTTCGGAGGTAGTGGCAAAAAGGGTCGCATGCTCTTTTGCCCGGTTGAATGAGAAGGCATCATTTATTTTTCCTGAAGCCCTTCTTTTTTTAATATACGTTCCAGACCGGAAACACTTCTGATATGAATATCCCTCTGGGGAAATGCAATCTCTATATTATTTTTCTTGAATTCTTCGTCAATTTTGAATCTTAGCTCTGTTGGCGCACTTAACCAAACGCTGGATGAGGGTATCCAGAATCGAATCGTGAAGATAAGTGAACTGTCACCAAAGTCAGAGAAATCAACACGAGGAGCCGGATCTTTTAGAATATCTGGCAGATCATTAAGTATCTTATATAATACACTGCGTACAAGCTGCACATCGGAGCCATAAGCAACCCCTACCTTAACCTGGAGTCTGATCTTTGGATCCTTAAAAGACCAGTTGGTAACTTTGTTTGAAAGCATGTCTGCATTGGGAATGATCAGGGAGGCATTATCAAAAGTCTGTACGATAGTCGTGCGTATGTTGATCCGGCTCACCATCCCCCAATCGTCTCCAAGCTGGACCATGTCACCTACCTGTATAGAGGAGTCAAAAAGAAGAATTATGCCGCTTATAAAATTGTTGACAATATTCTGGAGACCGAAGCCTATTCCGACCCCCAGTGCGCCGATTATGAAGGTAAGCGATGACAGATTAATCCCCAGCAGGTTTATGCCTATTATGATACCTAAAATCCAGAATGAATAATTAATAATATTAACTAATGACGCTCTCGTCCCAATTTCGAGTTTTGTTCGGGGGAAGATATTTTTCTGTAGAGTCTTCTTCAGAATTCGTGATGTTAAAGTGATGAAGAATAGAAACAGGATTATATAAGCAATATTCATAATGGTAATTTTTGTGCCACCCGCGGTAATTCCACTGTTAAGCCATGAAATATATTTACTGAATCTGGTTTCAAGCAGGGCGTCAAGAGCAAGCGGGATCCCTACAACGATGATCAATAATAGAAAAAGGATTACTTTTGATGGTTTAATTCTGAAATTCATATAAATTCCAACTTAGCGACAGATTATTTCAAAATTCAATTGGATTTAAGGAAAGCAATTGTTGCCCCCCAGCCTGAAGGACCGGGGTCCTGTTCGAAAGTAATTACCAATGGATGTTTCCTTAGTGCAGACTCTACAGTTCTGCGCAAGATACCTTTTCCTTTTCCATGGATGATCTTGACCTCAAAAATATTTTTCTCAAAACAAACTCTGATGTATTCATTTACAAGATCAGATGCTTCTTCAGGCCTGAAGGTATGAAGGTCTATTACACCATTGATCGGGATATGGACAGGTTCATCATTCATTGAAAGAGGCTCTGTTTACCTTTATAAATAAATGTAGTGGAAAAATACGAGAGTATCTCCCTGAGTACATTTTCTCAAATTCCTGATTACATTATTGAGACATAAGGATGGGAGGGAGCTCTTTGCCTGATCTTTCATACTCGCTCCATTATCAAAAATAACTTTTTAACGGAGGCAGGAAATGCGCATTAACAACACCTTTGCTTAGAGATGCCTGACTCAGGAGCGCAGGGATTATCCTCGGGTTCCAGGAAACAACAGCAAGAAGAATCCTTGACCCCCAATGCAGCATTTATCACCGCAGCGGCGCAGCCTACACCTGCCTTGACAGTAACGGCAGCTTCAGGGCAATTCCTTGCACATGCACCACATTCCATGCAAGCATCCCGGTTGTCTATAACTGCATGGCCATTTTCTAAAGAGAAAACCTCATGAGGACAAACTGTGACGCACATGCCGCACCCGATACATATCTCCTGATTCAGATGCAGGGTCACTACGTTTTTTAAATATAATAATTCTCCCATCTTCAATATTCCCCTATGAAATGACGCAAGAAGTCAGCCATAGTACCAGGCCTGCACAGCCTGCTCCGATCTCTGCAGGTACCGCCCATTTCATTTCCTTTTTAACCCCTGAAAGGGAAGTATAGGTCGTGGATCCGGTAAAATTCATAGCTAGATATCCTGCAATAGCTGGCGCTATAAAAAACCATGAAAAATAGTAAAGTATCCCTGACCAGGACTCAAGATCGCCGATCCGAAAAAATAACAGAATAACAGCTGTAATTAAGCCCATGATAAAGCCTTTGACGGTTAAGGCACGGCCAGGCAGCCAGGGAAGCAGAAGTGGAGTTATAACTCCGCCTGCCGCAACTGCGGCCAGGATACCTGAAACAGTTAAAAGGCCGACAGTTAATGAATCATCCCAAAATCCTCTTCCGCTTCCAAGCCAGCTGATGATAAAAAGAAGTGGGCATAAGATAAGAATCCACTTCATGATGTGCACCAGTTCAAGAGGTATCAAAACTGCTCTTTCATATGTTGTGAATGTCTTTTTGCGCATTTCACGGGTGGCCTTGTTGCCGGCATCAAGAAAGGCAGGAATATCCTCTGCCCTGATGGGCCCATAAACTGCCTTAAATTCGCATTGATCTTTCAGCTTATATGCTGCGATCCCCGGACCTGCCAACTGCGGCAGGATCACTTTCCGATGAGATACAATCTTTTCCAATTCGCATGATTTTATGCGGTATGCTAACTCTTCGGTATCAAAAGTCCCTTTGCCCGCTGCACACCAGACATTGATACCCTTTGTATCAAGGACAAGTATCCACGCATCTCTTTCCGGCAGTGCCTCTCTAAGTCTGTCAAAGCTCATTTTGTAATTGGCAGTGACGAGCACAGGAGATTCCGGACTCGGAGCGCCCAAAGCATACAGCCCGGGATCTACTGTAAAATGCATCCTTCCAACACCCAAACGAGCCTTTATGCTTCCCCAATGGTCTGCTCCGGTCAAATTGGAGAGCACACGAGGTACTTGACCAATTTCAGTAGGCACAGTTCCATTAACAAATGACTGTTCTAAATTGGGAAGGCTCACCTGAACCTGATCATTATTCTGTCAGCAACTGCCGGCAGAATCACTTTGGGCTGACGGCAGCCGAGGAGGACAGTTCATGGTAAGATTAATTGATTCAGGTTGCCACTTTTCTGGATTATCTGTTTTCAATTCAATAGAACCTTAAACTTATAAGTTCAGTAAAAATACGATTTCGTTTTCTAAAAGGCTAAATTTCATGGTTAACGCTTACATTAACTGCATGAGCATGAACCGCATGAATTTTCTTGTGACAAATTTGCTGAAATAGAAAAACCTGAGCCTCTTT
>DAINAR010000017.1:32511-60650 GCA_036733345.1 Deltaproteobacteria bacterium | reverse complement strand
TCTTAAATCAGCTCAATCACTCTAAACGCAAAAAGGTCCCTCTTCATCAAAAAAAAGAACCTTAAGCATCCTATCCGTGAACACTGAATTGAAAATGTCGTCTTTTCAGACAATTTTTCTACCAAACATCGGAAGGTGCCATAAGGCAACTAATATTGTCCTTTAAATTATACAAATTGTAGGGCAATAGCCTTTAGAAAGCAAACCCTATTTTCGAAGGAGCGCCTTCAGCGAATGAATCCGGGACGTCCTTCAATTGAATGTTATCTGTGAATTCACAATCGTGATTGGAAGATAGAGGGACTACCTTTAATAACCAAATCATTTCAATAGCGAGTGTCATGAACAGCCTTGAGGTGCGGCATACTAAGTTATGAACTCTTCAGGATTTGACCCCAACTCACGCACTTTTCTGGGACTTTTTCAGTAATTATGTAATCTATATCGATCCCTTAGTCTCACTGCAAGAGTAAATCCCGGTACTGCCCTTACTTACGGTTTTGCCTTATCCGTGATTGTTCCCATACCTCCTCCGTGGACGGTGATATTCAAGCTTTCCAGGGCTTCCCCGTTCTGGTTAACGCAACGCAGCCCATAGCGGGCGGTCTGCGAAGGAGTCAGCGTCAGGCTGCCTTTTTTTATCTTGCCGGGTTCGCCCGGATCGAGGCTGATTTCATCGGCGGGATTGCCCTTAACCGCGTTGAACACGCGGGCCGATTCGGCATAGCTGAATTCATAGGTCAGGACCACTTTATCGCCGGCCGCAATGCTTGTTTTGTCGGTCGTAAACGAGTGGATCATAGGCTTTTCACCGCCCCAGATCCCTACGGGGTATTTGGACGGAATGATGGCGCCGATGCCCGGCGACGGTGCGTTTTTCAACAGGTCGTCGAGGTTCGCTCTGGCTGGCGCAACGCTGACGTCACGGAGTGCCTGCCGGGATTGTTGATCATTCCCCACTTTTTGAGGCAGTTGCGGTATCGGTCCGCCCTCTGTGCCGGGATCAACTTCGACGATTGCGGTATTGGAAGCCGTTCCCTTGGGATTAATCAGCATCAGGGTATAACTCTTTGTTGTGCTCGGTTTGACCTGGAACATGCCTTCCTGGGTATTGCCGGGTGCGGGGATGGGTAGATATTTGACGACCTCCTGGTTTTTCTGGTCGTATATGGCGGCATCATCCGCCCAGGCGTACTTGTAGGACAAGGTGCTGGCGTCGTCGCCTTTGGTGATTTTCGACGGGCTGCTGCGGAAGTAGTATATCTGCGGCTTATCCGGGTAAGTGGTGGCCGCCCGGGATACATACAGGTGGGCTGGTTTGGCTTCGTTGCCGTTGGCGTTGGATACTTCGAGGGTGTAGCTCAGGGAGCGGTCCGGGGTGATATGAAACACCGACGAAGCGGTCGGTTTATCGGTGGACAATTTGGTGATGCGCCTGCGGGTATGGGTGTCCAATATAACCGCGTTCACCGCATTTTCGAAACCGTAGGTGAGTCGCACGGTGTCGCCCGCTGTGGCATGAGGTGGCTGGAACTCGAAGTGCGTGATGCGGGGCTTATCGTCGGGCAGGTAAATTGTAGCCGTGCCTGATGCCGGGCCCTGACTGTTTTTCGCCGTCAGGGTGTAGGTCGTTATCTGCTGAGGCGAAACTGTGAACAGGTCGGTGTAGGCGCCGTTTCGAAGCAACAGGGTATACCCTTCGCCGCTGGTGCCGTATGAGATCGTGGCGCTGTCGGCATTGCGCACGGCGATGTCAAGCTGGGTCGATTCACCGAAGCCGACCTTCGGTCTCACGGCCTCGAAGCGATCGATATCCGGGATGCTGGGTTTGGGAACGAGCTTAATGCCACCGAGCATGTCCGTTTCTTGTCCGGTATTTTTACACCATAAGTCTTGGTTGACGTCCAATCGGGCCAGGAATATAAACCAACCGGCAGGATATTTCGTCCCCTTGTCTTCCACGTAAGGTTGATATGGATCCTTAAAGTTGGGGGGGATTTGGATCTCCAGATAAATATCCCTGGCTATGCAGTCATCCAGATATTGAATCTTTCGCTTTGTCCCTTTCCACGAACCCGGCAATACCTTAAATCCAATATTGAAGGAGCCCACATCGTTGCATACAGGCGGTCCCCCACCGGGAAGCAACGTTCCGCTGTTCGTGTATCGCACACCTATTTTGACCGTTGCGCCAATAGCCGGATCATAAAACACACTGGCGCATTTGTCCGGTCCCATGCAGTCCTTACCGTCGGACAGGCTGCTTATGGCGGGAGTCTTGACAAACCACCAGTCTAACACCTGCGGGGGCAATAAGTCTCCGTAATGGAACGGAATCATCTGTTCCCATTTGATATCCTGGTTTTTGCCGTTGATGTCGGTGTATGAGCCCTCAATAATAAAGTAGTTTGTCTTCCGGGTACCGGAACGGTCCCATTGTTCAAAATCTATCCAGTCCCGTAAATTCAATTGCCCCCGATCCAGCTTCGGATCAAAGGTCATGATTTCTTTTTGGTCGCTAATCTCGGTCTTCCAGGGGTGGGGTATCCCGGGATACATGATCCAGGTTTGCCCAAATGCATGGTACAGAGTCATGTGGTTCACATTGGCAACATTATAATATAGAATGGGATCAAAAGGGATTGAGTTAAATTGCCTTGGGCGGATCTTGAAATCCATCCGTACCCCGGGGGGCATAGGGTTTTGTGCCAGACTCGGCGGCGGAGTCTCAGGAGGAGTTACAGGCTGAAGGTTAAGTGTGCTCTTCTGAAGAACTCTTCCTGCTTCGTCAGCCAGTACAAATGTTGCCTTTTCAATAGTATCGGCCGGATTCAGCATGGATACATCAAAGGCCCTTTTTTCTCCGGGATTCAGGTTTTTAATTACCTGCTGATCAACCAGTCTTTCTCCAAGATAGATGCTGAGCCTCCCGAGAGGAACAGACCTCATCTCTTTATTCTCAATCTCGCCTGTCATGATTACATTTTCGCTGCCGGCCGCTTTAATAGTGTCCCCGAGGATTGAAATGGACTGGCCTTCCGAATCGGTTACCGATTTAATTGACAGGCCGATATTGGCAGGAGGGCCTGCATCTGAAAGACTTACAAAGTACCTGATCACAGGTATTTCAAATTCAACCGCCGGCTGTATAAACCGTAGAGTCACATCATGAGTTCCGGGAATCTGTGTTGGAAGTCCTTTTCCTGTGTCAAGTGTTATCTGTCTGGCAAAAGACAGGAGCTGTGATGAAAACGTGAAAGGTTTGCCGTCAACAAGCCATTGGATCCTGAGGGTGCCTGTCCCTTCGTATTTGATGTCGGCATAGGCACGGAAGTCAGCCGTATCCTTGGAAACAGTCTTATATGCCTTCCCGTCTGCAAAACGCAGTTGTATAAAGGAGATGCTGAAGGCAGCCTCAGGACCAACGGCTTGTCCGACCCTTACGGTAACAGTAGTTGGTGTCGCCGAGGGATCGCATCCATAGTGTGCCCTGACAGTATAGGTACCTGCCCTGCTGTAGCTGTGGGTTGTTGTGTAAGGATCTATGGCATCTTCATTAAGGTCGCCGTCCCCGAAGTACCAGAGGATACATCCCGTAGTATCCCAGCCTACAGCCCTGAAGGTTATTTTTTCATCCACCATGGGTGAAGAAGGTGAAAAGACAATCTGTTCAACGGCAAATGCATCCTGGCCGCACATCAGGCAAAAGGCCACCATCAATGGTGCAATAAGTTTTCTGAACATGACACCCTCCTCATATTTAACATTTGTTAATTTCTTCTGACTCAATTCCTACCCTGTTCCAGGGTCATATTATATACCATAGCCGCTAATATCTGACTTTTCCCCTTACTAGAATGAAAAATCAAATTGAATGCCAATACTGTATGAATCCGTCTTTTCCGTACCTGTTTTGCAGCGGTTATATCCTCCCTTCAGTGAAAGGACTGATTTCTTGAGTATATGGGAAAAGTACGGCAGATAATAGTTGATATTGCCGGTAAGCTGGATATCTTCTCTTTCGAGATCCGTGCCTGTTGAAGCCATTGTTTCATCAGAATCCGTTCTGGTGTAGGAACTGAGGGTGGAAAAGGACAGGATTTTAAGTATGACAAAATATTCTGCATCCAGGAACCCGCTGTATGTTTTTGTTTTGTAATCGGTAAGATCAAACGTGGTCTCTGAATAGCTGAATTCAGGAAAAACTGAAAGCCTCCCGCCAAGGTATAAAGATCCTCCAAGACTGGCAGTAAGGGTATTACCCTCTGTGTCAGGATCTGTTCTGCTGTCTGTACTGGTATAGGTTACACCTCCATGAATACTGGATGAAGACATGACAAGATAAGTAAATCCGAGGGAGTAGTCATCCGCCTTTTTTTCCTGAATCCTGTCCCCCTCGCCTGCCTGTTCATGGGTTTCCTGACGGCTGTTCTGGTAGCCAAAGTTAAGTGTAAAACTATCGGTCAACAGGAAGGTAACACCTGATATGATATTATGCAGTGTGGAGGTGGAGCGCTGAGGGTCGTCCTCGACATTGTCTTCCTCTCCGCTGTATTTAATGTTCAACATCACTTTCTTTGAAGACAGGCCTGTCCAGACGTTATATGCTTCGCGGTCAGGGGTGAAAAGTATGGAATTCTGATTTCCAATGGAGCCAAAGTCTCTGCCGATATGGTTATAGTCGGCCCCAAAACGGAAACAGCCTGAGGTGAATGCGCCTCCCACACGCCAGGCATCATCCGATTCCATTCCCCTGTCATCCGAGGTATCCATGTCATATCTGCTTGATGCATATTCACCGAAGAGTCCGAGTTTTTTGTCAAAAAGGTTTAGTCGCGGGAGAAAGGATAAAACCCTCCCTTTTCTCTTTGCCAGATATGTTCCGGCCACATTTTCACCTTTGGCCGGATTGTCCTTTCCTTCCAGGTATACGGTTTTAAAGGAAAACCGGTCATCCGGGGCATTGAAGCCTATGGTGCCTCCATACATGTTATTCTGAGACTCAGGAATGACTTTTCCCGATCCCTCCTGCTGCTGGGAAGTGATGTCAAAAACCTGGAAAAAGAAATTATCAGTCTTGAACCGATATTCTCCGCCCCTTCTTCCAAATGCGTCTAAAGTGAATCTGGAACCCTGGATTGAGACATCACCCAGGTTGAGGGTGTGATTTCTGTAGTTCGTTGAAAGCAGAATATTAGTAAGAGCAACGCGGTCCATATCCTGGATGGGGTGATTTGTATGGACAGCATTTGAATAAAATTTGACTGAAAGGTCATTATCATTATAACTTTTGGAGATCCTGACATTGTTGTCAGTGACAAACCTTTTGTCCTGATTAAAAGGCGAAGGGGCATCTCCGTGTGTCACTGCTTCCCAGGAAGAACTGCTGTCTATGTCCATTAGAAAGGGAAGGTTGTCTTTAAGCCCTGTTTCTTTTGGAAATGGAGCTTCGGGCTTTATTCCGCCATAAGGGAGAGCCTCTCTCGCCGTTCCTTTTAGAATAAGGACCTCTTCAGGTGCGTTTTGGGGATAATGGATGACCTGGGTGCCTGTTTTGATCTCGAAATAGTAGCTAAGCTCCAGGGCCGTTAATGTAGATGTGTCCAGCCGATATCGGTAAACCCCGTCTTCATCCATTTTCATTATTCTCAACTGATAATCACTGAAGCCGGGACGCAGGAAAAAGATCTTTACCGCCTGTACAGGTTCGCTTGTATTCAGTGTGAATTCCAGGGATTCAGGATAGACAAATTCGGATGGAGGAGAATGATCGATCTTTATAGCATGCCCGATCCGGGCATATGATGGATTGGAGAAAATAACTGAGAGCAAAAAAGACAAAACTGAGAATATTACAATACCCAAGAAAAGCCGCAAACGAGGCATGATTGCACCTCCCAAGATAACAATTCAAGTCAGCGAACCGGAAATTCTATTTAAAGGGCAGAGAAACCTGCCTGTTCGCATAAATAAAAATTAATACAAAATGTATCTTAAGGCGAACAACTCTTGAATAAATATTATAAAAGAACCTTAGGCGATTGACTTAAACCGCCATGCATATGAGCAAAATTCCCTTAATAGGTTATGGTAATTACTAATTTACGGCCTTTTCCGTGCCCCTGTCAACACCATATTATGAAATAAAATGAAAGCGGGATGCTGTTTAATAATTCAATCCGCCAGCCAGCCAGCCATAGGCTGGTAAACCATCCAGAGGCTGGTAAAAGGCAGGCAAGATCCGCCATAAACACGGCGGACAAGCCCACCAGAAACACGGCGGACAAGTCCCAGCCCCCCGGGGCATTCAATGCTTTTCAAGATACACCGATGCCTGCGGCTGGGTATTTCATTGACAATCCAGGTCAATTCGTAAGGTCTTCGTTTCACCTTTGATTATTACAATTCTCATCCTGAAGGGTAAATCTATATAAAACATGCAGTTTCTTTCCTGCAGGGCGGCGGGATATAATCAAAATATTGCCGGTTTTATATTCTGTTGTATTTATTAATTAATCGTGATATGAAAAAATATTTTTTTATAATCATGATCATGTAAAAGGAGCGTCCCATGGATATCAAAATCACGCAAGTCGAATCCGGCAAATTAAAACCCAAACCCGCTGATGAATCAAATTTAGGGTTCGGGGACATACTTACAGACCACATGTTTACAATGAAATATGAAAAATCAAAGGGCTGGTTTAATCCCCGGATAGGGCCATACGAGAATATCTCAATCGATCCAGCCGCCATGGCAATACATTACGGTCAGGAAATTTTCGAAGGTCTCAAGGCTTATCGCGCCAAGGACGGCGGTATTTACCTGTTCAGGCCAAAAGATAATTTCGAAAGATTCAACCGATCTGCCATCAGAGTCTGCATGGCCGAAGTCGACATTGATACAGCCATGAAAGGGATGAAAGAGCTGATCCTGCTGGACAGAGACTGGGTGCCCAGAAGCCCCGGGACATCCCTCTATATAAGGCCTACCATGATAGCCACTGAACCTCATCTTGGCGTCCGGCCTGCGAATGAATATCTTTTTTTTATAATCATCGGCCCTGTTGGCGCCTATTACAAGGAAGGCCTTAATCCGGTCAAAATTTATGTTGAAGATTTTTATGTAAGAGCTGCACAGGGCGGCACAGGTGAAGCAAAGACTGCCGGCAACTATGCTGCAAGCCTTCTTGCAGCTGAAAAGGCAAAGGAAAAGGGATTTACACAGGTATTATGGCTTGATGCCAGAGAGCGGAAATATGTGGAAGAAGTAGGGACTATGAACATGTTCTTTGTCATTGGCAATGAGGTAATAACCGCTCCTCTGTCAGGCAGTATTCTGTCGGGAATTACAAGGGATTCGGTTATGAAAATTGTGAAAGACTGGGGTATAAAAGTGTCAGAACGCCCTGTGTCAATTGATGAAGTAATAAAGGCCGCTGAAGACGGCAGCCTGAAAGAGGCCTTCGGAACGGGTACGGCCGCGGTAATATCTCCTGTAGGACAAATCACTTATATGGGAGAGGATCATATAATTTCAGAAGGTAAAATGGGAGATCTTTCCCAGAGGCTTTATAATGAAATAATATCCATACAGTACCAGGAAAAGGCCGATCCATACGGGTGGACTGAACGGATTGATTAGGAAATGAATTTACTTCGCACAGAAATCCCTGAAATTAATCATATTATTATTAAAAATCAGGAGATTAACTGATGGTCCCCACAATAGAATGGCATGGGAACCACGTCCGGATGGTTGATCAGAGAAAAATTCCGGCAGGCATTCACTGGTACATATGCAGAGGATATAAAGATGTTATTGCGGCTATCCAGAAAATGGTAATCCGCGGGGCACCTGCAATTGGTATTGCAGCTGCAATGGGTCTGGCTCTTGGTGCAAATTCTGTAAGGGCAAAATCCTTCTCGGTCTTTAAGAAAAGATTTGATGCAATGTCCGGGGAGATGCTTGATGCCCGCCCGACGGCTGTAAATTTGCAATGGGCTGTTGATCGCATGTCAAAAACGGTCGAAAAGATGGACGGCAGCTCTATTAAAAGGATCAAGTCTGCCCTTAAGCAGGAATCCATAAACATCCTGTCAGAAGACATTGAATGCAACAGAAGAATCGGCAAAAACGGGCTGCGCCTGATTCATCTGGGAGCAACCATACTCACTCACTGCAATGCCGGAGCACTGGCGACCGGAGGTTACGGAACAGCGCTGGGCGTCATACGCGCTGCTCACGAAAACGAAAAAAATATTAAGGTAATTGCGGATGAAACGCGTCCATGGCTTCAGGGGATCAGATTAACGGCCTTTGAATTGATGCAGGATGGAATCCCCGTATCTGTCATTGTCGACAGTGCAGCCGGGCACCTTATGCGTCAGAAAAAAATTGACATGGTCATAACGGGAGCGGACAGGATTGCCGCCAACGGAGACACCGCAAATAAAATAGGCACATACCAGCTTGCAGTGCTGGCAAGGGCAAACAATATTCCTTTCTATGTCGCTGCTCCTCTGTCAACTATTGACCCGACAATAGAAAATGGCGACATGATCCCCCTGGAACAGAGGGGGCGTGAAGAAATCTCCCGGTTCGGGAAACGGGATATTGGACCCCGGGGGCTCAATATACTTAATCCCTCATTTGATATCACGCCGGCAAGATATATCACTGCGATAATAACGGAAAAAGATGTAATATATCCGCCTTTAAGAAGCGGCATTACGAAACTCCTGAAAGACTGATTTATGACGGTCTCTGAAAAATCTCCGGACTGGTTTGAAAAAGCGCCAGGTTTAAGTCGAAGATCCCGCCTTTGCGGGGAATTGGACTTTTTACAAACCCGTTAATGTTATCTTTAATATCTTTCCAGTCCCGGCAGTCACCTTAAATCGATCATCAATCCTCATGCCACATACCCATACTGGATGATCCCGGCAGACGAGAATTGGTATCTGAATCCTTGTCTCAAAAGGAATTTTCCGGTCAATAAAAAAATCCTTCAGTTTTTTATGGCCTTTCATGCCAAGGGGAACAAATCTGTCCCCTTCTTTTACATTTCTTATAATCAAAGGATAGGCAATTCGATCTGCGTTCAAAAATGCAGTCCACGCAGATGATTTCATGTCTACCGGAATTGAACCGTCTATTTCCTCCAGGGTAACCCTTTTTCCAATTGCATCCAGATAAAAGGATCCCGGACCGTCAAGAATATACATAAAACCCTCGGGCCTTTTTTCCCCGTCCCGCGAAAAGTATACCCTGTCATATATCCTCCTGACAGACAGCCTGCCGGGTAGATCAATTCTGGCATGGGGATCTGTTGCTGCAATCAAACGGTTTATTGCTTCTATATGACTGTAGCTTATACGGCGAAGGCCGCCTCCCGCCGCCCTTAATAAACATCTGACAATACGATTTCCAAGAGCAGGTGCAATTCCTGAAAGGGAAGACGATGATATGTTGATTCCTCTGCTTTCATCTGCGTTTGCATTTATTCTCACCCACTCATCAGCCGCCGATTCCATAAATTCATCTTCTCTTTTTATGATTTCAGCAGTCTGTCCCAGGACTTCGACTATTCGTGGCTGGTATTTTGAAAGAGAAGGGATCAATTCATTGCGGATCCTGTTTCTTAAATGATTGTTTTTAAGATTTGAAGAATCAATTGCATATCTGAGTCCTCTCTGCTTGAGAAATGATTCTATCTCCCCGCGGGTCAATTCAATCAGGGGCCTGATTACAATGCCTTCCCTGAAGGGCGGGATTCCTGAGAGGCCTGACAGACCGCTTCCGCGCAAAAGTCTCATGAGTACGGTCTCGGCCTGGTCGTTCATGTTATGACCGACAGCGATCTTGTCGGCAGATAACTTCAAACGGAGCTGTTCCAGATACAGATATCTCGCATCCCTGGCCTTTTCTTCAAGTGAGGCTCCGGAAATTCCTGATTCCATGCTGGCCATTGCTGTTTCGAAGGTAAGGTTAAGAGAGCGGGCAAGGGATTGTACAAGCAGGGTTTCGGCCTCATCCTCGCCGGGCCTGAGTCCATGGTCAAAATGGGCCACTGTAAGCTCAACATTAAAATAAGATTTCAGCTCGCTAAGTATATCTAGCAGGCAGACAGAATCAGGGCCTCCGGAAACAGCAACAATTACGGAATCTCCGCGATCTAGCATCTTATGCTTTAGAATGGTATTTCTAACCCTTCTTATTGTTTTTATTACCAGATCCATGCCATAACTCAAAAAAAGCTGATCTATTATTGATGACCCAGTAAAAAGCCGGACTCAGTGTATGTGTCATTTCGATCCGGAGACTGTGTAACAATTAGAAAAACGTCCAGGCCAGAGGCTGATAACATTCCGAATCACACCGGGGCTTGATAAGGAATCTTAATCCCGCCAGGGCGGTATTGAATTTACTGAAATCAGGATTTCTCGCCCCGCTGAAAGCAGGTCTCGAAATGACTATATCGTTAAGACTTTTTTGAAGCTGTCTTATTGATTTGAAGTCAGAAAAACCCCATACTCCAGCCTTTGAAAGGCTCAGAACCATTTTATAAGCCGAAGAGCTCAATTCAATTTTAATTCATTTATTATACCGCGGATTAAGGCTAAAGTATATGTTCGTATTTAAAAGAGACATTTACCCTTGCACGGTAAGCAGTTACCTTGTCTCCCTCAATTTTCATATCGAGTTTTCCTATTTCCGCAACCCTTAAATCAACCAGGCTTGTGCTTGCGGCTTCCACGGCATTTCTGGCAGCCTCCTCCCAGGAAACTTCACTCGTTCCTACCAATTCTATGACCTTATAAACGCTGTTGGGCATGACTTTCCTCCCTGTTCAAAAGTTTTGTTTAAAAAAGACGGTTTTATAAAAAACCTCCAGTATAATCCTGCAATTTTGTGTAAACTCATCAATTCATTTATTTACCTATGTTCTCCGCTGCCTGGGCCGGAATCCATCCCCTTTGCTTTTCTGAAATCTGAATCAGGTACCATCCATTTTCCGACCTTTCATTATGCACAACAGCGCCTTCATGAAGCTTGAAAAGAGCGGTGTCATTAATATCCGGTCCTGCCAGAACATCAACCTCTTTTTGCACAATAACTGCCCTTTCATCATTTCTGAACTGGTGCCACCTGCAACCGAAAGAAATTCCTGCAACAATCCAGAGTACCAGCAGGATAAGCAATATATAGTAAGACCACTCCGATCTGCGAAAAAGCCTTATCAGTAAAACAGCCCAGAAAAAAAGGTTGAGAACCGCAAAACCCCAAAAAAGCTCTCCAGTACTGAAGTCATCAATCCAGAAAAAAACCGAATTTATGAACGGCCTGTTTTCTGGTATTGCATCCTGGGTCCTGTAACGGGCGCTGCGGAGATTGAAATTAAGGTCCGCATCTCTCGGAATCAGCATGCGAGCCCTTTCATAGTTTAAAACAGCCCGTCCGATCTGCCCTGTCTTGAAATAGGCATTTCCAAGGTTATAGTATACATGACCGTTTTCATGGCCGGATATTATCAATCGTCTGTATCCATCAATGGCTTCCTTATAATTCCCATCCCTGCAGGCATTGTTGGAATTGAAAAAGATCTCATCCCGGTTTTCCTCCTGAGCGCGGGCGCAGTTAATTACTGAAAAAAAAGACACAAGTATTGATGTAACTATCCATATGTATCTTTTCACCGGATCTCCCTTTCAATCTGGCTGATCAGTCCAGGGACATCTTCACCCACGTCACAGGGAGCATTTCCCTCGCCCGTATAAATTGCGTTTTCAAGCATCTCAATTATAACATATAACTTCTGTGCTGTATCAGATTTAACCCCATTAGATTTTAAAATTCTGACTGCTTCTTCAGGGGTAAGCGAACCAAGAGTCAGATTAAACCGCTCATTCAGATAATTTCTAACAGCCAGAGACAAATCACCCGGCACGGTCCTGTTCTTTCTGTACTGACGGACAAATTTTCCGGCTGCCTTTTTCGCCCTTACAGCTGCCAGCGACCTTTCATTACTCTTTTGAAACCGCAATCCGGCAAAAACTCCCAGATATATAAAACAAGGCAATAAAACAGCGCCCCAGGAAACCATGCCCGGGGTTTGAGGGCTGTCACCCCTTTTCAGTATATCCATGGATGTGTGCACCGGAAGGATATCGCTTCCTATCTCTTTTACCTCTTCCTTTGCCCTGCTTTTTGCACCTTCATTTTTTTCCTCTATTATTGAGGCTGCTGCCTGCTCCTTTTGTCCAGGCAATATGGAGAGTGAAACAGGAGAGGTGCTTATAATTCGGTATTTACTGCTCTTTGGATCAAAGAAGCTTATTGAAAATGACGGTATTTTATAGAGGCCCTCTTTTTCGCCCACAACCGCCCATTTCATAGTTTTTGAGCCTTTTAAGCCTTTTGCGTCCGCCTCTACCTTTAAAACGGGCTGATCAGCATAAATCCTGGCATAATCCAGCTCAGGACATTTCAAATCCGGTATGCTGTTTACATTTCCCTTCCCGCTCAAACGAACAGTCAGGGTAGCGGATTCTCCGGCCTTTATAGAAGTGGGCTCCATCACGGATTCTATTTCAAAATTCCCGACAAGTCCGGTAAAATTCTCCGGCCTGCCTGAATCAGGCAGGGAAACAACCGTCAATCCAAGAGGTTCACTTACAACTGTCTTTGCCTGTCCTGCGGAAAAAAATGGATCATCGAAAAAGCTTCTGAGATTAGAACGGCGATTGGGTTCAAAGGCCGTCATATGCATTCGTGACGGTTGAATATCAAAATTTCCTTCCCTGTATGGAATCAGTGAATACCGTATTTCAAGGACCTGATATGTCTGGCCGTTTATCACGGCCTGATATTCTTCCGGTTCTTCCAGTTGTTTCAGGGTAAATTGCCCTGATTCAGGCAGTTCCAGTGAGATATTTGAAACATTGACCCTCCGATGGAGCCTGAGAATATATAGCAGCTGCTCATAAATATAGGCCCTGTCCGAAGAAAGCGTTGCGGTCAGAAACAGATTTCCCCGTGCAACGCCTGCCCGGGGCTTCTGGATTTTCAAATCCTCAGTATTGCTTTTAAAGCTCTCTCCATCAACAGTCAATTCTGCAGGACCGATCCTGAACAGTCCTTCTTTTTTTGCCCGGAGGTAATACGTATATTCAATGCCCGAATTAACCCTTCCATTAACAATTTCAACCTTGCTGCTCGTCCCCCCTCTAGTGATTTCAAAGTCGTCTACCCCCCTGATAACAGGATCAGAATCACTTTTGCGTGTCCCCGAAACAGATACTACAACCCTGACAGAATCCATAATTGCTGCTTCTTTACGATCCAGTTTCAGGCGGATGGATATATCCGCTCCTGCCTCAAAAGGAGCAAGTATAAAAAGGAAAACTGTTAATATTAAAAAAGCGATATTTCTCATTTACCAGTCTTTTCCTGAACCCACACCGCGCCTTGATTCTTCGCGGAATTGAAATTTAAGCACCTTTGAAGGATCTTCCCTGACATTATCAAGTATTGCCCCTGCCCTTTTCCTGTCAATGCCTTTTTCCTCTTCCTGCGCCTCGGCCTGATCCCTGCTCTTTTCTTCCGGCATTTCCTGGAGTGGTTTCAGATCCCCTGACAGATCCTCTGGCTGATCCTGTCCGGATTCTTTCTCATCTGCCCCCCTTCCTTCCTCTTTCTTTTCAGGCTCGGAGTCATCTTTCGAATCATTATCAGATTTCTTTTCCTGCGGCTTTTCCCCTCCTCTGTCTTCTCCGTTCTTATCCGGTTTTTCCTGATTATTCTTATCCTGTGACTCATCCTGATCAGGCTGCTTATCAGGCGCTTTTTCCTGTTTATCCTGTTTTTTCTGCTTTTCAGTTTCCCTCAAGGCCAGTTCCAGATTGTACTTAACGTCTTCGGATTTGGAATCATACTTTAAGGCCTGCCTGTAATATTCTGCCGCAGATTGAAAATCACCCAGCTTGAATGCAGTGTTACCGAGATTATATGCAGACTTGAAAAGTAACTGGCTGTTCTCTCCCGAATCCTCTTTCTCAGCCCCTGCCCTCCTTAAAACGCTGGAAAATGCAGCCATGGCGCCTTTGAAATCAGAATTCTGGTATGCAGCACATCCGCGATTATAGCGATATCTCAGGTCATTCGGATGGTCCATATCAGATTCTGCATATATCTTCTCCGCATCGGCAAAGCGCCCTTTCTCATAAAGGACATCAGGATCTTCCGCACTCAGTGCCATCCCTGGTAAACAGATTAAAAGTGCCGTATATATTAAAGAAGGAAATACCGGCATCATCCAGCACCTCCTTCATTCCTGCGGTTTCTATATTCATAGACAGACGCTTCGATTATCAGAAATAAAAAAGCAGCCAGGATAAAAAACATGAATCTTTCCTCAGAAACCTTGATCTTCCCGCTTTTCAGGGTCTTTGGGTCTGTTCTTTGTTTAATTCCGTCAAAATAAAGTATGTCCAGATCCAGATCGCCGGCCACTGATCTGACATACGTCCCTCCGGTCAGGGAAGCGATTGTCCTGAGACCTTTTTCATCCATTTTTGACAGGATTAATCTTCCGTCCCTGTCTTTCTTAAACCCGCCCTGCCCTTCACTGGATGGTATGGGTCCTCCGGAAGGATCACCAATGCCGAAGACGAAAATTTTTACTCCTTTCTCCGCAGCCTTTCGGGCCGCATCAACACCCTTTCCCTCATTATCCTCTCCGTCTGTAATCAGTATCATGACCTTGTCGGTATTAGAGCTTGAATCAAATGATGCCAGGCTTTTTTCAACAGCCCCCCCCAGATCAGTTCCAGGCACCGGAATAAGGCCGACTTGAAGGGCATTCAGAAACATTTCGATTGCCCTGTAATCAAGGGTCAATGGACATTGAACAAAGGCTGAACCGGAAAAGGCGACAAGACCGACACGGTCCCCCTGGACCACGCGCAGAAAATCAGTGATCTCGCGCCTGGCCCGTTCAAGCCGGTTTGGTTTAACGTCTTCCACCATCATGCTGGGGGACACATCCACTACAACCATGATATCCACGCCCTTTTGCCTTACTTCCTGGAAATGACTTCCCCATCGCGGGCCTGCCGCAGCAATAAATATCATCGCCAGTGCTGAAAGAAGGAGCAGGCCTTTTAAATAATTCCTTCCCCTTTGAGACTTTCCTGTCAAACGAACCAGTAATTCCCGGTCTGTAAAACGAAGCATCGCCTTTTCCTTTTGCCTTGCCAGGAAAATAAGCATAACGCCCATTACAGGAAGCAGCCAGAGAAAATGGAGTATCCAGGCATTAGCAAACGTCATGGAATCACCCTCAAAACTGTCAATCTCAAAGTCACCTCACTTAAAAGCAGTATCAGGGCAGGGATTAGAAAATACAGGTAAAGCTCCCTGAAATGAAAAAATTCCTTTACCTTGACTTCGGTTTTTTCTTCTTTGTCAATAATATCATATATCTCGGACAAACTTTCACTATCCGCAGCCCTGAAATATTTCCCGCCGCCGATCCCTGCTATCTTACGCAATGTCTCTTCATCAAGATCAACTCTTTGATGAACAATTCGTGTGCCGAATAATGTCCTGACCTTAAAAGGTGCCGGCCCTGTTCCTCCGACTCCTATGGAATAGATCTTGACACCAAAGGCCTTTACAGATTCAGCCGCCTGTTCCGGTGTAATTGATCCGGCATTGTTCCTTCCATCTGTGAGAAGTATCAGGATTTTTGATTTTGCCTCCAGGTCCTTGAGCCGCTTTCCCCCTATTGCCACAGCAGATCCGATTGCAGTCCTGTCCCCGGCCATGCCTATCTCCATCCTTTCAACCAGACCTAAAAGCAAACCCCTGTCCATAGTCAGGGGTGACTGAGTAAAGGCCTCTTCACCGAACACTACAAGGCCTATCCTGTCTGCTTCCCTTTTTCTTATAAAGTCATTGACTACCTTTTTTACTGCTGTAAGACGCGTTACAGGTTCAGAATCCAGCTTAAAATCCATCGCCTCCATGGAACCGGATGTATCCAGACAGAGCATGATATCCACGCCCGGCGAAAGGACATCCTTTGAAACATTGTACATCTGCGGCCTTGCCGCAGCGAGAACCAGAAGTATCATACAGGCCGTCCTGAGGATCGCAGGCAGCCTGACAAGCAGCTGGTTTGCACCACCCGACATCTGAGCAATAACGGACGTGATCGAATATGTTATTGAAAAAGGCCTTCTCCAGAGAGAAAAAACAAGCCACGCGGAAACAGCGATCAGAAGGATAAGAATTACCGGATATGCAAATCTGAACATCATCTGACAGCCGCTCCTTCCTGAACATCCGTATTATATCCGGTCTCATCTATATAGGACACAGCCATCCTGATCTCTTCCTCTTTTCCTGCCTGGGTAGGTTTTACATCTGAAAACTTGACAAGGTCTATCCGGCGCAGCAGGGGTATCAGCTTTCTGTCCTGCTCATTATCTACTCGAAGACTGATTTCCTGCGTTGTCAATTCCAGTGCCGGGAATCCCCTGATCTCCTCCAGATATCGTCTGATAACCTCTGAAAGCCGGAAATAGAATTCTTTTATGTAACCCTTCTCAAAAAGGCCTGACACTTCCAGTTCATCAATTTCATTTTTTGCCCTTACATGAGGAGGGTCCTGCGGAATGTCGTATGTCTTCCCGCCCCGGATTCTTTTGCTCCACTGGAAAAGCCCGAAAATCAGCAGCAGAATAACCAACGGAACCGCTATCCAGGGCAGATACTTTATCCATAATGGCTTCAATGGAATAATTCCCTGAATTGGCTTTAACCGTGCTTCTTCCGGTCTTTCACCCAGATTTGATAATACAGTAAGAGTTACAGGTTCGGCAGTCAATTCCAGCCTGTTTTCTTCTTTATCCAGACAGGACAGCGAAAGCTCCCCGGTCTTCCATGCTCCCAGTTTATCCACAAGCAGTTTTATCCTTATCCTGCCGGGCTCCTCATGAAAACTAACAACGGTGAGTCCTTCGAGTCCTTTAATTTCAGGTCCGGGCGCCAGTTTGGCTCCCCGGGGAAGAGCATAGCTGAGTTCAAGAACCACTGTGCTGCCCACATTTGCAGTGTTGCTTTCCAGCTTAGCCCATAATCCCGCCTCTCCGGTCTGCTCCTTTGCAGGTTCGGCAAATGAAGGGCCGAACATGAAAAAAATGGCCAGAATAATGATAAAAGCAGAACAAAAAAGAGAAAAGCAATTTAATTCGCCGCTGCCTGGAAACTGTTTTTCCCGAAAACCTTTATTCATAGCATCATTCGCCTTTTTCGATTTTCAAAAAAGCGTGTCAACGGTTCAATTATCGGCCCGTCCGTGGATATCTCCACCTTATCCACTCCGGCCCTTCTAAGGAGGTCAGAAAGACGGGCGGATTGCTCCTCCCTGTATCTTCGCCATCTCTCTCTCAGATACCTGCTCCTGGTATTTATTACTGCCACCTGCCCCGTCTCCGGATCCCGAACAGTCACCAGTCCGGCCTCGGGCAGCCTGTCCTCCGCAGGGTCCGAAATTCGAATAACAGTCATGTCGTGTTTTTTAGCGGTCAGTTTCAGATACCTCTCAAATCCGGTATCCATGCAGTCGGATATCAGGAAGACAATGGCATGACGTTTTACAACACGATTTAAATAGGTCAGAATAGCTTCTATATTCGTTGTCCTGTCCTGAGGTTCGTATGTGAATATCTCTTTTATCAAACGCCATACGTGGGATGTGCCCTTCTTTGGAGGAATATACTTTTCCACACCTGAACTGAAGAGGATTGCACCCACCTTGTCATTGGTTCGAATTGCCAGAAAAGCAAGCATGCCCGCCACCTCAGCCAGCAGCTCCCTTTTAAACTTCACCCTGGATCCAAAGAGCTGAGATCCGGAGAGGTCTAAAAGGAGCATCACCGTCAATTCACGCTCTTCGTGATATACCTTTACAAAGGGATGACCGAAACGGGCCGAGACATTCCAGTCAATGGTTCGTATATCGTCGCCGATCTGGTATTCCCTGACTTCTGCGAATTCGATTCCTCTTCCTTTGAAGGCACTTACATACTGACCCGCAAATACGTCATTCGCAAGATGCCTGGTCCTGAAATGAAACCTCTGTATCTTTTTAAAAAGCTCCCTCTGTATCACCTCAGGGAACCTCAATTCTTTCAAGGAGTATTTCTATGAGATCATCACTGCTTTTTTCTTCAGCCTCCGCCTCATAGCTCAGGATAATCCGATGCCTCAATACGTCAGGGGCGACAGATTTTACATCATGCGGCGTAACATAACCACGACCGTTCAGGAAGGCATGAGCTCGCGATGTCATCCCCAGCCATATGGAAGCCCTCGGGGATGCCCCGTAACTGATCATAGGCGCTATATCAAGCCCGAAAGCCCCAGGTTCCCTTGTAGCCCTCACGAGATTAATTATATAGTCTGTTATTTTCTCCTCCATATGTATCAGCTTGACGGTTTCAGCGGCTGAAATGATCTGTGAAACATCCACCGCAGCATTAACATTTTCAGAAACTCCTTTATTGACCCGATCCATGATTTCTTTTTCTTCGGCAGCTGAAGGGTAGTCTACCTTTATCTTAAGCATAAAACGATCTATCTGCGCCTCAGGCAGAGGATATGTCCCCTCATGCTCAATAGGATTCTGTGTTGCGAGCACCAGAAAAGGCCTTTCAAGCGGGAAAGTAGTTTCCCCTATAGTAACCTGGCGTTCCTGCATGGCCTCGAGAAGGGCGCTCTGCACCTTTGCAGGGGCGCGGTTTATTTCATCCGCAAGGATAATGTTATGAAAAACAGGGCCCTTTTTGATTTCAAAGGATGTATTGTCCGGGCGATAGAATTGTGTCCCAAGGATATCAGCAGGCAGCAGATCGGGTGTAAACTGAATCCTCTGAAATCCTGTTTTGATAGCAGCGGCAAGAGTTTTGACGGCAGTCGTTTTGGCCAGGCCCGGCAGCCCTTCAAGGAGCATGTGCCCGTCGCAAAGCAGCCCTATAAGCATTCTTTCAACCATATACCTCTGACCCACCACGACCTTTTCAATCTCTGCCATAATCTGCCTGAGAAGCACACTCTCACGTTCCACTTTCATAGTGATTTCCTGTATATCCATCTGCCTGGTTCCTCCTGGTATTATATGATAATAAAAAGCCGGCGGTTTAAAATCGGCATCCCAAACCTCCGGCTTCATATAGTTCAATAACTGAGCGCCTTGGTCGGTTTCCGCCTTTGCGCCTGTTCTGTATATTGCACTGCCAATATGCATATTTGCAGAATCAACAAATATTCTTATTTACCGCCTCCGGAATTTCCTTTCATGATATTCTCCACTTTAGAGTCTGAAATAATGAAAGGATAGTCATTTTCAGAAGATATGGCTGGATATCCTTTGGAATCCTTGTCCGTCTTTGCAAATATTGAAAGTTTATATTCCCTGGTGCCGGTTAATACAATTGAATATATCGGGCTGGTAAAATCGTCTTTAGAGCTGTCCTCAATAAAACTTTCACAACTGAGGCTTGAAACAGCATTAAGCAACCGGTTTACACTTGAGTTATCAACTGCCTTGCCATTTTTATCCTCCCAGAAAATTTCTGTTTTTCCTGGCGAAGAACCTTTGGCATCAGGCTTTTCTGCACTCTCAGGTGCTGGAACTTCCTTCAGTACCCAAACGGCAGACTGCTTATCCTTGTTTATCTCAATCCCTGTTATTTCGGACTGGTCAAAAGAAAGGACCTTTTTGTCCCTGAAATTTTCCATCTTCTGTCCCAGCCTGCCGCTGAAATTTCCCTTCGCATGATATACACGTTCGTCTCCGGGGAGCTTGATGAATGTATGATGATAGGTTGATGCCGGTTTGCCGACCTCAAACTCCCTGCTCAAGGTATCCCCTGACCAGGCCCGGACAACGATTTTTTTATCTTCGCCCAGATTATATCGATTGTAGTCTTTTGATTCAGATACCAGGGTCGTGATGCCAAGATCAGCAATTGTGTCAATTATGTACTTGATCTCCGTTTCATTAGCAGGATATCCCTGCGGATCAATCTGCCAGCCGTTATCTTTTTTTGTCAGGACAACCGTAGAGTTGGGCCTCCTGATTTCAATTCTGGAAACCTCCTTCCCGGAAATTACAGGGACTTCAGGCAACTGGTAATTGGTCCTGTCAGTATTTCTTAAAAGCAGGTAAATAGAAAGGGCAATAATCAAAACGACAGGTATGACATATTCTTTCTTCATCGTTCTTTCCTCTGAAAAAAATGATACACTCGATCAGGCAATTCTTGGCCATTACGACATACTATCAGCAGCACATCATTTCAATTACTGTTAAGTTATATAACCGGTTTTTTAAACATCATCTGAATACGTTTTTTCCTGGAATGTCGCCCAAACCAGACAAGAAGACCAAAAAGGCCTACAATTACAGGCAACCCCGCTATATTAAAGGTTTTCACAAATGCCTTCGTTGCGGTGCCAGTCTCATCCAGCGGATTAAATGTCTGTTCCTTGCTTCGCATTACCGCAGTTGCTTCCCGATTATTCAGGTAATCCAGTACATTTAAAACAAATATGGCATTAGGAGTTCTACCTTTTTTATCAATGACATTATCAGTCAACATCTCAGATGACCCTATCAGAAAAATTTTACCCGGCTTACCTTTTGAGATAATTTTTCCTTCTCCAACAATCTTTGACAGATCGGCCACTTTATTCTCTTCTGAAGATTTATCTTTAGCCTCTTTATCTGAATCACTTTCCTCGAGTATTTTTTCAGGGATTGATTTTCCTGCAAAATAACTTGGAAATTCCCCCTCGAGTATATATGCAAGAGGAAGACTACTCATCTCATCATCCGATTGGGGAGGTCTTATATACATTGGATTCAGGTTTATCCTTCCCTTCATCTCCCAGGATTTATCCGAGGATGAAAATAACCTCAGGGCGTCCAGACTATTTTCCTTAATGCTTCCGGCATTAAGTTTAAGCGGAGATATCTTTACTGCAACCATGCCCTTAATATTTCTCATGAAGTCCAGTTCACTGTTAATATGCTTATTCTGAATTACCGGCGCAAAATAGATTTCGCGTTCTCCTCCGCCGAATTGAGCCGGCATTCTCTGCCTGTAACAGTTTTTGTCCATAACATAGGACTCCCTGATACTAATGCCATAATGTTCCAGTAGCTTTTCAAGGCCTGTTTTCTGAAGAACATAACTCGGCATCTGGTTAAAACCGCTGGGATCTGCTTCCTTGAACGCATCAAGCAGAAGATAGAGGCTCTTCCCTTTCATCAGGAATTGATCGAGCTGAAACAGCTCAAAATCAGTAAAAGTCTCTTCAGGACGCGCAATAACAAGGCATTTAATGCCTTCAGGGATTGCGCCGTCTTTTAGATTGACCTCCTTGACAGTATAGTTTTGGGAAGCCAGCGATTGAAAGTTTGACAGATCACTCTGGCCCTGCTGGCCCATGGGACTGCCTTTTTGTTCTCCGGAAAGGCTTATCGTACCGTGATCTGCAAGGTAACCAAGGTCTTCATTAATATCGATCAGTGATTCAAGGTTCTCGCTGATTATATCCTCCATGTCTTTCATATCAACTAATTGATACCGGGTCCCGATAACAGGCAATCTTATAACAGTGATAAGCTGAACCTCCGCCACCTTATCGCCATACTCCATAACTAGACCTGCTGCACCTTCGCCGGGCTGGACCTTGCCTTTATCAAGTGCAGGCCACTTGAGGTTCAGGATACGGTAGTTTTTTAATATGGATTCCAGATCTCCATCCTTTGTTGGATCCAGATACTCGAATTCCAGTTTTCCATAAAGCTTTCCGTTAAGGTTTTCAACAATATCTTTTATTCTTTCAGGAACCTGAGAAAGGTTCTCCAGTCCAATATACGGAGCAACATCTTTCAGGGAAGATGACATAATCAGTTTAATCCTGATTTTTTCAGTCAATCTCAGAAGCGCACTGACTTTATTGTTGAGCTTGCGTATTGCGGTTGTCAGCTCATACTCCAGACCGTCAGTGGATGTAATATTGGAAATACGTTCAATGATATCGCCGTGTATAAGTACGAGCCCCATATAAGCCTTTTGAAATTTAATTTCATCTTCCTCTATATTCTGAATCTGGACAGGATAGATACCGTAATTCCTTGCCATTTCCTGATTCACCTCAGCCTCGTGACCGGCTGTGCCTTCTTCAGGGCTGACATCATAGAATCGATAATTGAAATACCTGTTTGCATAAATAGAATATTCTTCAAGGAGATCTCGAAGATACTGCTCAGTATTATTGTGAGGAGCCGGAAGGTTCCTGGTAAAAAAGACCTTGATAGTCAAAGGCTCGGATAAAGTCGACACAACATCCTGACTTGCCTCCGAGATGGAGTAGACCTTATTCTTTGTCATATCCATTCTCAGGAACAGATTTATGCCTGCTATATTGATCAAGACTACAATAACCAGATAGGCAATAAATTTTGCATAGTTGCCTGCTCTATTTGTAACGCCCATTTTATTATCCCCTTAGTTTTTTTCGCTTATAACAAGATATGTCGCATACAGACCTATAAAACTGACGCTCAGAAAATACAGGATATCCCTCGAATCAATTATGCCCTTTGAAATATTCTGAAAATGGAATCCCGCTCCCAGATACTGGAGAAGCCCAAGCATAGTCTGGGGAAGAAAGAAAAGCATTTTGTCTATCAGCGTCAGGCTGAAGCAGATTGCCATGCCTGTAATAAAGGCTACAATCTGATTTCTGGTCATTGATGACGCAAAAAGACCGATAGCTGAAAAAGCTGCTCCTAAAAGGACTGCTCCTATATAGCCCCCTGCTACAGGGCCCCAGTCAAGCTGGCCGAGAAGCGAAACAGTAACAGGATAGGAAATTGTCGGTATCATCATGACGGCTATAAAGACAACACTGGCCAGGAATTTTCCCAGAACCACATCGCAGAATGTGACCGGCATGGTCAAAAGAATCTCATAAGACCCAACATTCATCTCTTCTGAAAAGAGCCTCATGGTTATTGCCGGAACAACAAATGAGAATATGATAGGGAATAGTGCAAAAAAGCTCCTTAAACTTGCCTGGTTGAATAGAAAAAATGGTGTGAAAAAAAACCAGCCGGTTACAAGAAGAAATATCGATATGACAATATATGCGATCGGGGATACGAAATAGACCTTGAATTCCTTCTTGAAAATATGTGCAATCTGTACCATATCAGTTCTCCCTCGTAAGCTCTCTGAAAATATTTTCAAGTGTTCTGGTTTCCTGGTGAAAATCCAGCAGAAGCCAGTCGGTATCTTTTACAGCCCTGTAAATATCCGCCCGAATATCATCCGATGACTGGCAGTTCAGGCTTATGGATAGAGTATCTCCCTGATCATCAGCCAGAATTACCCCGGAAACGCCGTTAATTGAACAAAGAATTTTTTCTGCAGATTCAAAGTTCGTGTTCTGCAGTGTCATATTTATCAGATACTCTCCACCGGCTGATTGCTTAAGTGTGTCGGTGCTGTCATCTGCTACTATTCTGCCCCGATTGATAATAATAATTCGGTCGCAGGTAGCTTCAGCCTCACTGAGAATATGGGTTGAGATTATTATAGTCTTTTCTTTTCCTATATGTTTAATAATGTCACGAATCTCAACGATCTGATTGGGATCAAGACCCGAAGTAGGCTCATCAAGTATAAGAATCTCCGGATCATTCATCATTGCATGTGCAAGGCCTACCCTCTGTTTGTAACCCTTTGAAAGCTCACCTATCGGTTTATGCATCACCTCGTTAAGTCCGCACAGATCGGTCAGCTCATGTATTCGTTTAAGCTTTGATTCTCCTGCCAGTTCCCTTATATTCGCTACATAGTCCAGATAATCGTAGGTCAGCAGATCATGGTAAAGAGGCGCTGATTCCGGAAGGTATCCAAGGAGTTTCTTGATCTCAAGGGGCTGTTCATCAATGGTGTAATCCTTGATATGAATAGTGCCGGAAGTTGGACGGATATATCCGGTGAGCATCCGCAGTGTGGTAGTCTTGCCCGCACCATTGGGTCCCAGCAGACCCAGAATTTCACCTTTCTGGACATCGAAATTAATCTGATCTACCGCACAAAGATCACTGTAATACTTTGTAAGCATTTCAACATGGATCATGCCTGCCTCCTTATCAGAACCAGTACTGTAAAAATTTTCTTATATCCATTATTCTTATAAAACCTATTGTGATTAATATAGCCTTGTATTACGAATATTTCTCACTCCACGACAAAAGCGGCGGATAAATCCGCCACATAAACTGCTCAAACTCATTATAAATACAGCAGGATAAACCCGTTCGAAATGGCAGCAATACAGCCTGCAGTACCTTCCTTATGTCATTTCGAACCCCGATTTTCATCGGGAGGAGAAATCTTAGCCAAATTTTTCATTATAACTTTTTAGGCTATCCGACTGTCAATCGGTCTTTTAACAAAAAACTTAAACCCCTGCAACCTTTTTGCCTGCTGTCTTTGCTTTATGTTGAATTACCTCTAAGGGTTATTAAATTACTTTCAGCATGAATAACCAGGTTTGTAATTTAATGGTAAAATATGAAAACCCGGGCAGAAATCTTCCTGCCCGGGTATCAGAATTAATACATATCCTCAGGCGGCATAGGCGGCATAGCCTCTTTCTTCTCAGGCTTCTCGGCTACCATAGCTTCGGTTGTCATAAGGAGTGAAGCGACGGATGCCGCATTCTGCAGGGCGAATCTGGTTACTTTCGTGGGATCGATAACACCGGCTTTTACCATGTCTTCATATTGCCCGGTTTCGGCATTGAAACCAAAGTCATCCTTGCCTTCCAAAACTCTTTGAACGACAATAGATCCCTCAAAACCGGCATTATTCGCTATCTGCCTTACCGGCTCCTCAAGGGCCTTTCTGACAAGGTTGCATCCGAGCTTTTCTTCTCCGGAAAAATCGGTCTTTTCAAGAGCCTTTAGAGCACGAATAAATGCAACGCCGCCGCCCGGCACAATACCTTCTTCTACAGCAGCCCTTGTTGCGTGAAGCGCATCTTCAACTCTGTCCTTTCTCTCTTTCATTTCAGTCTCGGTAGCAGCTCCTACATTAATGACGGCCACACCTCCGATCAATTTTGCAAGACGTTCCTGGAGCTTTTCACGGTCATAGTCACTTGTGGTTTCTTCGATCTGAGCCCGGATCTGTTTAACGCGGCCTTCCAATGCCTCCCGGCTGCCTCCGCCATCCACAATGGTTGTGTTGTCCTTGTCAATACTAATCCGTTTGGCAGTTCCAAGGTCATTCAGAGTAATGTTTTCCAGCTTGATGCCAAGATCCTCGCTTACCACATTTCCACCCGTCAACACGGCTATATCCTCAAGCATGGCCTTGCGCCTGTCCCCAAATCCAGGGGCTTTAACAGCAGCACACTTAAGAGTTCCGCGCAGCTTATTAACAACAAGTGTAGCCAGGGCTTCTCCTTCTATATCCTCTGCAATTATCAGAAGAGGTCTGCCCATCTTTGCGGTCTGCTCAAGAATCGGAACAAGGTCTTTCATAGTGCTGATCTTTTTTTCATTTAGAAGTATATAAGGATCTTCCAGGCTGACTTCCATCTTCTCTGCGTTTGTTACAAAATAGGGGCTCAGATATCCGCGATCAAACTGCATTCCTTCAACAATTTCGAGTGTCGTCTCCATGCTTTTGGCTTCTTCTACGGTAATAACACCTTCCTTCCCGACCTTTTCCATGGCTTCTGAAATAACTTCACCAATGGTTCTGTCGTTATTCGCGGAAATAGTGCCTATCTGTGCAATTTCCTTCTTTTCCCTGGTTGGTTTTGACATTTTTTTAAGTTCCTGGACTATCAGTTCCACCGCTTTATCAACACCACGCTTGATCGCCATTGGGTTGGAACCGGCTGCGACCAGCTTGCAACCGTCACGGAACATGGCCTGAGCGAGCAGTGTCGCAGTTGTTGTGCCGTCTCCTGCAACATCAGATGTCTTGGAGGCGACTTCCTTGACCATCTGGGCTCCCATATTTTCAAATTTGTCTTCCAGTTCAATTTCTTTGGCAACAGTCACACCATCTTTTGTTATCTTGGGAGAACCCCACGACTTCTCAATGAGCACATTTCTTCCCTTTGGCCCAAGAGTTACCTTCACTGCATCGGCCAGTGTATCCACGCCTTTCATCATCTTTTCCCTGGCCTTTGCACTGTACTTAATATCTTTTCCCGCCATTGATAAACACCTCCCGATTAACTTACGATAGCGAGAATATCATCTTCTCGCATAATCAAATATTCCACTCCATCAACCTTGATTTCAGTTCCTGCATACCTTCCGAAAAGCACATGATCATCTTTCCTGACATCTAAAGGGATCCTCTCTCCGTTTTCATTCAGTCTCCCGGCGCCCGCGGCAATAACTTTTCCTTCCTGGGGTTTTTCTTTTGCTGTATCTGGAATAATAATCCCGCCAGAGGTCTTTTCTTCATCCTTAATTCTTAAAACAATCACCCTGTCATTCAATGGTCTTATATTCATACCTGAAACCTCCTTTTCCTGTTCATGAGTGGCCCTGTCTATTATTTTCTTCGGGGCTGCCTGTTTAATCTTCGGCCTTTTCAGCCATAAAACACCTTCTTTTAAATCCGCCTTTATCCTGGAATGATTGATCTAATCCGAAAGGGAAAATCGCATGGAATTCTTCCATGAATGGAATTATCTTAATATATAAGATTCTTTTGAACCCTGTGGAGATTCAACGTTACCAGTTATTGTCAACATGTTTTTGCGGATATACTAATACAGATTAATAGAATTGAATCCAGACATATCAGCCAGTACCATATGGCCAGATTACCCTTTCAATCATCAAAGCTCATCCCTCCTTCCATCATTAATTTTAAAGACAAGTTCAATGACTAAAATAGAGAATACCGCCAGAGATATCCATGTGTCAGCTTTAACTGCATTTAAAACTGATCTTTGCAGGGTCAAAGACCAGTTCGGATTTTCTTTAACAATATATAGATAATTCGTTTTATTTGGTTGTCAAGAGGGTTATTTAAAGAAGATGATAAAAATTAATCAGAGAACTGTCTTGAATCTTTCACGCCGAGGGATTCATAGATTTGCAGGGTTGCTTTTGCGTTGTTTAGTGTATAGAAATGGATACCCCTTACATTATTGTCCGTCAAATCCCGTACCTGCCCGGTTGCCCAGTGAACACCGACTTTTTCAACATATTTATCAATCTTTGCTCTGGTAACAGATTTTATAAGAGGCGCCGGGAATCTGGCACCAGAAGCTATTTCAGCCATCCGGTTCATACCATTCAGGGTTATAACAGGCATTATACCGGCAATAATCGGGACCTGTATGCCTGCCAGTTCACACCTCTCACAGAAATCATAGAAATCCCTGTTGTCAAAAAAAAGCTGGGTAATTATGTAATCTGCACCCGCATCCACCTTGGCCTTCAGATATTCAATTTCCTGCAGCCTGTTAGGAGTATCCGGATGACCCTCAGGAAAACCGGCGACGCCGACACTCATATCCGGGAAATACCTTTTAATAAATGTAACGAGATCAACTGCATGTTTAAAATCATCCTGAAAGTCAGCTTCATTCTGGCTCTCCTGTGGATCGCCTTTTAGTGCCAGGATATTTCTGATACCATTGTCACTGTATTTTCCAAGAATTGACTCTATTTCCTTCCTGCCTGAACCGATACAGGTAAGATGAGATACTACCGTCAGGTCGGTCTCTTTCTTTATACGAACAACCAGCTTGTGGGTATTCTCACGCGTTGATCCTCCTGCACCGTATGTTACGCTCACCCAGGATGGTTTTAAAGGCATTAAATCAGCTATTGTTTGAAAAAGCCTTTCCCATGCATTCTCTGATTTGGGAGGAAAAAACTCGAAACTGAAGGAAATTTTCGTCCTGTTAAGTATATCTTTTACCAGCATATCTTAAAAATCCTTTCTTCTGCACATGGCTCTTATATTGCCGGGCACTGCGCTTGATGCAAATTAATAAAAAA
>DAINAR010000017.1:0-32411 GCA_036733345.1 Deltaproteobacteria bacterium | reverse complement strand
CTGCACATGGCTCTTATATTGCCGGGCACTGCGCTTGATGCAAATTAATAAAAAAATAATATGATTAACTCGCAGAAAGTCACAAATACTCTCTTTCCGTCATTCCGGCGAAAGCCGGAATATAGTCTTTTCAAGCACTTATGAAGCCCCATGGACCCCGGTTGGAATTTATCCCATACTTATTGCGGATCCGGGTTGACGACTTTTTACGAGATCATCAAATATTATTGTTGCATTATTGGCTATATATTAAAATAATATCAATAAGATTTCTTTTTTAATAAAATGTGATTACATATATCCATAAATCAGACAATCATGGATTACATCTGGAATATGACATTAATTATCAGTCACAGATTCCTGCTTTGGAATTATTGAAAAATGAACATGATATATAACTCTTTACCTTATATGTTCTAAAAACACAAGCATACCTGTTTTGGATTATAGGACATGACTCCTGACCAGACAATACAAACTCAACCAGTTGATATCATATCTTTTTTAATCACTGCTATTACCAATTTCAGGCTGTACCCTCAGGGCAGCGCCATAACGACTAATGCTATTGACAGAATGTTCAATGCCCTTGGAAAGGTTCTTGAACAGAAAAATTCGGTAGTACTTGCCGAATCTGAAAAAGCCATTCTTGCAGAGGGCAATCCCCTTTCTGAAAACAGCCTCAAAAAACCTCAGGTAAAAGCACTGATTGAACTGATGGTTGGTCTGGAGATTAAGAGTATTACATTTGAGAAAGGACTGGCAAAGTCAGAAATAACCGACCTGCTGGATATATTAAGTAAAAAGCCTGTTGAATTACAAAAAAACGGGGGTATCAAGGACATTATTTCAGACAGAAATATGCCTCACATCCTGCTGGACCAAAAGATCTATGTCGAGTTTGATAAAGACAGACAAATTATTGCCGGCATTGACATAAAAGATGATGACATCATCAGGTTAATTATGGGAGATATCCCGTGTTCGGATGCAGATATTCAAAAAATCAGAGAAATGAGCCAGGGCTCTGAATGGGCTGCCCGGCTGTTTCAGGCAGGTGTTGACAGTCTCATAAAACGCAAAGAAGATATTCCGGAAGATAAGCTCACAGCAACCTGCATCCACATGATCCAGGTCATTAACGATATAACAGACCCTGAACATAAGGAAATAGTTTCCAGGAGCGTTGCAGATACAATATCTGAAATGGATGACAGCCTGCTGGCAAACCTCCTTGCAAAAAACATTGAAGACATTCTCGGAGCAGGGCTTTTTGACCATATTATCAATAGTCTGGATGAGGACAAATATAAAAAACTTATGGCCCTGATAAAAGATATGGCGGGTCCTGGAGCTGAAGCTGACGGTAAGCCCGGAAAGGCTGAAATTGAGTCAATTAACAAAGCCTATATAATGATGCTTTACTCAGAACGAACTAAAAATCTGGAAAAAATCCTTAAAGAAAAGGAGGTGCTTGAAAAAGAACAAAAAGAAAAGCATGCTGCACATATAAAAAACGGCATATCAAACATAATTAAAGACAAAAACGGAGCACTTGCTGACAGGGAGGTAATTCAGTTCCTTCCCGGCTTTATAATGCAGATGTTTTCCAAAGGAAAATATGATCATGCCTGGATACTAATCGACAAGCTTGCCGATGGTCTTTCAAGCGACAATCTTCAGGTGAGGATAGAGGTTTCCCAGGCATTGTCTGATATAGGGGAAACCCTTATTTCAGAAAAACGACATAATGAATTGATCAGGCTTTCAGAAAAAATGGTCAGGTGGATTGAGAATGAAATCTATTTGACGCCTGCTTACACCAAAACCTGTGTTCAACTCCAGAAGCTTGCTCAGGAACTCATTCGTAAATACGAGATTAATGAATGCAACAGGATACTGGAACCCTTCAGCCTCATATATTCCGGCAGAATTAAAAGGGATAAGGCCATTGAAACCTTATCCGGCAGTGTCCTGAACAACATCGCAACAGATGAAATTCTTGATATACTTTTCAGGGAATTTCAGACAAATGAAAAAAACAACCGGAAGCAGGTCATTGAAAGCCTCAGCATGCTTGGAGAGGCACCTGTCATGCGTCTTCTGGATACCCTTCAATCAAGCGAAGACAGATCCGAGCGTCTCAGAATAATAAGGATTATTTCAGGAATCGGGCGTATTGCCGCTCCTTCCCTTATAAGCCATATTGAAAAAGGAGGAGCATGGTATTATATACGCAATCTGATAGCCATGCTTGGAAAAGTTGGAGCCGAAGACCACTTGAAGATCCTTCAGCCGTTTTTAGGTCATAAGGATTTTCGGGTTCAGTTTGAAGCATTAAGGAGTATTCATGGTATAGGAGGAAAACAGGCAGGTAAAATTCTGGTTTCGGCCATGGCGGAATCTGATGATCGCCTTAACAGCAGAATCGTCAGCATGTTAGGTTCAATGAATTATCGCGAAGCCATCTCCCCTCTTCTGGATTTACTAAAGTCCAAATCACTGGTTTCGTCAAAAGCAAGAATTGACCTGGAGGTAAACACCTGCATGGCCTTAGGCCAGATGAATGCAGAGGAAGCAGTCCCTTACCTGACCGAGATTGTCGATCAGAAAAGCCTGCTGGGCATAAAATCATACAATGAAAAAGTAAAGGCTGCAGCCGGCAAGGCATTGGTTATGATTAAAAAATCAACATGAATTGCACCATTCCCTCATCACTCAACACATATCTCTTCCATGTAATATCCGGGCAAGTGATCGAATTATAATCTAAATTCCAGAACAGAACTCAGAAATTATCTCCTTGTCAGATGTCTGTACTTGATTCGATGCGGCTGTTCAGCAGCCCTGCCAAGCCTTTTTTTCCTGTCTGCTTCATATTCCGAATAATTGCCCTCAAACCATACGACCTTACTGTCACCTTCAAAAGCAAGGATATGCGTGGCAATACGGTCGAGAAACCATCGATCATGAGATATAATTACAGCACATCCCCCAAAGTTTTCCAGTCCTTCCTCAAGTGCACGCATTGTATTGACATCAAGATCATTTGTAGGCTCATCCATAAGAAGTACATTCGCTCCTTCCTTGAGCATACAGGCAAGATGCACCCGGTTGCGCTCACCTCCGGAAATCATGTTAACCTTCTTCTGCTGGTCTGTTCCTCCAAAATTGAAACGGGCCACATAGGCACGCGAATTTACTTCTCTGCTGCCCAATTCAATAATATCCCTGCCTCCTGATATAACCTCCCATATAGTCTTTACCGGATCAAGACTGTCGCGTTCCTGGTCGACATATGCAAGCCTGACAGTGTCACCTGTTTTTATGACCCCTGTGTCAGGCTTTTCAGAACCGGTGATCATTTTAAAAAGTGTGGTCTTGCCCGCACCGTTCGGGCCGATTATGCCCACAATCCCTCCTGCGGGCAGGGAAAAATTCATCCCCTCAAATAAAATACGATCTCCATAAGCCTTTGAAACATCCTCGGCATCAATTACTACCTTTCCAAGCCTGGGGCCTGGTGGAATGAATATCTCGAGGTCTTTTGCGCCTTTTTCATATCCCTGCGTCAACAGAGACTCATAGGCGTTTATACGTGCCTTTGACTTTGCATGACGTCCTTTTGGCGACATCCGAATCCACTCCAATTCCCTTTGCAGCGTCTTCTGCCGTTCTGTTTCCGTCTTCTGCTCCTTTTTCAACTGTAATTGCTTTTGTTCGAGCCAGGATGAATAGTTTCCTTTCCAGGGTATACCATGTCCTCGATCGAGCTCCAGTATCCAGCCCGCTACATTATCAAGGAAATATCTGTCGTGGGTAACTGCAATCACTGTCCCTTCATACTGCTTCAAATGATGTTCGAGCCAGGCTACGGTTTCTGCATCCAGATGATTTGTGGGTTCGTCCAGAAGCAGTATGTCAGGCCTTTGCAACAAAAGCCTGCACAGGGCTACCCGTCTTTTTTCTCCGCCTGAAATAACCTTGACAGGAGTGTCCCCAGGGGGACAGCGAAGCGCATCCATAGCCATTTCGAGCCGTGAATCTATATCCCAAGCATCAATGTGATCGATCTTTTCCTGCAGCTCACTTTGACGTTCAATAAGCTCATTCATTTCTTCCTCGGACATGGGTTCAGCAAATCTTTCGCTGATTTCATTATATTCTTTCACAAGACCCACTGCCGTCTGCAAACCTTCCTCAACAACAGCCTTTACGGTTTTGTTCGGGTCCAGCAGGGGTTCCTGCTCAAGAAACCCGAGTGTATATCCTGCAGACAGCGTTGATTTACCCTCATATTCCTGATCAACACCTGCCATTATGCGTAAAAGAGAACTCTTTCCAGAGCCGTTTAATCCCAGCACCCCTATCTTGGCGCCATAAAAATACGAAAGCGATATATCTTTCAGTACATGTCTGTTCTGATATATCCTGCCAACCCTCATCATTGTATAAATAATCTTTTCTGCCTCATTACCCATTAAAAAACCTCCGTCACCTGTAAGGAATGCAGCCTTTATTTCAGAATCTGAAATACATTTTTCTAAGAGCGTTTCTTTAATTAAATCTTTATAAACTCTTAAAAAACTGACTTATGCAGCCGACCGGCATCCTGTGAGAAAGTAAAAGACAGGATTTCTCCTCCCGATGAAAATCGGGGGTCGAAATGACAGGCTGTGTGCTTTTTGCCTGTCTGCCATGACATCAGATTTTGATATTAATGATATTATGTTGTTTTTGAGGAAAAAACAAAGATAATTCATAAGATATTTTATGTACCGTCAAAAGGATTGTCCGATATCATTCTCTGGCTCTGGACCATGCCTTGACGGAGACAGGATATATTTAAAGCCCTTGACTTCATATTATCCTCAACTACAATAGAATGGATTTGAAAAATACATTCTGCTCTGTTTATTACAAATGTTATAATCCGGAGGTTTTGATATTGTTAGAAAACAACTTTCATACAACACAATTCCGTGTGCGATATAAAGATACTGACCGCATGGGTTTTGTCTATTATGGAAATTATCTTACCTATTTTGAGGTTGCACGATCAGACTATATGCGCAGCCTTGGAGTCCCCTATGCCAGCCTTGAGAGCCAGGGCTACAGTCTGGTTGTGGTTGAGGCAAATGCAAAATATCATGGCAATGTAGGATATGATTCACTGATAAGCATCAGATCAAGAATAACGGAGTTAAAGAGGGTGAGAATACGTTTTGATTACGAGGTGTTTGATGAAAACGACAACCTGCTTGTAAACGGATATACTGTACACGCATGCCTCAACTCTTCTAAACGGCCTGAGAGAATACCTGACGAACTTCAAAATGCATTCATGGCAATGAATTCGAAAACTATGCCACCACCTGATTAAAGGCAGAAGACCTGTTGAGTCAGTTCGATGGCTTTAACAGGGAACGGAACTGGCTTGTTCACAGGTCAATAAGAAAAAACCGGGATGATTTGTATAACCGAATCAAAAGAGAAGAAACCTTCAGGAGACTCGAGAACTTTGGCCAGCAGGCCATAAACCTCCACAGATCAATAGCACATGAACTTAAAGATTTTGTAATTTCCTGCGGAGTTTCAAAAGAAGATATTGAGAATGAAATCCTTGGGATAGCGAAAGAAAAGGGTCTAATAAGTTAGTTTCTATCAAAGCCGGATGAGGAGGACCTTATGAATGTCGCATTATTGATATTGTTCATATGTGTTTCTTATCTAATCGTCAGGATTGGGTCAATCGCCCTGGAAATGACAGGCATGGAAAAGACAAGGGCCAGATTTCAGGCCCTTTCAGCCTTTTCCGGAACTGGTTTTACAACCAGTGAAGCCGAATCTGTAGTAAATCATCCCCGTAGACGAAAAATCATTTCCTACTTGATGATATTGGGGAACGCGGGGATTGTTTCGGTCATCGCCACCTTTATTTTAACCCTCCGATCATCGGGATTTATTCAACCATCCGTTAACCTCCTGATTATGACAACCTCCCTCTTTGTGCTTTACCGAATTGCTTCTCATCAAAAGTTTGCAAGGAAATTGACCGAAAAGATCAGCGAAACCATCAGGGACAAACTCCATTTTGAGAGGCCCCAAATCCAGGAATTGCTTAAACAATCCGACGGATACGGCGTTGCAACCGTTGTTGTAGGAAAGGAATCAAGGGAAGTAGGCCTGTCCCTCATCCAGTCAGGCTTCAAACATCAGGACATTATGGTTATTTCCATTGAAAGAGATGACCGTATTATTCACGTACCGAAAGCTAAAGAAATTATTCAAGTAAATGATCGGCTTATCTGCTATGGAAATTTAGGCAATTTGCATGGGATAGTGAAACCTGTATCTGAGAACAGGGATACTGATACAGGCAACGAAGAGTCTTGACAACCCTTTCCTGCCTGACTCCGGTCTGAATATTTTACTCCACAACCTTACCCCTGTATCCATGCAGCCTTTTACGGCCTCTTCATCAAATTCATCTGCGACCCTCTCTACAATCCTGAGGGTACCATTGGGACATTCTCCGATACAGGCGCCAGGGCCGTCACAGTATTTTTCAGCAACAACCTTTGCCTTGCCGTCCACCAGCTCAATAGCTCCTTCTGCACAGGAATGTATGCACAATCAGCATTAAAACACATTAACTTAAGTCAAAAAATAATTTTTATAGAAGTCCCGCAATTCTTTTGAAATTCAATAGCACTGATTTTCAGGTTGATTACTGCTGAACATACCTGATACTCTTTTAAACAGCTCAAATATTGAGACAGGTCCTGATTCGCTCCGGAGTCTACTTGGTCATCAATCATTTATTAAGAGGTAATATATGAAGAAGACTGAAATACTTAAAAAGGCAAGTTTTGAAAAAATAAAGGGTGTCAATATCCTTCAAATTAAGGGTAAACCTTATGAAATGGGGTATCAGCACGGGTATCTGCTGGCCGATAAAATATCCCTCATGGTAAAAAGGACTCTCCTGGGCACTGCCGCTTTTGTAACTGCTCAGACAGGTACCAGTTTTAAAAAAGCGCAGGAGATGTTGCGGGTCGGGAAAAAACTTGCCGAGCCTTTTTTCCCTGACGAATTTCTGGAGGAGATGAAGGGAATTGCGGACGGTTCAAAAGAGGCAGGGGCAGACATCACCATGGATGATATCATGCTCTGGAATACAAACTATGACCAGTGGTGTATCTACTGCCATCCCCATTACTGGAAATGCAGTGATAATGATAATAAGGCTTCTTCAGGTGCGGTCAGACCGACAGGCGGAGGGTGCAGCAGCTTCTGCGCATGGGATGAATGGGCAGGAGGCGATGGTAAATTGATTTTCGGCAAGAACGAAGACAATTTCAATATGCCGGAGCAACTGGATAACAGGATTATGGTCATAGCAGACCCTGATGAAGGATTCGGCCATGTCTTTATGACCTATCCCGGCATGATCGGACTGGACGGCGGAGTCAATGAAGACGGACTTGAAATGATGACACAGCTGAATTCAATGAGACATGAATCCATGGAAGGATGCGGGATTGCCGTTTTCACCCGCCTGCTGCTGACCCATGCCGGTTCGGTGGATGATTCAATCAGGATATTCCAGGACTATCCGAGATGTGCAGGCATTGCTTACCACGTAGCGGACTCCGTAGCAAAAGAAGCAGCTGTTGTTGAAACTTCTTCAAAAATGGTCTGTGTAAGATATCCTGTGGCAGGTGTAAAGGCGATGTGGCAGACAAACCACTCCAATTGCTATCCCGGCTGGATGGGTTATTCAGGGTACAATATGGTTGCTGATCAGGCACCCGTAAACGAACTCAAGGATATTTCCACCATCGAAAACTGGCAGCAGAGTCTTAAAGAACCTTATAACTTCTATGTACAGGCGCCCAGCAGGTTTGAACGGTATGAACAGCTGCTGCATGAGTATTACGGCAGTATAACTCCGGAAACTGCAATCAGGATTCTCAGCGACCACTATGATCCCTATACCCGTATGACAAGGCCGAAGAACTTTCCCTCCTGGACGAATAATATCCTTTGCACCATCTGCGCACAATACCCTGATTTTGAGTATGAAGCCGGAGAACCTGTCGGGAGTTTCAAGGCACGGGTGGCCAATATGTGGAGTCTGGTCGCCTTCCCTGAAACAGGGGATATCTGGCTTGCAGCAAAAGGCTTCCCTGCCCAGTATTCCGGATATGAGCATTTTAACTTCAGGGAAATGCTCAGGCGCCGGAGTTAATTTTTATCCGGAAGAGAAATTTCATCTGGTTGGCTGGCTGGCTGGCGGATTAAATATCGATAAAAAACAAAGAGTTGCAAACTACAGGAAAGAGTTTAAAAAATTTTTTAAAAATCATAAAAACTGATTAAAAATGTATTGACTTTTGTTAACGGAAGTTTATATTTGCGCACATAAGGCATGTGTTTAAAGAATTGCAGTTTCAGACCATGCTTCAGTAATAGACCTTGATTAATGGTTATCATAAATGGATGGTTCAAAAATGAATTACAGGCAATCACTTGCATCTTCAGTATGCATACATCTAACGGAGGAAGACGACGAACCTCCGCCCAACTTCAGTCGCAACAGCGACACCGCCACAACCTCGCCTTTAACTGACGATCCCTTTCCGGAAAAGAATAACACGGGCTGTCCTTATTTCAGGAGAGCCTTTATTCTTGAGGCCGGGAGTACAAAAAGCCCTTTTACAGCCGCTCAGACAGTAAAGCGTTTCCCTTTCATCTCTAAAATAAACTACCCCGCCGCAGAGCAGCGGGGTATCTTAAAAAGCATTGAACGCCCCAAGGGGCGGGGAATCGAACCCTCGTCCGCCTTTTACCAGCCTTGGTTGGCTGGCGGATTGAAACCTCAGTCCCTTCGTGCGGCTGGATACTATAGTATTTCCGGTTGCATGAACAAAAGCATCAGCATACCGGGGGCAGGCCCGAAACGTCTCTGCCTCAAATCCGGTCTTTTGGAGGCCTTATCATGACTTTTGCACGTGTATCCAGACGGAATGTAGCCTTTGTCTTTACGTCAAAGACCAATGCACTGAACTCAGTCATTGATGGCAGGGAAAGGGAGATGGGCGAGGAGGAAGACGAACCTCCTGACCTCCTGGCTGAATGCGACTCTGATGAAACGATCAAGGCAATCCAGGACGTCCTTGAAGAAAGGTACCGTGTCTATCCCATAGAATCGGGAGAAGATGCCTATGATGAGCTCAGGCGTTTAAGGCCTGACCTTGTCTTCAATATCGCCGAGCGGCTTTTCGGGCCCAGCCGTGAAGCTCAGATCCCCACAATATGCGAAATACTGGGCATCCCCTACACAGGATCCGACCCCCTTACCCTCGGTATATGCCTTGATAAATCCCGGGCAAAGGAAATCCTTACTTATCATGGAATTGCCAATCCTGCATTCTGGACTGTCGATCTCACGGATTCGGAAGCACTCCACAGCGTTCAACTGCCTGCTATAGTTAAACCCATGTATGAAGGCTCATCCAAGGGCATAAGAAACAACAGCGTGGTTACGGATCTGCATGATCTGCATGAACGGGTGCATGAGGTCCTTAAACAGTACCATCAGCCCGTCATAGTTGAGCATTTTTTAAGCGGCAGGGAATTTACCGTGGGTATTCTGGGTAATTATCCTGATCTTGAGGTCCTCCCGATCGTGGAAATAAACCATGGCATGCTCCCTGAGGGAGCTGTGCCTATTTACTCATATGAAGCCAAATGGGTGTGGGATACAAAAGAAAATCCCCTGAAGATATTTACATGTCCGGCTGAAATTTCTCCGGACCTTGTTGAAGCCATAAAGTCACTGGTAATGAGGACATTCCATGTCCTGCGCATCCGCGACTGGGCACGCATAGATGTGCGCCTTGATAAGCAGGGCAACCCCCATATCCTTGAAGTGAACCCCCTGCCCGGCGTTCTGCCGAATGAGGAAGAGAACTCCTGCCTCCCAAAGGCGGCCCGGGCCGCAGGCTACACCTATTCAGGGCTTATCCACCGGGTTGTGGATGAGGCATTCAGTCGGAATGGAAAGAGATATGGACACTGAGTCACTCAACATCGGTATAGCATTCAATGCCTGTGAAACTGTACCCGGGCGGCAGGATGAAAGCATTTCCGAAATGGCCGTGGAAAAAGAAGCGGGCGACGTATTTCATGCATTAAACAGCATCGGGCACCGTGTAAGCCTGATCCCGCTTCGGCGAAGCATTCCCGGCTTTCTGAGACGCATCAGCCGAATGGATATCCATGTGCTTGTCAACCTCTGTGAAGGCTTCATGGGCAGGACAGAGTGGGAACCCAATATATCCGGACTCCTGGAAATGTCCGGTATCGGATTCACAGGAAATCCGGCATCCGCACTCTCATTGTGCAGGGATAAGTTCAGGACCAAGGCAGTGCTCAAATCGTCGGGACTGCCTGTTCCCGAGGGCGTTCTGGCTAATGATCCGGCGCAGGAAATTGACCTTCCCTTTCCCGTGATTGTGAAACCCAACAGCGAAGACGCCAGCCTGGGGATACATCCGGATTCAGTGGTCAAGGACAGGAATGGTCTGGGCATACAGATAAACAGGATTATTAAAACCTACAGACAGCCCGCACTGGTGGAATCATTTATTGACGGAAGGGAATTCAACGTGGCTGTCATGGAGGATTCCAGGCTTCATGCCCTCCCTGTCTCTGAAATCTCCTTTACAGGACTGCCTGACAGCAGCTCCAGGATCTGCGGATATGAGGCCAAGTGGTTTGAGGATCACGTCCTCTTTCATAATACCCGGCCCCTCTGTCCTGCGCCGGTTCCGAAGGAAGTTGGCCGGAACCTGCAGAAGATGGCCATTGAAGCTTTTAAGGCAACAGGATGCAGGGATTACGCAAGGGTCGATTTCCGAATGGACAGGAACAGCAGGTGCTTCATACTCGAAGTCAATCCCAACCCGGATATAAGCCTTAACGCAGGGTTTGCAAGGGCACTTGTTGCAGAAGGGATCTCCTATGACACCTTCTGGGAAAGAATTGTCAGGAATACGCTTAAAAGGATGGAGGAAGCATGATCCGGTTTATGAAAAAGGAAGACAAGAAGAAGGTCATGAACATCATCCACAGCACGGGCATGTTTACTGATGCTGAAATCGTCGTGGCTGAAGAGCTTATCGACCGGTATCTGAATGTTCCGGCGCAGAAGGATTATCAAGTGGTGGTTATTGAAGATGGACGCCACAATGTAGTCGGTTATCTGTGCTACGGCCCCACGGATCTGACAGAAGGCGTGTATGACATCTACTGGACTGCAGTTGACCCTGAATACCAGGGCAAGGGCTATGGAAGGGCCATGTTTGAATGGCTGGAAAAGGAAATTATAAAAGAAAACGGGCGGATGATAATCATTGAGACATCATCCCAGCCCAGGTATCAACCGACCCGGCAGTTTTACCTGAATTCGTATTGTCAGGAAGTGGCACGCATCCCCGATTTTTACAAACCCGGAGATGACAGGGTGATTTACATTAAACGACTTCATTAGTTAAGGGAGTTAACGAAAAGATGGAAACATGGAAAAAACTGGTCAAAGAGAGTCTTTCCACACCCGAAGAGATCTCTGCCTTTTTTGATCTGCCTCTGGAGGATGTCAGAAAAATCCAGAAGACGTTTAAAATAAGGATCACTCCGTATTATGCCGCACTTATCAGGGAGAAGGGTGAGCCCCTCTACCGCCAGATGGTGCCGGATCTTGCTGAACTCGTCACTGACGACGGTGTCTGTGACCCGTTGAGCGAAGACAAGGATTCCCCTGTCCCCGGAATTGTGCACCGTTATCCGGACAGGGTGCTCTTTCTGGTGTCACACATGTGCGCAAGCTACTGCCGTTTCTGTACGCGCAAACGCAAGGTAGGAGATATCAGCAAAATCAATCCCGCCCATTTACAGGCTGGAATCGAATACATCCGGGAACACACCGAGGTCAGGGACGTAATCCTCTCAGGCGGAGATCCGCTCATGCTGAGCGATAGAAGGATCGAGAGTATCTTGCAGAGGCTGAGAGAAATCCCTCATGTCGAAATCCTCAGGATAGGGTCCAGGGTCCCATGTGTACTGCCCCAGAGGGTGACGCCGGAGCTCGTAGAAATGATAAAAAAATACCACCCGGTATTCATGAACGTGCATTTCAACCATCCGGACGAGATCACGCCTGAATCATCCAGGGCACTGAATCTACTGGCGGATGCGGGCATCCCCCTTGGCAACCAGACTGTTCTGCTGAAAGGAGTAAATGACGATCCTGCTGTAATGAAACGGCTCATGCAGAAGCTCCTGACTGTCCGTGTAAGGCCTTACTACATCTATCAGGCGGACTATGTAAAGGGTACCGAGCACCTGCGCACAAGGGTCGAGAAAGGCATTGAGATCATACAGGCTTTACGAGGATGGACATCAGGCCTTGCCGTGCCCCAGTTCGTCATAGACTCTCCCGGGGGCGGGGGCAAGATACCCCTTCTGCCGGAATACGTGCTTTCCGTTTCCGATGATGAGGTCATTATGCGCAACTATGAAGGGAAGATTTTCTCCTATCCGCAGATAAGGCAGGAAGACCCGGTTATCTCGGATGAAAATCTGGTCATCATGGGTCAGCAGGCCTGCTATTAGAAAATATGGCCGGACGCTCTGAATAAACAGAACTCCCTGACAGCAGGGACATTATTCAAATGCGTCCTTTCTTTTGCCAGTGTATTGTTATCGTTATTCTTGTATGAATATGGTTGCAAATAGAAACCCTGGGTGTTAATATAAAATTGATATTGTACATTGGAGGTTTTATGGCAACAGCGGTTAAGGTATCTGATGAGCTGTTTGAAAAAGCAAAAATAAAATCAAAGGTATTTAACAGATCTATTGCCGGTCAAATTGAATACTGGGCAAAATTAGGCCAGATAGTGGAAGAGAACCCGGATCTTCCGATGCCTTTCATACAGGATATCCTGGTGGGAAAAGAACAAATTAATGCCGGTCAGGGAACTCCATATGTATTTGGGGAAGGAGAATGACCGGAATTAAGGAAATAATTCAATCACCGGTTTTTGCGAAACAAAAGAAGAAACTGCATAAGGGACAGATCAAAGACCTGGATAAGGTTGTAAAAGCAATTGTTCTGGACCCGACGACTGGATATTTAAAAGCAGGAGATTTACAGGGGATCAGGGTTCATAAATTCAGTTCAAAGAACCGGCAATTCCTACTGGTATATGAAACAGCCGGCCCGGTTTTATTTTTGTACACATTCGGTTCTCATGAAAATTTCTACCGGAATTTAAAAAGATATGCACAGCAGTAAGTCATCTTAATCTCAACTCCACAAAGGGCTGCACACCTCTCACTTATATTTAAAGGAACCTGTCCATGTTAAAGACAAAAATGACGGAGATTCTCAATATTGAATACCCCATCATGCAGGGCGGCATGATGTGGATTTCCCGCGCGGAATTGACAGGCGCCGTGTCCAACGCAGGGGGACTGGGAACCATAACCGCACTGACCTTTTCCGATCCAGAAGACCTTGCCGCAGAAATCAGGAAGACCCGGCAGATGACTGATAAAATATTTTCGGTCAACGTCACGCTCCTTCCTTCATTCCGTCCGGTAAATTATGACGAATATCTGGATATTATAATCGGCGAGGGTATCACGGTTGTTGAAACTGCCGGTAATAATCCGGAACGCGTCATCGGCAGGCTGAAAGACTCGGGCATAACCGTCATACATAAATGCACGACCGTCAGGCATGCCCTCAGGGCTCAGGAACTGGGGTGCGATTTCATAAGCATTGACGGGTATGAATGCGCCGGCCATCCCGGAGAAGACGATGTCGGAGGCCTGGTACTTATCCCGGCAGCCGTCGATGCGCTTAAGATTCCGGTCATTGCTTCAGGCGGCTTCTCAGACGGGAGAGGTCTCGTCGCTGCACTGGCAATGGGTGCTGAAGGGATCAATATGGGCACCCGCTTCATGATGACGCGTGAGGCCCCCATCCATCAGAATGTAAAGGAATGGCTTCTAAGGCAGTCGGAACATGACACGATGCTTCTCCTGCGTGCATACCGCAACACGGAGAGGGTAGCAAGGACGCCGGATGCCCTCAGGGCATTTGAAATGGAAAAAAACGGCGCTCCCATTGATGACCTGCGTTCAATCATATCAGGGGCAAGAGGCCAGAGGATGTATGAAAAGGGAATCATTGATGAAGGGATCATCACCGTTGGTCAATGCATAGGATTGATCAGAGACATCCCTTCCGCTGGTGAAATAATCGACAGGATTATAGAGGACGCTCAAAAAATCATTAATGAGAGACTGGTGATGTGAAACCCGGTTACCCGTCCCCTTCCTTTTAACTCTTCTAAAACGGCCATACAATACAGATCATCGGCACACCCACAATGAGTATTATTATTTCAAGAGGCAGGCCAAGCCTCCAGTAATCGCCGAACTTGTATCCGCCCGGCCCCATTACAAGGGTATTTGACTGATGTCCAACCGGTGTCAGAAAAGCACACGATGCCCCGAGCGCCACACTCATTAAAAACGGATCAGGAGAAACGCCCAGAGTTGATGCCACCTCCACAGCAATTGGAGCAATAAGGACCGCTGCCGCTGCGTTGTTGATTATATCCGACAGGAACATTGTTCCTACAAGGATAATAACAAGAGATACGAAAGGAGGCATCTGGCCGGATATTTTCAAAAGATACATAACTATTATCCCGGCTGCACCTGTTGTTTCAAGAGCATTTCCCAGGGGAATCATGGCTCCAAGAAGTATTATTACAGACCAGTCAACATTATCATAAATCTCGCGTATGGAAATCAGGTTCACGAGCACCATCACTGCAGCTGCTGAAACAAGGGCTGTCTGAATAGGAAGAAAGCCAAAGGCAGCCAGCATTATGGCTGACAGAAAAATCACCGTACTTTGAATAATTCTCTTAGGCTGCCCTATCCTCAGATTTCTCCTGGCCAGAGGAATACACCCCATCTCTGAAATCGTTTCCGCAATACTTTCAGAAGGCCCATTTAATAGGAGAACATCTCCAGGCTGGAATCTTATCGAGGCGATTCTCTGTTTTATTCTTGAACCTTTCCTTGCAACAGCAATAAGGTTCAGCCCGTATTTTCTTCTGAGATGAAGGCTGTAGGCAGTCTTTCCGGTAAGAGACGAGTCCCGCATTACAACAGCTTCTAACATTATCATATCCTCTGATCCAAGGATATCCTTTCTGAGTTCTTCATCTCCCGCAAGTTCAAGCTTTGCCGCATCGACAAATTCCTTGAGGTCATCTGAATCAGCTTCTATAACCAGCACATCGTCTTCATGCAGAAGCTCGTTTGCAGATGGCTGAAGAATTCTTCTTTTACCTCTTGCAATTCCAATGATATTGACCTCGATATCTTTAAGCTTTCCAAGCTCCCATATTCTGCTTCCTGCAATTGTTGAATTTTTAGATACCCGAACTTCTGTAGTGTAATCTTCTATATTAAAAAGTTCCTCCAGCGATGCCTGTCCCCTTCTTTTTGGCAAAAGCCTCCATCCGACAAGCGATATGAAAAGTATCCCTGCAACTGCTACGACTGCCCCAACAGGGGTGTAATCAAATATCCTGAAAGGTTCATTTCCGCTCTCTGCTCTGGCAAGAGCTATTATAATATTGGGCGGCGTTCCCATCATTGTAGTCAAGCCTCCGAGCAAAGAACCAAAGGCAATGGGCATCAGCAGAAAAGACGGAGGGTAGTTGTTTTTCCTTGCGATTTGAAGCGAAACAGGAAGCATTATAGCAAGGGCGCCGACATTATTAATAAAAGCTGAAAGAACTGCTACTACAACTGTAAGGGAGACTATCTGAAGGGTTATGTTATTGCCGATTTTAAACAATTGATTTGTTATAAGGTCAATCATGCCTGAATTCATCAAACCGCTTGTAATAATAAGAACCGCTGCAACTGTTATGACCGCAGGATGGCCGAAACCTGAAAACGCATCTCTTCCAGGGACTATGCCTGTTATTGTAACAATAAGAAGTGCAGTAACCGCCACAATGTCATACCGCCATCTTCCCCATATGAAAAATACAAGGGAAAAAATCAGCGTTCCAAAAACAATGTATTGCTGCATTTCCATATTCACGCCCTGGCAAACAAAAAAACAGACAGCATAAATGCTGCAAAAACAAGAAAACTTAAACCTGAACCCGCCTTTATGTAATCCCTGAAAGTGTAGTATCCAGGGCCCATTACAATAAGGTTTGCCTGCTGGGCAACGGGGGTCATAAACCCGTTTGAGGCCCCAAGGGCAACGGTTATCAGCATAAGTTCAGGACTAATATTGAACTGGCCGGCCACAGACAGTGCAACAGGGCTGAGCAGTATTGCTGAAGTTATGTTCGATGTAAGCAGAGAAGCAGCACAGGATATGAAGTAAAGCATTGCTGTCATGAACAGGGTTCCAAATCCTGCAAAAGGATAGAAAACACTGCTGACAAAAACTTCAATAAGCCCTGTCTTTACCATTGCATCTCCAAGAGGTATAATGCCTGCCATAAGGATTATTGCCCTCCACTCCACAGAACGGTAGGCCTCTGTAACAGTGAGACATCCGGTAAGAATCATGAGGGCCGCGGCTGAGAAAACAGCGACTGAAACAGGTATTATCCTTGTAATTACAATTGCAAGCATAAGCGCTGTAATTATAATTGAAGTAAACATCCTGTCTCTGTGCTGAGGATTTGAAGACGGTTCAACTCCTGAGACCATAAAAAATTCATCCGTTCTGTTTAGTATTGAAAGTTTATTCCATGCCCCTCTTAAAAGCAGCGCATCTCCCAGCTCAAGAATCTCCTCTCCAAGCCGGGCCCTGATCGGTTTTCCTCCCCGCCAGATTGCAAGAACAGTAATACCGAACCTCTCGCGCAGATAAATATCCTTGAGTTTTTTCCCGAAATACTGAGATCGAGGGGGCAGAACCGCCTCTGCGACTCCGATTTCTTCAGACATGAAATCATTCTGCTGAAAAGAACTTTTTCTCTTTATTTCAAGCCCGAATGTTTCAGATGCCCTGTTAACATCTTCCTCTCTTCCCTGCACAAGCAGCCGGTCACGGACAGAAATCCGGTCATCCCTGTGAGGGGTAATTCTGCTGCTGGTGGAGCGCATTATTCCAATCACATTTAACCCGAACCCTGAGCCCAGGCTGCTCTCGGCAAGGGATTTGCCTGCAATTGAACTGTCTTTCGGGACTTTCAGCTCAAAAAGCCTTTCCTCAAGACGGTAAATTGATGGAAGGAGTTCAGGGGAGGTAAGATTGCGGATATGTTCCTCAAATTTCCTCACTGGAAGCAGCCGCCTCCCGATCGTCAACATGTAGGCCAGTCCAGCAACCGCCATCACTGCGCCAAAGGGCAGAAAGGAAAAAAAACCAAGCTCCCTGTTCTCTGCCGATAAAAGAACAGATGCGACAATAATATTCGGCTGGGTTCCAACAACTGTAAACATTCCTCCAAGTATTGTCCCGTAAGCTAGAGGCATCAGAAGTCTGGAAGGTGCAATGCCTGACTTTACAGATACTGAAATAACACCCGGCAGCAGAATGGCCGTAGCCGCCAGATTTGTCATAATTGAAGAGAGAAGCACCCCGGATATCATAACGACCATAACTGCTGTTGTCTCGGAAGAGCCGCTGACGCTGGAAAGCCGCTTTCCAATAAGTCCTGCAACCTCTGTATGATAAAGTGCCCCTGATATTACGAAAAATGAAGCTATTATGATTATTACAGGGCTGCTGAACCCTGAAAAAGCCTCATCCACCTTGAGTAACCCCGAAAAAATAAGAGACAGAATAATGAGGATAGATACCATGTCTGGTGTCAGTTTTCCGCTTACAAAAAAATAGACTGCTCCGCATAAAATGACTGTAATAAAGACCATATCTAAACTCATAAAATACACCTGCAAATACGGGGGCCAGCGGATAAAAAATATTATTCATCTTCAGGCAAACCAGCTTTAAAAAATATGCTATTGCGCTCTATTATAATAATTATCCTTTGCCCTGAAAAGCTCAATATAACACCGGCCCCTGAAGAATTCAGCAAAAACCCATTAAAAAGGCTAATTAACATGCACCTGTAAAATCAACAGAACAGCTGACAAAAGGACTGCAATTAATTTGTATAGAAGCTTTAAACTGTCAATCGAGTTTTATTTTGACACTAATGCTCCTTTTCCATATACTTCTGCAAAGATAAATTAACCTTTAATATTATTTTGAAAGCCTGTTATTCTCATCAGGTTTGTTCTCTGACCTGAAAGGAGATGAAAATGAAGCGTATTGCGGTATTGACCAGCGGCGGTGATGGTGCGGGATTGAACCCCTGTATCAGGGCAGTGGTGCGTACTGCTATGGAAAAAAGTGTCGAGGTAATGGGTATTCGATGGGGATATTCAGGCCTGATTGACAGTGATATGGTGGAATTGAATGCCCGGTCGGTCGGCGGAATCCTCAATAAAGGCGGGACATTCATCGGAAGCGCCCGGTCGCCTGAATTTGTGACCAAACAGGGACAGAGAGAGGCTTTACGCAACCTGAACAGGATGAACATTGACGGGCTGATCGTCATAGGTGGCAACGGTTCATTGACCGGTGCTCTTGCACTTCACGAAATGGGTTTTCCCGTTGTGGGAATTCCTGCAACTATTGACAACGACGTTAACGGCACTGATATCTCTATCGGGGTGGACACCACTCTCAACACTATCCTTGATGCCGTGGACAAAATAAAAGATACAGCATCTTCTCACCAGAGGGCCTTTCTTATCGAAGTAATGGGACGTGATTCAGGCTATCTTGCCCTGATGGCTTCAATAGCCGCCGGTGCTGAAATAGTCCTGATTCCCGAGGTAGAAACATCCATGGAAGAGGTTGTTGAAGGGGTAGATAATGCATATGTCAAGGGGAAGTCCCACTGTATTATCATCATAGCCGAGGGCTGGCAGCCCGGTGCCAGGTCATTGAACGACTATCTTAAGGAAAAGCGCGAAGAAATAGGGTTTGATGTGCGCCTTACAGTCCTTGGCCATGTTCAGCGGGGAGGCTCCCCTACATCATATGACCGCATACTGGCGACAAACCTTGGAGCAGCGGCTGTACGCCAGCTCCTGGAAGGCCCGCATGGAGTAATGACAGGCATGATCAAAAATACCCCCAGCCCGACTCCTCTTGAGAAAGCAGTTGCCTTTCAGAAAAAGCTTAACCTGGATCTGTACGGGCTGTGGAAGACAATGACATTGTAAATGAAAAGGCAAAGCATATTCATATTCATTACTGTGCCTTCCATGAGCAAAAAAAAGCTCAAACATTCAATCTCCAGATGTTTTAATCGAGTTTCACTTAAACGAGGCGTTTTTTCAGTTTGATTTTTTATTTGACAACCAAAGCAGTTTTGGATAAAGGTTCGTTTTATTCCGAGCGCTATATTGTTAATGTATTTAAAAACTTAGTAATTTTTAAATCAGGAGGAATGAATGGCAGAGCAGAAAGTTATGAATCGTTGGTTTGTGGTGATTGGTGCCGTATTAATTCAGCTGTGCCTCGGCGCTATTTATGCCTGGTCCGTTTTTACACCTAAACTTACCTTGCCGGCGGCTGATGGTGGTAATTATGCCTTCAGCGCAAGTCAGGCAGCATGGGTTTTTTCCATAGGCCTGCTGGTTTTTTCAGTCGTAATGATTATTTCCGGTAGAATGATAACGAAGATTGGGCCAAGGAAGCTGGCCGTACTGGGTGGCATTGTACTCGGTGCAGGATACATCCTGGGCGGACTATTCGGCAGCACATTTGCAGCTCAGCTTATCTTCATTGGTATCATTGGCGGAGCCGGCATCGGATTTGCGTATGTTGTTCCTATTGCAGTTGGAGTAAAATGGTTTCCCGACAAAAAAGGAATGGTAACAGGTCTTGCAGTAGCCGGTTTTGGATTCGGAGCGACAATATGGGTTAAATCCGCGGGGTCCTGGTTTGATCTGCTTAACAGTCTGAATTATTTCGGCCTGGGAGGGGTACAGAGCGTTTTCTTCCTTTACGGCATAATCTTTCTTGTAGCTGTACTCCTGGGAAGCATTGTTATGATAGACCCCCCCGCCGGTTTCATCCCCAAAGGATGGACACCCCCGGCAGCAACAGCAGCAAATGCCCATGGTGCCGGATTAACTGATTTTCAACCGCGCGAAATGCTTAAGACCCTGCCGTTCTATCTTTCGTGGTTCACTTTTCTCTTTTCTGCCATTGCAGGTTTGATGGTTATCTACTGCATAAAATTATTCGGCATAGACGCCCTTAAGGCGAGCGGTGCTACCGTGGCAATTGCTTCAGCAACGGCAGGAACCGCAATGGCATGGTATGCAATCTTCAACGGCCTTGGCCGCATTGTCTGGGGAACGGTTTCTGACAAAATCGGACGCAAAATGGCGATCTTTCTGATGTGTCTCTTTCAGGGAATAATAATGCTCTTCTTCTACAAAATGGGAGGAATCGGAATTGGCCTTATTATCGGCGCCTGTATAATCGGCTTTAATTTTGGAGGCAACTTTGCATTATTCCCCGCGATAACCGCAGACTACTTCGGGAATAAAAACGTCGGCCTGAACTACGGCTATATATTTGTGTCCTACGGCATAGCCGGCATAATCGGGCCTCAGATTGCAGGTTTTTTCAAGGATGCGGCCAAAGGTGGAAGTGATCCTTCAATCTGGATAACGCCCTTTATAATTGCTGGAGTTGCATGTCTTGCAGGTGCACTTATTACGCTGATTTCAAAAGCGCCAAAGAAAGCATAAAAAATATATTAAGAGTTATATATTTTATAGATAGTCTTTAATAAAAACGCCGGTCAAAATGACCGGCGTTTTTAATCTCCGCTCTGCAAAAAAGTTCCCATCCAATCTGTGCACCTGATGCAAATGCCCTTCAAGACCCAATTCCTCCTTGACAACACCTGCTGCTTTATTTAACAGTATGTATAAAGGGTTACGCCAACATCAGAAAAAAATATCCGGTAACTGTAAATTTGAAAACCGTAAAAATAAGGAGGATCCAATGTCCACAAATAAAGGAAGTGCTTCATCGGAATTCGAAAAGGCCCTGAGTATCGGCAGGCCGCCGAATATTGTAAAACTATTCCCCAATTCCAGGGCATTGATTGTCAGCGGCAAGGTAATTGACAGGGCCATGATTCAAAAAGGAAAGGCCATGACCATTGCCGCCAACGGTCGAAATCACTTTGTGCTTCGCGGGGCTATCAAGGCCGCCCAAAGGGCGAATGCAGCCATCATAATTGAAATCGCAAAATCGGAAGGCGGAGCAGGGGCTTACTGTGCTGTAAATTTCTGGAATATTGCAACGCAGGTCGATGCCATTATGAATGAACTTAACATAACGGTGCCTGTGGCCATTCACGCGGACCATTATGGTATAAAAAATACACAGGATATCGAACAGGGCAGGACTGAAATAACCTCCATGTTCGATGCCGGTATTACTTCTATTGCAATTGACGCATCACACATGCCGGACGATGAAAATCTGCTTGCAAACATTGCCCTCAGTTCTTACGTGCCAAAGTGGGCAGGCTACGAGACAGAAGTTGGAGAGATAAAGGGAAAAGAAGGCCTCTCAACCGTGGAAGAGGCCCTTTTTTTGATTCAGGGGCTTAACGCACACAATCTATTCCCTGACTGGATTGCCTTGAACAACGGCACAACCCACGGTATTGAGGAAAGCGACAAAGGTATCCAGGTCCCTCTGACAATGGAGATCCACAACGCCCTTGAAAAATACAAAGTATCAGGGGCCCAGCATGGGACTTCCGGAAACAGCTCAGAGCGGCTCAGGAATATCGCTGAAAACACCCACACAACCAAGGCCAATGTGGCAACCGCACTCCAGATGATAACCTGGGGCGTGAAGGTAAATGATTACGGTAATGCCATCCTCGACGAAGAAGGTGAATTCTATAAGCTGTCGGATAAGGGCGTGCCTGACGAATTATGGGCCGAGATGGTTGAATATGCCAATTCAAAAGGATTGAAAGGCGGAAACTATAAGAAGCTCAATCTCCCGTTTGAAAATAAACTCCAGGGCCTGCCGGCAGAAATAAGGGACAGGATGGTAAATGGAGTTGAAGAATTTGTTTTTAATCTGCTGACCAGTGTATTCAATGCCGGTGATACTGCCCCCCTGGCGATCGATTCTATTTTAAAGGCCGGTTCTTATGACCTTGGCCCGAAAGGCACGCGAATTGAAGATCCTGAAGAATGGACTGAAAGCAAAATCCGCGATAAGGCGGCCGGATTACATTCAAAGACAGGCTCAAAAGGAAACTTTGATGATTAACAAAGTCTCCCCCCATCTCTGGATCAAGGATATCACAAAGGAAGCCGGCATCAGCGGTTCGTATCTGGTAAAGCAGAAAAGAGTGGGAACAACCCGTAACGGGAATCCCTTCATAAGCATAACAATAGCAGACCGGACCGGAGATCTTGAGGCAAAGATATGGGATGGGGTTGAAAGGCTTTCAGGGCTGTTCAATGAAGGGGATATCGTTGACCTGGAGGGATTTGCGGGCCTCTACAGGGATCAGATTCAGGTTACCGTATCGGATCTGAGATTACAGGATGGGAAATTTGATCCTGAAATTTTCATGGAATCCTCACCTGTCGATCCTTCGGAAATGATGGCTTCACTCCGGGAAATTATAAAGGAAATAGAAAATCCTCACCTCATGGAGCTTATTGAAAGATTTTTAAGCGACCGCAGGTTTATTGAGCAGTTTAAAAAGGCTCCTGCCGCCAAAAATCTTCATCATAACTATCTGGGCGGGCTTCTGGAACATACGCTGTCCGTGTGCCGGTTATCAAAAATCGCTGCAAAGCATTATCCTCAGCTTGATGGAGATCTGCTTTTGACTGGCGCTTTTCTGCATGACATAGGAAAGATAAAAGAGCTGAAATATGACCTGTCAATCGATTATTCAGATGAGGGGCGGCTGGTTGGTCATGTGGTATTGAGCGCTGATATGGTGGACAGGAAGCTGAACGAATGCAGAAATTTCCCATATGAACTGGGAATGCGCCTGAAACATATGATCCTCAGCCACCACGGCCAGTATGAATTCGGATCGCCCAAAAGGCCTAAAATTTTAGAGGCCATTGCACTCAGTATGCTTGATGACCTGGATGCGAAGATAGCCGGTATAAGCCGTATTATGGAGGGAGACCGTCAGAAAGGGCCCTGGACTGAATTTAACAGGCTGTTTGAGAGGTATTTCTTAAAGGGAGCGATTTCTTCTTTTGAAGATGAGCCGGAAAAAGGAGATGTAATAAAGGACATGCAGCGGACACTTTTTTAGGGTAATGGAAGCCTTTAGATTCTTTCTTCAATTACGCGGATATAACTTCCCTGGTTAATCTTTTCTCCTCATGTCCTTTACGCAGGCAGGATTGCATCTTAACTAAAACAGCACTTTTTAACCATTTTATATATGGAGGCAAACAATGAAAGTAAGCAGAGTCTCTGAAATGAGAACGCTTGACAGAACCGCCATAGAAAATTTCGGTATAAAAGACGAGCTTTTAATGGAAAACGCCGGCCAGGCACTATACAGCATAATCCTGAATAAATTCGGAGTAATAAACAAAAAATTTGTTGTGTTCTGCGGTATTGGCAATAACGGGGGTGACGGATTCGTTGTTGCCCGGAAAATACATTCAGACGGAGGACATGTTACCGTCTTTATCCTTGGCGACCGCACCAAATACAAGGGCTCGGCTAAAATGAATCTCGATATTGTCTGCAATCTGCCCATAGAAATCGTGGATATTGATTCCATTGAAGAAATATTGCTGGATGTCCTGAATTGTGACGGCATTGTGGATGCAATGTTCGGGACAGGGCTCGTACGTGATGTTGAGGGCATTTATCGTGATGCAATTGAACTGATTAACCAGAGCGGAAAACCGGTATTCAGTGTTGACATACCATCAGGAGTTAACGGTGATACGGGCAAAGTAATGGGTTGTGCGGTAAATGCCGACTATACAGTCACCTTCGGTCTTCCAAAGATAGGGAACATGCTCTTTCCCGGATATGAACTGTGCGGAAATCTTTATGTAACACACATCTCATTTCCTCCATCCATGTATACCATTGAATCCATAAAAATTGAGATCAATAATCCGGCAGTATTTCCTCCGAGAGATAAAGACGCACACAAAGGCGACCTGGGCGAGGTCCTGTTTATTGCAGGATCATCCAGCTATTTTGGAGCGCCCTATTTTTCAGCCATGTCATTCATGAAGGCCGGCGGCGGTTATTCACGTCTTGCCCTGCCCTCTTCCATGACGGCATTTATAGCAAATAAAGGCAGCGAAATTGTTTTCATACCTCAAAAGGAAACAACATCAAAAAGTATTGCCATGGAAAATAAGGGGGCATTGCTCGAGCTTTCCGAAAAGATGGATATGGTTGTCCTTGGTCCTGGATTATCTCTGAATGAAGAGACACAGAAACTGGCCAGGGAACTCGCCATGGAGATTAATAAACCGTTAATAATCGACGGGGACGGGATCACAGCCCTGTGTGCGGACCTGGAAATTATCAGACAAAGGAAAGCTGAAACAATCCTGACACCCCACCTGGGTGAGATGTCACGAATTACCGGGCTAAGCGTCGCTGAAATAGACAATAACAAAATTGATATACTTCAGCAAACCGCCAGGGAACTGGGCGCGATTATTGTCTTGAAAGGCGCTCATTCGCTGATTGGATATCCGGATGACAGTGTTTTTATCAATATGACCGGGAATCCGGGCATGGCAACGGCAGGATCAGGCGATGTCCTCTCCGGAACAATCCCGGCTATGTTCGGAATGGGATTGACAGTACAGGAGGCAGTGAGAAAAGGAGTCTTTATTCACGGTTTTGCAGGAGATCTGGCTGCAGAATATGAAGGCGAGGACGGGATCACTGCACAGGATATCATGGATTATCTGCCTCTTGCCGTAAGGCTGGAAAGGGAAGGCCTGGAAGCGGAATACATGGAACGTTATACAGGGGCAAGGATTATTTAGGACTGTATTAATCTTGTAACATCACTTGCTGTTTCAAGTGTCATTTGGAGGAACGCACCTGTTTGTCATTTCGAGGAACGCACCTGTTTGTCATTTCGAGGAACGCAGTGACGAGAAATCTTGATGCTTAATAAATTTAGTCCCGCCCAGGCGGGATTAAGATTCCTCATAACGCCGCAGCGTGATTCGGAATGACGACTTTTTACTAACCTGTCAAGAATAATTGCATTATGGAACCATCCCTATGAAAAAGAAAATCAACCTCTCAGATTTCAGTATTTGCATAAGAGGCGGCGGAGATATTGCTTCAGGTGTTGCGTGCAGGCTTTATAAATGCGGATTCAGGGTATACATTACCGAGATAGACAGGCCTATGGCTGTCAGGCGGAAGGTTGCTTTCTGCGAGGCGGTATATGACGGGAGGGCTGAACTTGAAGGTATCGAAGCCCTGCTTGTTAACAGTCCAGGTGAAATCCCCGATGTCTGGAGCAGGGGCAGGATACCCGTCATAATTGATCCGTTGAATAATTCCAGACATGAAACGTCACCTGACATACTGATAGATGCTACTATAGCCAAGAGAAATCTCGGGACATTTATTGACCATGCGCCGCTTGTCATTGCCCTTGGTCCGGGCTTTGCGGCAGGAAGAGATGCCCATATTGTAATCGAAACCAACAGAGGCCACAACCTCGGGCGCGCGCTGACCGAAGGTTCTGCCGAACCTGACACCGGCGTTCCGAGCCCGATTGAGGGATTCAGCAGAGATCGCGTTCTCAGGTCCCCGGCAGACGGCATATTCAAAAACAAAATGGATATAGGGGATCTGGTCAAAAAAGGCGATACTGTTGGATTTGTAAATGAAATCCCTGTGAAGACGTTAATTGGCGGTGCACTCAGGGGCCTTATACGGCCCGGCATAAGCGTTTCCAAAGGTCTCAAGATCGGAGATGTTGACCCTCGCGGCAAAACAGAATACTGTTTTACAATATCCGAAAAGGCACTGGCTATCGCAGGCGGAGTCCTGGAAGGGATATTGAGGTCATTTACATAAGCCTTGTGTTAAATGTACAGTAAATCAAGGCTGAAATCACAGTATAAGAATCAGGTAATGGGTTATGGGTAATGGGAAAACCTATGCCCTATAACCTGTAACCCATCACCTATAACCCATTACCTATAACCCATTACCTATACTATAACCCATCACCTAAACGTATCTTCCCATACCCATCCGCTAAGCTTGTATTGACGTGAATCACTCCCTTATTCAGATCCTTTAATGGATAATCACTTGTTATCTCAGGCAGGCTGTCAGCAGCATTCTGATCCCTTAATACGGTTCCTGCCGGCACATACCGCCCGTCTGCAACAGTAACTCCCATAAGGATGCAGCCAGGTTCCACCACACAGTTATTCCCGACCTTTGCCCTGAAAACAAGCGTTTTCATTCCTACAAATGTATCATCACCGACATAAGCAGGCCCGTGTATCTGAACCTGGTGAGCAAGAGACACCCTTTTGCCTACATAAACAGAATATTTCTTGCCCTCTGCCTCAACCTGGTTTTCTTCAATCGGATGGCCGTTATGCTCTGTTTCAAGTGCATGCAGAATAACACCGTCCTGAACATTTGCCTCGTCTCCGACAAAAATAGGCTGGCCTTCATCGCCACGCACCGATGCAAAAGGAGAAACCATAACCCTTCTCCCTATGAATACGTGTCCGATAACGGCCGCAGCAGGATGGATAAAGGCTGATGAATCGATCTGAGGCATGTATTCCTTCTGACAGAAATCCGTAACAACGCTCTGGTGTATCATAATTACTTCCCCTGTAATTTAATATTAGTTAAACATGACGGTTACATAAAAAAGCGCCAGTTTTAAAGGAAATCGCTCTTTTTAGCATTCCAGGTATATGTCAGAAATCAGGGAAAAATGCAATTAAAATAGATGTACTGCCTTGTCTATTTTTCAGTCCACTTAAATATTAGCTTGACTATTTTTCATTATAGTTAATAATAGTCAGCATGAAAAGGAGAACGCCATATATCAAAATCTGGCAGGATATTGCTGCTGATAAAAGCATGATATTTCTTGCAGGTCCGCGCCAGGCAGGAAAGACCACGCTTGCCCAGATTATTTCTGATTCTTTTACAAACAGTCTCTATTTCAATTGGGACATTGCAGAGCACAGAACTGACTTCATGCGAGATCCCCTTTTCTTCGAAAAAATAGAACTCAGGGATTCATCAACCCCACTGATTGTTCTTGACGAAATCCACAAATACAAGGACTGGAAAAACTACCTCAAAGGCGTTTACGACCAATTTCATGATAAATACCAATTTCTTATATCCGGAAGTGGACGGCTGGATCTCTATCAAAAAGGAGGAGATTCACTTGCAGGCCGCTATTTTCTCTTTCACCTGTGGCCTTTCACGATCTCCGAGTTAGGAAAAAGTAACCGCCAAATAGACCAATTTTTAAAGAACCCGTTGCAAATAGAAATGGAAAATACCGAAGAACTGAAAGGAATCTGGTCCGGGCTATCCGAACTGAGCGGATTTCCCGAGTCTTATCTATCCGGGAAAAAGACGACTTACCGACGATGGTCAAATATCTATTCCCAGCAATTAATACGTGAGGATATTCGCGACCTGACCGGCCTGAAATCCGTCCTGGATATGGAAACGCTCTACTACTTACTGCCATCCAGGATAGGAAGTCCCATCTCAGCAGCTTCGCTGGCTCGCGACCTGAAAGTATCTTATAATTCCATTCAAAGCTGGCTGTCGGCTTTTGAAAGATTTTTTCTTTGTTTCAGCATTGGGCCATGGACGCAGAAAATTGCCCGGGCAATTCAAAAAGAACGGAAGGTATACCTATGGGATACACCACGGATAAAGGAACCGGCGGCCCGGTTTGAAAATATGGTGGCTCTGGAACTATATCGGGCGGTTACAGCATGGAATGATATGGGTTACGGCAGATTCTCGCTGCATTTTATTAAGAATAAGGAACAGCAGGAAGTGGACTTTCTTATCGCTAATGATGGTGAGCCCATCGTTTTGGTTGAAGCAAAACTTTCAGACACAGAGCCGTCTCAGGCCCTTAGGAAATTTCAGGGGGTTTTGAAAAAGCCTGCAATTCAACTTGTCGAAAAAAGCGAAAGTTACCGGATGATTCCGAATGGAGATCAATACATACTTGTGACTGCCGCATACCAGTGGCTTTCGGGGTTGCCTTGATCAGCCTGGAAGAAGCTCTGCCGTCGCTGGAATTCAAATGCCGTAAGCTTTTCAATTTTTATCTTTACTTTCTTTTCACTTGACTCATCAGATTTAGAGAATTAAAATGACCATAATAATTTTTAAAACGGAGGCGGCAGCATCATGGAAGATTTCCAGCAAATACTTCCCATTACCAGGGCAAAAAGAGATTTCCTCGATATCATCAAACACATGGAGGAGGAAGACGAGACTATTGCCATCACTAAAAACGGTGAGCCTGTTGGGGTTATGATGTGCATGTCACGTTATGAAGCCCTCCTCGAAACTATAGAGATCCTTGGCGACAGGGAAATCCTTGCCTCTCTTGATGAATCAAAAAAGGATTTCGCTTCAGGCAGGGTTTTCGATCATAATAAAGTCTGGGAAGAATAATGCCTTATCATCTGGCCTATTCTCAGACCTCCCGTGATCAGATCAGATTACTTCATCCACTCCTCAAACCGCTGGTCAAAAGAAAAATTCAGGATTTAAAAGACAATCCTTTCATTGGAAAAGCACTTGAAAAAGAACTCTCCGGATATTGGTCCATAAGAGCAAAGAGATTCAGGATCATCTATAGAATCCTTCAAGAAGAAAATACCGTACAGATCCATTATGTTGGCCACAGGAAGGATATATACGAAATCCTCAGGGATATAATTGCAGAAAATGAATAAGTTCATATCAGTCTGAGCGCAGCGTTATCTTTGTCTAATGGTAAACCAGCCAAAAACACAGGCAGGTAAACCAGCCAAAAACACAGGCAGGTAAACCTTCTAAGCGAAACGAGAAATCTTGATTTAATGTTATTGTTTAGGCTTTTGCAAAGATTCCGACAGGCTAACAGGATATACAAGCTCCTGTCTGTTTAAAACGCACGGTAAGGGATTTCAATATCGATTAACATGACAGGTTTAGATGGTTTTAATCCTGAATTTCCTGTAAATCCTGTCAATTTCTTAAAAAACTAAAATGTTATGATTTAATCAGCTTGCCGATTGATTCCCCGGGATAAAGCAGCCCTAAAATGCTCTGCTAAAGGATTTGTCAGGAATCATCTGGAGCAGGATTTTTCGGCAGAATGTTAAAAATAACCGGTGAGACAACACCCAGCCGCCACAATAAAAAAGCCATTGTTGTCTTGATAACTCCTGTACCGTAGACAATAGAGCGTCTGAGATTAATTGAGCTTGCTTCAGGGAAGTATTTAGTTGGGCATGATATTTCCCCGCATCTGAAACCAAAAGCAAGACACTGCACCAGCATCTGGTTGTCAAAAATAAAGTCATCTGAATTCGCATTTAACGGAAGGCGTTCAAGCACTTCTCTGCTGAATGCCCGATAGCCCGAATGATATTCACTGAGCTTTGCCCCCAGTAAAATATTCTGAAACAGAGTTAAAAACCGGTTCGAGAAGTATTTGTAAAAAGGCATTCCACCTGCAAGGGCCGAATTTCCGATAATCCGCGATCCAATTACCAGATCATATACGCCTGATGCAATCATGGCAGCCATTGCAGTTACGAGACGCGGTTCATATTGATAATCAGGATGAAGCATAACGATGATATCTGCACCCATCTCAAGTGCATGCCGGTAACAGGTTTTCTGGTTGGCACCGTAACCCTTGTTTACCGAATGTACAAAGGTATTTATTCCCAGCCTGTGTGCTACTTCGACGGTATTGTCGGTACTTCCGTCGTCAACGAGGAGTACCTCATCCACTATATCCTTAGGAATAGCCTCATAGGTCATTTTGAGTGTCCGGCTTGCCTGGAATGCCGGTAATACCACCACGATTTTCTTACCTTCGATCATATCCGGGTTCCTCCACAGGTTTCTATTCAAACGAAATAATCAGGAATCTATTAGCAGCCTGCACCGACCTTGACGTTGGATTTTTGATTTTGGTATTTCTGAGTTTCCAGTCATATATATTCTGCGATATAACTTCCTGGAATTGCGGACACACGGTCTTTTACCGGATAGCTGCGTTTTGCCCCGGATGCAATATACCCATGCCTCACCCTGTCTGCCCCATATTCCTTTGTAAATGCGCGAGGGATGTTTTGTCTGCCTGAGGCAGGATCAAACCCTCGTCCGCCTTTTACCAGCCTTGGTTGGCTGGCGGATTGAAAGTTGAACTTTCAATCCGCTTACATCCTCGCACCAATATCCATATAAACTGATTTCCGATGCCTGATACCAAGAATCCATACCTCAGATTCGATCACTTTAAACACGACCCTGTAATCCCCCACGCGGAGTTTCCAGTAACCTTTCAGTGACTTTCGCAAAGGTTCACCATACTCATGAGGTGCGGTAAGCAACCTCTTTTCTATAGCCTTACGGATCCGGTCTTTCTGTTTTTGATCGATTAGAGGCAAATCCTTAAAGCGAACATCGGGATGATAGTGCAATGTAAAAGGCATGGGTCATTCCCACACATCTTCATGCGAAAGTGCCCCTTTTCTGTCGAATGTCCTCATTCGTGTGTCGGCAAAAGACGCAAGTGCAACATCTTCCCGCAAGTTAATCGCCTCCCGGATAAGGTCACGGGCAATAGTGGACATGGAAACGCCCTCACTGGTTGCAAGGTCATGCAAAACACTATACAGTGGCGGCTCAATAACAATGTTTACTCTCGGATTTTTGGTAGGCATGGTTCTTTCTCCTTTTCGGGTAAGTGTAACACTTATGATGCACTGCGTCAAGACGAAAGCCTGATTGAAATTGCGGATTCCCATCAAAATTGCAGGATACTCTAACACGTTAATTCCAAAACGATTTGACAATATAGTATAAAGTCGGCAGAGGGAGTTCTTTTAAAATTGAACTGAAATTATTGTTGGAAGTTTAGCAGCTTAAGGGAGTCTAATCATGGATTGCAGAAATAAATCGGGATCACAAAGCAAAAGACTTTATGAGGGGGTTATACATACATTATCCATTTACCCTGAGCCAAATTCAAATACCACTGATCGATATTTGACAATATGACATATTGACAAAATACCATATTAAGAATATATTGTTTTTAGAACTGCAGCATATGCAACGTGGCATTGCATTAAGGGAGGAGCTACCATGCTTGTAACTATTGACAAAAGAGGCAGTATCAGTCTGCCTGCTTCAATAAGAAAAGATTTAGGGATCGAACCCGGTACACACCTTGAACTTTCAGTGGAAGCCGGTGGTGCAATATATCTAACCCCTGTTGAAATTTATCCGACAATAAAACTCAGCAATTCCGGACTGTTGAAGCTGAAGGAAGCCAGGGATTCTGAAACAGGCAAGTTCCCGGATTGGTTTGAAAAGGAGCGCGGAAATGCCGCAATTGATTCCGAGTAAGAAATTTATTTCTGATTTGGAAAAATTTAAACATCAAAAGGCATTATTGAGAAAAATTGCCAAAACCATAAACTTCCTCGAAGACAATCCCCATCATCCCAGCCTTAGAATTGAACGCATTACGAATGATCCAGCAGCCTGGTCCGCCCGTGTTGACAGGAAGTATAGAATTTCGTTTGAGCCAGTGGCTTTTCTTGCAACCGGAATTCCTGACTGGACGTCCAGGTTGATACTCCTGCGCATCCTCGATCATGACGATCTTTATAAAGCACCCCGGTGATCCTATCAAGGCCGGGACCGGCCTGACAGCTGACACAGGTAAAAGGGGTTATTCAATTGTGTACTTGCCTGAAGAGAATGCTTGACATATAAGTACAGAAACAAGTACAATACTACTTATGACACTGGAGGAAAATTATTATGGAATCAATAAATTACACCACATTCCGAAAAAATATGGCAAAAACCATTGATCGAGTCAATGATAATCATTATCCCGTACTTATTACACGTCAGAACGGACGTACAGCCGTGCTTCTGTCACTTGAGGATTTTAAATCTTATGAAGAAACAGCATACC
>DAINAR010000016.1:0-61141 GCA_036733345.1 Deltaproteobacteria bacterium | reverse complement strand
TGTGGAAGGCAAAGCTTCATTTATTGTTAAAAATAAAATTGTTATCAGTTGATTAATGAACTACCCCGCCGCAGAGCAGCGGGGTATCTTAAAAAGCATTGAACGCCCCAAGGGGCGGGGGATCGAACCCTCGTCCGCCTTTTACCAGCCTCTGGCTGGCTGGCGGATTGAAATTATTCCATATTGCCGGTTATTGACTGATGCTCCCTGAAAAACACATTGTGATCTCGGACGGTCATCTTAGTTCCTGCTGCTGACTAACTGCCTATTCTGTCTTCTTATGTTTTTCTATGTAGGCATATGCATTGTGGTTGTGAATCGACTCATAATTTTCAGTTTCTATAGAAAACCATGTGATATTATTGTCATTGTTAAGTTTAACCGCTATATCCCTGACAACATCTTCTACAAACATGGGATTTTGATATGCCTTTTCAGTAACAAATTTTTCATCCTCTCGTTTCAAGAGAGAATACACATCACTGGAGGCAGACTCCTCAACGAGCTTGATAATATCCTCTATCCACACAAACTTTATAAATCTTAGCTGGAGCCGCACCTCACCTCGCTGATTGTGAGCGCCGAAATCGCTTATCTCCTTGGAACATGGGCAAAGAGTGCATATGGGCACATAAAGCTTTACCATCAGGTCTGTCTTGTCCTCTAATGACCCCTGCAGGCTGCACCTGTATTCCATGAGGCCCTGAATCCCCGTAACCGGTGCAGGCTTGTTTATAAAATAGGGAAAGGTGGCCTCAAGGTGGGCGCTCTCTGCATTCAGTCGCTTTTTCATCTCCCCCAGTATTTCAGGAAAGTTCTGCAGGGATATTCTTCGGCTGTGCTCGTTAAGTATCTCAACGAACCTGCTCATATGTGTACCTTTATAATAACGGGGCAGGCTGACATACATATTTATCTTGGCAATAGTCTGCTGCTCCCCCTGGTCCTTGTCAAGTACGGTAATAGGATAACGTAAACCTTTCACTCCTACCTTATCGATATCTATATTTCTGTAATCCTTGTAATTCTGTATATCATTCATAACACTTTCCTAAAATCTAATACCCGCCAGAAAGGCCCCTCTGCTCCTGTAACATTTCCGATATAATATAAACTGAATCAGCATCTTTTCAGCCCTTATCATTACACAAAACAGTATCCCTCAGCCAGTTCTTATCATCCTTGGATGGATAATCAAGATTATGGTGCAGGCCTCTGCTTTCCTTTCTGAGTGAAGCGGATGAAATAATTAATTCGGCGACAAGTGCGATATTCCTCAGCTCAAGCAGATCAAGAGTCACCAGAAAATTCCAGTAATATTCTCTGATCTCTTCCTGAATATTCTCAATACGCCTTCTTGCCCTTTCCAGCCTCTTATTTGTCCTGACAATCCCGACATAATTCCACATAAAACTCCTTATCTCATCCCAGTTATGTGTGACAACAACTATCTCCTCGCTGTCTGTAGCGCTTCCCGGATCCCACTGGGGAGCCCCGGGAAAAGGCAAATTCCTTTTTTCATTAAGGTCTTCTGATGATTTAACAGCTGCACGCCTCGCAAAAACAAGGGCTTCAAGAAGGGAATTGCTGGCCAGACGATTAGCTCCGTGAAGTCCGGTACATGCTACCTCCCCAATAGCATAGAGATTCTCAAGGTTTGTCACTCCGTATTGATCAGTTAGAAGGCCTCCGCACATGTAATGTGCAGCAGGAACTACGGGTACAGGCTGTTTTGTCATATCGATCTGAAGTCCAAGGCATGTCTCATATATGTTTGGAAATCTGTCTTTTATAAATTCAGCCGGCTTGTGTGTAATGTCAAGGTAGACACATTCGTCACCGCTCTTCTTGAGTTCCATATCAATGGATCTGGCCACAATATCTCTGAACGCGAGATCCTTGAGGGGGTGGTATTCTTCCATAAAACGATTGCCTTTAGCATCAACAAGGACTCCTCCTTCACCCCGAACCGCCTCGGAAATAAGGAAGTTCTTTGCAAGGGGATGATACAGAATTGTGGGGTGGAACTGAACAAATTCCATATTGGCAACCTTGGCGCCTGCTCGATATCCAATAGCCACGCCGTCTCCAGTTGCAATGTCGGGATTGCTTGTGTAACGATATACCTTTCCGGCACCGCCGGTCGACAGCACCGTTACGTGGGCCAGAAATGTTATGACGCTGCCATTTACAGCATCCAGTACATATGCACCCCAGCAGGTCTCCTTGCTCTCGCTCGTATTAATGCCCCTCTTGATCATCTTGGATTTTGTGATAAGATCAATCGCCATGTGATGCTCATAGATGCTGATATTCTTGTTTTCTTCCGCCCGCTCAAGGAGAATCCGCTCTACTTCCCGGCCTGTCAGGTCTTTAACATGAACAATCCTCCGCTTCGAATGTCCTCCTTCCCTCCCCAGGTCAAGGGTGTCACTGTCATCTGAAAGATGTGAAAAATTCACACCAAGGGATATAAGTTCATCAATCCTGGGGGGACCTTCCTGGACTACCATCCTTACTATATCCTCATGACAGAGCCCGTCCCCGCTTTCAAGGGTATCCTTGATATGAAAATCAAACCTGTCATTGGGATCGAATACCGATGCTATGCCGCCCTGGGCATAGTTGGTTGATCCCTCCATTTTTTCCTTTTTTGTAACAATGGTCACGGTCCCGGATCTTGCCGCCTGAAGTGCAAAAGTCAAACCGGCAATACCGCTTCCTATGACCAGATAATCAGTATATATTTCCATTTCTGCTCCTTACAGGAGAATAAACACTAACTCACGCCAGGACGCAAACCACGCGAAGGACATCAAGAGAAAACCTTTACAGCTTTGCGCCGTTGTGTGAGATCATCTTCTTTCCAGGTTGCGTTATGCCCCTGCATTTGCGTCGACTTTGACATTTCCCAGTGTTCTCGCTGCATCCTTGTTGACATAAAATCATTTCTCTTCTAAATTAACCCTTTATTATTAACCTTTGTGCACCATTATTCAATGAATATCAAACAAAAAATCTCGGCTGTTATCTTTGACTGTGACGGAGTGATGTTTGACTCCAGACAGGCCAATATCAATTTTTATAATACTCTCCTTTCCCATTTCGGGCTCCCGCCCATGACGGAAAAGGACTTCTCCTTTATCCACATGCACACTGTTCATGAATCAGTGCGCTACCTGTTCAGGAATACCTCTTACGAAGAAGCGGCTCATGCCTACCGGATGCAGATAGGCTATGGTTCCTTCCTCAAGGATATGATTATTGAACCGGGGCTCAAGGAACTTCTCACATTTCTCAGGCCCGGATACGGACTTGCCGTTGCCACAAACAGGACCAATACGATAGAGGAGGTGCTTGAACTGAACGGCCTCAGCCATTTTTTTGACATTGTTGTCTCTTCCTTAGACGTTAAAAGCCCGAAGCCACATCCTGAATCCGTTTTCAAGATCCTGGACTTTCTTGGAATCGGGCCAGATGAATGCTGGTATGTGGGTGATTCAGAGGTAGACCGTGAAACATGCGAGAGGGCAGGGGTCCCGTTGGTAGCTTACAGGAACAGAAACCTTTCAGCGGCTGTCCATATCGAAAGCCTGCTTGAACTCAGGGATCTGCTTATAAAAATGAATTAAGTTGATCTGGATATTTTATTACAAATCTCTGAGTAAAACCTGCAGTTGAATTTCGCCTTAGACATATTTAAATGCCTCCAGCCAAAGACAGACTGGAGGCATTTAAATCAAAAATCATGGCCTAATATCGGTATGCAAAGGTCCATTTGTATGTCTGTTCCTGGCCTGAACTACCCGGTGCATCAGGCAAGGTATTCTCCGGTGTAAATGTAAGTTCCACATCAACCGTGGATTCTTCATCAATTGATTCCGGCGGTGAAATGGTAAAACTAAACCAGTAAGGATTGTTTGTAGACGGATTTCCGGGATCCCGGAATGTCCCTGTATGGGTATAGCAATCTGGATATTCAATGTCATAGGCTGTCCATTCATCGCCTTCACTGGGCGTTATAACAGCTGTGAAGGTCGATCCCTCGATCGGAGGATTGCCGTTCTGGTCTTCTATATATACCTTGAACCAGACCGTGTTGTCGTAACGGGTAATATCCCAGCTCATGGAACACTGGCCGGAGAAAAGAATCGGCATCCTCGCCATTATAATGTTGCTGAGCCCGTTATTGCTATCCATCCATGTGGGATTGCCTGTCTCAAGATCTGTATCGGCCCTGGAAAAACTGATACCTTCTCCTCCGGTAAACAGTATACCCGGCTCTGCCGGATTATCTATTGCAAGTGTGTGAAGCGCGGTGCCTGCCAGACCGCTCGAAACCGCTTTCCATCCTTCAGTCCCCATTGAGCCGTCAGTATTTATCTTATGCACATATACCGAACTCGATGCCGTTTCCACCGGACCATCGTAAGTTATTGCGTACAGGAAGTTGTTTGTTGGATCCAGAACAATATCCTTTATGAATGACCCGGCGGTCATGCCGCTTGAATACCGGGTCCAGTTCACCCCGCTGTTGGTGCTGACCCATACGGCCCCGTTCTGTGTCCCTGCGTAGATCACGTCACCGGCTCCGCCTGTTGAACCGGGATGGAGTTCGATACAGATTATATAGTCGCCCGTGAAATTCCCTGTCTCTGTCCAGGTCCTTCCTCCATTTATACTCTTGAAGACACCTATTGAAGTGCCGGCATAGAGGATTGCGTCTGAGCCATGAGTGCCTCCAACTTGTTTGATGTCCCACACGGTGCGGCCGTGATTGAGGTTGTTTGCCCCAACATGAAACTTGAATCTGTCGTCTGTTGCAAAGGGAGTTGAGCCCTCTATGATCATGAATCCAACTTCATTATTGTCAGATCGGTATAATTGTCCCATTTGTGCAATACCTGACTGGAGGCCGGACACGGAACCCTCCACCCTCCAGAAAGGAGAAGAGGCCCCAAAGGTACTGAATGCAAAGCTGTCTCCCACACAGTATGGAACCGCTCCGGCATTTATTCTGAATCTCACCTGGTTTCCATCTGAATTGTAGCTTACGCCGGTAGTGGCAGTGTTTGTCTGTGGCCCTGAAACCGTTCCTGAAACCTGCCACCATGTGGTTGTTGTAAATGTGAACCTGCTGCCGACCAGCCAGGGGTCTGTACCGTCGTTAATTGTAAAGGAAATCGGCGAGCTGTCATCTCCGTAATCACCTGTAGAAGCATCCGGATGAGCGCCGGAAATACTCCCTGTAACACTGAAAACCGGAGTGGCATCAATACACCGCACTGTCCATGTCTCGGATAAAGCATTGTTTATGGAAATATTCCCGAGTGATCCGTGATTGATGTACGATACAGAGGCCGGAAAAAAGCTCACCTGGGGACGGATGGTGGAAAATTCAAACTTGTCGCCGGGTACAAAATCGTCAGGCCCCTCAACCCATGAAAAACTCAATTGTGGCTCAGTATAATCTACTCCTTCCACAGCATTAGGCAACGTTCCTGAAACACTGCCAGACACGCTGAATGCATAGTTTGTAGTTGGTTCAGTACTGATAATAGTGTAGGTCATCTCCCAGTTTTCTGTTGACGTACTCTGTATATTGATCAATGTGTCTGTGTTTGTTGAACTGCCAGTGAATACTGGTGATGGATAATTAGTCGTAAACACGAATCTGTCACCCACAAGAAAATCATCTACCCCGTCCACCCATGAAAATTCCAGGCCCGATACATCATCAGTGTAAATAATGCCTGAGAAGGCGTTTGGCCGTCGACCCGACAGAGTTCCCTGAACACTGAATTCCTCAGAACCGGGAGTATCAGCGTTTATGCATTGCACAGTCCAGGTTTCAGATGTCAAAAATTTTATATTTATTATATTGCCAGGATTGCGGGCAGGAGCAATACCCTGAGTGAAATACACAGTGCCTGCTCTTCCCGTGTATACTGCTTCCCAATTTTCTGTCACAGTCTGAGGAGAGGTTTCAATGTTTGACATCAAGCCGGTTCCCACATTATCAGTTCCAGGAACAGCGACAGTTGCATAGGCATCGACAGGGACATAACATGTAGCGGTCCAGTCCTCGGTCAATGATGTGTACCACAGCATGGGTTCGGTCATGTGACCGTTGCCTGTGTTTTCCGGGTTTACATAAATCGGTGAACCCGTCTGTGTAGGCGCAATGGGATTGACTGTTCCCCCTGAAGGCTGAAAGTGTTTCCCGTCCGCTGCAAACAGGAATCCTTTTCCTTCGGTTCCTATCCATACGTAGGGATTATCCGTTAAAGGATCATCATCCCCGTCACACAGGACAGTCAGTACTGCCGCGTTGCTTATAACATTTGCTGAGGGTGGCGCCGGCACTATGGCTGCATCCGGAGTGTACATGTACAGTCCGCCCCATTCCTCAGGATTATCGCTGTTCCAGTTCATTCCTCCGTCAAGGGAGCGGAACACATTTCCCCTTCCAAGATAACCTGTCCCGGCATAAACGGTATTGTGGTTGTCCGGATCAACGCAGATGGCGCTGTGCCCCTTAATATAGGGATCTATGAAATTTTCTCCTGATCTTGAGTTCAGGATTGACCTGCTTACATTTTCCCATGTCTGCCCGCTGTCTGTTGATTTATAAATACCTCCGCCGTTTGTGCCAAGGTAAACAATGTGGTTGTCGGGAAAAGGAGTTACCTCAATCGCAGTTGCACGTGTTGTATGTCCGCCTTCCGTCTCGGCAGTAACAGACAAAAATCCCTGCAAGGGTACAGGATTGGGAGTTGAAAACAGAGAGGTAGAAGCAAAACCGCTTACAGTCTCAGCGCTGTTGGGTGTGATAAGACCCCCTGTATTATATGTCTTGAAATCCACCCTCGTGGTGTCATCAACAGCATTGCCGTACACGTCTGCAAGGCCGACTGTAATCTGATCTTCCAGGTTCATTCTCCAAAGCCCTGATATGTTTAAAAATGCTGCAAAAACGCCGAATTCTTCCGCAACAGGATCACCTCCGCCCATTAGCAGAATATCAATAGTTGAAGATGTGCTGTTGGTTGACGCAGCCTCAATTACCACGGTGCCGGGGTTCTGGGATGCGGTATAGGTAACAGTGGCCACACCCCCGCCAGTTGTGGCAGTGGGTGCTGAAAAGGAGCCTGAACCCTGCACTATGGTAAATGTTATTGTCTCGTTATCAACGGCATTTCCGTTTGCATCTGTAACAGTGGCGCTGATTTCACTGGTGCTTGCGCCGTCCGCCGCCAGTATACCTGGTGTAGCAGTGAGCCGAATAGTACTTACTGCGCCTGAAACAAATAAAACCGCAGTTGTGGCTGAGACCCCGCCTGCCGTTACAGTTACGGTTGCAGTCCCCACATTTACAGAACTGGTAAGGGTTGATGTCGCTATTCCATTAACCGTTGTTGAAGTGGCAGCGGAAAGGGTGCCTGCTGAAGTTGAAAAATTAACAGCGGTTCCATCTGCTACATTATTGCCGTTTATATCCTTTACGGTCGACATGATAAGGGTTTGAGATATACCGTCGGCAGTAATTTCGGAAGAACCTGCGCTTACCGTAACTGAACCAACTATGGCGCTGATAAGGGTGATAGTCACTGAACCGGATATGCCATTGGCTGCCAGCGCTGTTATCGTTTCAAACCCCACGCTGTTTGATGCCGTATAAGTCAAGGTAGCAACGCCATTTGTAGTTGTCGCCGTTGGCGCAGAAAGAAGTCCAGTCCCAGTTGTTACCCTGAAGCTTATAACCTCACCGTTTGCCACGGCATTGCCCCGCGCATCATTGACAACCGCACGGATCGTACTCGTGCTTGCCCCATCGGCACTGAGGTTGTTGGGGGTAGCCGTAAGATTGATTATATTTGGTGCCCCGGGAATAAAGTTTACTGTTGTGGTACCCAGCACCCCGCCTGCCGTTACAGTTACAATTGCGGTCCCCACAGTTACAGAACTGGTAAGGGTTGCTGTCGCTATTCCATTAACCGTTGTTGAAGTGGCAGCGGAAAGGTTGCCTGCTGAAGTTGAAAAATTAACCGCGGTTCCATCTACTACATTATTGCCGTTTATATCCTTTACGGTCGACATGATAAGGGTTTGAGATATACCGTCGGCAGTAATTTCGGAAGAACCTGCGCTTACCGTAACTGAACCAACTATGGCGCTGATAAGGGTGATAGTCACTGAACCGGATATGCCATTGGCTGCCAGCGCTGTTATCGTTTCAAACCCCACGCTGTTTGATGCCGTATAAGTCAAGGTAGCAACGCCATTTGTAGTTGTCGCCGTTGGCGCAGAAAGAAGTCCAGTCCCAGTTGTTACCCTGAAGCTTATAACCTCACCGTTTGCCACGGCATTGCCCCGCGCATCATTGACAACCGCACGGATCGTACTCGTGCTTGCCCCATCGGCACTGAGGTTGTTGGGGGTAGCCGTAAGATTGATTATATTTGGTGCCCCGGGAATAAAGTTTACTGTTGTGGTACCCAGCACCCCGCCTGCCGTTACAGTTACAATTGCTGTCCCCACAGTTGCAGAACTGGTAAGGGTTGCCGTCGCTATTCCATTAACCGTTGTTGAAATGGCAGCGGAGAGGGTGCCTGCTGAAGTTGAAAAATTAACAGCGGTTCCATCTGCTACATTATTGCCGTTTATATCCTTTACGGTCGACATGATAAGGGTTTGAGATATACCGTCGGCAGTAATTTCGGAAGAACCTGCGCTTACCGTAACTGAACCAACTATGGCGCTGATAAGGGTGATAGTTACTGAACCGGATATGCCATTGGCTGACCACGCTGTTATCGTTTCAAACCCCACCCTGTTTGATGCCGTATAAGTCAAGGCAGCAACGCCGCTGACTGTTGTGACAGTGGATTCGGACAGGGTTCCAGTCCCTGATGTTATGGAAAAACTGATAACCTCCTCACCAACTGAATTACCCTGGGAATCTCTTACCTCTGCACGGATTGTGCTCGTGCTTGCTCCGTCAGCGTTGAGCGTTCCGGGATTAGCCGTCAGGGATATTGAGGCTACATTACTTGGGATAAAATTAACACTGACGCTCGATGAGGCCCCGGCTGCTGTTGCGGTAACGGTTGCAGTCCCCACAGTTGTTGAGCTTCTCAGGTAAACGGTTGCCATTCCGTCATATGTCTGAGCACTGGCAGGAGATAATGCGCCTGCTGTAGTCGTAAATACAACTGTTGTATCGTCATCAACAGGATCACCATCCGAGTTCAAAACAGTTGCAGTTACCCAGATACGTGAAACCCCGTCAGCCACGATTTCGTCTGAACCTGCATCAACCGTTATGGAACCTACGGACGGAGCGCCTTCATCATCTCCTCCACCGCCGCCGCATGATACGAGCAATGATAAGGCAAAAAACATAATAAAAGAGACAAATCCAATCCGTAAATTCCCCAGGTATTTTTTTCCCATAATTACTGCAATCCCCATCAATTAAAATAAATTCATTATTACCAACGGCCGAAAGTTTTAGGGCAAAATCAGTCAACTCGACCCTACAATTTTTGGCTTGAGTAGAATAACGAGTTCACGTTTGATCACCTCTTTTGAAGATACCTTAAAAAGCCTGCCTATTAGAGGAATGTCTTCCAGAAAAGGGGTCCCTTTTTCACTATCAGTCTGAATCGAATCAATAAGCCCGCCCACTATCAATGTCTGACCGTTTTTTATCTTTGCATAAGTAGCCATCTCTTTCAGCCTTACGCGAGGCAGGCCAACTTCTGCTTCAGTACCCGCGCCTGTAAATTGACGATACTCAATAGGTTCCTCAAGCTCGGAAGTGACTGGAACGATATAGAGAATCACCTCCTCATTATCGAGGATATTTGCCATAACAGCCAGGCCGACACCCGATAAGACGGTTCCAGTATTAATGGTAAATGTTGTTGTAGTGGTTGTACCCCCTGTTTCCTTTGTTTCCACCTTGTCGATGTATGTAACATTCTCTCCAACCGTAATTGTTGCCCCATGTCCGTTCAGGATGCTTATCTTGGGATTAGATAAAATATTTGTCGTTCCCTGCTCATTCAAGGCCTTAAGCATCACACTGAAGTCATTGTCCTTCAGCTCAACCTTGCTGATAAAGCCATCCTTATGTGGAAAAGGATAAATAACACCTTTTTTTCCGAAGGAAGCAACCCCTGAAATAGTTGTATTAAGAACCTTTTCCCAGTTGATTCCCATCTCCGAGGAATTGTTCAGCCTGACTTCAATGATCTTTGCTTCTATTATAACCTGCTTATGAATCTGCCTGTCCACGCTTTCAAGATACTCCTTTACCCTTTCCTGGGTCTTTCTTGGAGCAGTCACAGTTATAATCCCCAGATGACGGTCGATAATCAGATAACCCTGTCCTGCCCCGGTTTTTGCGTCTTTGGCAGCTTTTTGCTCTCCACTGCTGAGCTGAATTATCCGGTTCAGATTATTTTCAATCATCATCCAGACATCCAGAGGTTCCTTCATTGAACCCTCCATCATCACCTCGCCCTTCATCTTTCCCTCTGACTGAGTACCACCCAAAAGGTTTCCGCCTACACCTGTTTTAAAATTTTCATTAATATACGGCATAACCAGCCTGTATTCCTTGGTTTCCTTATACATCACAATTATTGTCTCGTCGGTGATATCATAAAAATAATCAAGCTGCCTCAGGATATTATCCAATGCATCCCAGTAATTTTCCTCCGGCCTGATATCCACATCCACTAACTGAGTGAGATCTACATCATCAGCCCAGCTGACTGAAAATCCCTTGAGATTGGCAAGTTGCTTGATAACCTGATGAAGCTGAACCTTGCCTTCTTGGGTAACAAGTTCAGCACCCACAGGAATATATGGCCTGCCGGATTTAATTTCAATCTCAAATGGTTTTATAAGATAGCCCGTCTCATCTTCCACTCCGGGTGCAGGTGCATTATCCGGCTCAGTAGTCTGCGAGTTAGAAACGGGTGCCTGCTGTGTTTCTAGTTCAATAAGAGGCTCTTTTCTGTTCAAACTCTGACGATGGGGGTTACACCCTGTTGATATAATGCAAAAAATGCAAAATAAAAATAACCAGGTTAACCTTCTTAGATTTTTCATATTATTCTCCCCCCTGGGTGCAAAGAGTCTCGACCTTTTTCTTTACAAAGTTAAGGGAATCCTGATCCATGGGAAACCCTGAAAATTGAATTTCACTGTATTTTTTACATGCCTGCGTTATTTGATTTTCTTCTTCAAATATTCTTGCTATTGCCATACTTACTTCCAGGTCCGGCCCAAACAGCGCCTCATACCTCTGATATGTATGGATTGCCTTTTCATAGTCTCTCTGTCTTTCAAGAAAAAGGCCGTAGTTATAAAATGCCTCCGGGATAAAGGGGATTGCTTCTTCCGTAGCAACCTTAAATAGCAGCCTGGCGGCATCCCATTTTTCCATCCTCACTGCGGAAAGAGCAGCATAAAGGGCGGCATCTGCGTCTTTTGCATTCAGCTTCAGGGCTTCCCCGGCAAAATAGTAACTCTTTGCAAAGTTTCCCAACAGATAATTCAGATATGTCATCTTCTTCAGGAGATCAATATTATCCTTCTGTAGATTAAACGCCTTTTCATAAAGAACCAGGGCCTCTTCTCTTCTGCCCTGGTTCTCAAGGTTGTATGCCTTGAGCACAATATCCTGGGAGCGCCTCAGATTTTCTTTTTCACGTTTGATCAGCCTTGCAGGTTGAAGAATATCTTCAGAAAACTTTCGTACTACAAGTTCACCTTCCGCACCCTCAGTTTTCTCGGGCCTTGGTCTTATTACAAAGGTATTATGTTTTTCTTCTTTAGTAAGGCCCTTTACCTCAAGAATAAAATCCAGGGCCGAATCCCACGGAACCTCTTTCAAAGACAGTGTAAGCTCGCCCTTTACCTCATCATCCACAATTATGTTTTTGCCGCTTACTTCTGCAAACAGGCGAAAAACATTATGCAAATCAGTCTTGTAAAAATCCAGGGTAATCTTTTCTCCAGTGTATTTAACTATCTTATTTTCTTGTGTTTTTTTAGTCTTTTCCTTTCTTTCTTCCGGCCAGCCGAATAATGAACTCAAATCCTTTGGAGACAAAGCCTTGTCATTCTGATATGCCTTTGAACTGCGGACAGTTGATGTTTGAGCCCTCTTGGGCATCCAGCATTTAACTGAGAGCCTTCCTTCATTATCCTGAATAGTACAATGAAAAAGTTCATCCTTGTTTGCCGAAACCAGTATAACGCGCAGACTACCATCGCGTTGAGAGGACCTGATTGCAGATATTATTTTTCCTTTTACTTCGATTGAAAGAGGAAAGTCCTTTTTGAGTTGAGCCTTTTCAAGATCAATCACAAATCTTGCAGGATAAGGCAGTCCAAAGGCTCGGTAAGACTCATATTCTCCTTCAATAAGGATCTCAATCTCGTTCTGAGTCTCCCCAACAATACTTATGCCTGTGATTTGCCCTGCTAGTGATAGTGGCTCCATCGCCGGCCACAGGAGCAGACCCACAAAAAACATCCTGACCATTATTTTGATCATTGATTTCCCCCTACTTTTGAAGCTCTAAAACTTTATGCCTTACTTAGTTAGTTAATATTTTTAATGCCATGGAAACGGGAATTCATTTTTTCAGCCACTTATACATTTACAGGATCCGTTCTTCACAAATCATTTATAGCAGGAATGAAAAACCCTTAGCATTTCTAAAAAATTAATCGTTTCTTACCCTTTACGAATCTACAAATCGTTTATCACTACTTAGCAATCGTTTTCTCATAAATCTCTTCGGACTTTGCAGATGCCTTATTGGCCTTTTCCACTGCTTCTTTTGCCTCGTCTGAAGCTGTTGCGGCCCTTTGGGCTGCTTCCTCCGCACGAAGAGCTGCCTCTTCCGCATCATGGGCAGACTGCCTGGCGTCGTATGCAGCACCCCTTGCACCTTCAGCCTCTACCCCTGTTTCAACTTTTGGAGAAACAGTCAGACCCTCTTTGTCAATTTTGACTAGCCTTCCCGAAGCAAGTGTCGCCACAAAATTCTCAACCAGGCTTTTTACAGCCTGCTTTATTGCCGATGCAAAAAGCTCGTCCCAGTCAGGATCAGCATAGGTTGTAATCGGAGTACTGCTGACCTGTGCCCTGTTTAGCCATATAATTTCTCCGGTTCTTACATCCTGAACCAGCATTCTCAACTGCACAGTCGCTTTATTGACCCTTCCTCCCTTATCGGCCAGATAAGCTGCTCCGCCACCGACAGTCCCCCATATAAGTGAATTCCAATCTCTGTAATTAGCACTGTCAGAAGGCTTGAGTATACTGTCAGTATGACCGATGATTGCTCCTAATGCCGCACCAACGGCGACTTTATCAATTGTTTCATAAGTGGCGGATTTGGCTACCCCAAATATAGTCCTCTGTCCTGTTTTCAAAACAAACGGAAGTATGCCTGTCCTGAAAGGATCAAAAGTATTTTCCTGACTCGAACGGAATTCTATTATCCTGCCTCTGACAATGTAATCAGCACCAAATTCGTTTCCGATATCTTTAAGCATTTTGTTGTCCAGGGCAATCTTTTTTGAAGTGTTCGATTCAGCCGTATTATACCTGTTGCTGGCCAGCATATTCTGTTGAATAGACTTTGAAAGCTCCCTTTTAATGTAATCAGAATAATCCTGTTCAAGCTCTTTTTGAAGAAGCTCTGTCTCGGCCGAAAGCTCACTGGACGATTGAATTATCCCTTTCTTCAACAGATATCTTACCAGATCTTCATAAATAGACGGAACAAATCCTGCCTTGTAAAGCTCATCCTGCAATGCTTCCAAAACTAATACATTCCTTCGCCAGTAGCCATAAGGGGAGAAGGCTGGCGTATAGTCTGCAAAAGGCAGGATAACGGCCTTCTTAAACTCACCATTTACCGGACCTGGGATCACTGGACTATGCGTCTCGTGAACCACCTGACCGCAGGAAGAACTTAAAATCAGGATCAAAAGGCCCGTTACAAAAAATTTAAATTTCAGCTTCATTTGTTCTTTCCCCCATTATGACAAAGATTATTATATTCCGAAATTATCTCCTAATTGTTTATTGTAAGGTCGCAAAAGGCATCTTCATTTCAATGGACTTATATTCCAGGTTCTTATCGCTGTTAATAAAAGGCTCTTTTATAATAATTTTCCTGATTGATTCCATTCCGAAATCCGTATCTTTCTCTTCACATATTATCCTTTCAACCACACCGCCCTGCGTTCCTATAAAGGAGCCCTTTTCCAGCATATAGCCCCTGCCTTTAGAATCGCTGACCATTGCCCAAACCTTATCTTTCCCCTTAATTATTGAGGTTAATGTAAGTTCTGATATCTCTATTCTCTGCAATTCTGTCTGAGGCCTTTTTAATTCATTCAACAGATCCCTGATTTCAGGAGACAACCGGGTTCCTTTCTCAGCTCCACGTTCCGATTTAAAGTCTTTAAGGCTTTTCTCCTGCTTTGTAATAAAAGGGGCAAATGGATCGGTCTTGCCGGCCGGATTATAAACATAAGCTGCCTCTTCCTTCTTTTCTGTCAGATCCTTTTCCGGGCGAGAATCTTTGAAAACAATATCAGGAGCAGCATATGAAGACCCGGACCCAACCAAAACAAATACAATGATTAATATCGCTTGGATCATATTTATATGTTTGCTTCTTCTCTGCTTATTTCTCACCTTTGTCTTAGCCCTTGAATCTGTATGTTATTGCTGTACATTTAGTATTCAGCATTGTGGAAAGAGACTTTTCCGGCTGCATTGAAACATTAATTATATTAACAATTCTCTTCATGCGACCCACTTTATCAAAAAACACTGCAACGTCATGATAATTACCTGTCACCTGAATTGACACAGGGATTTCAATGTAAAAATCCCTTGTTACCTCCTTTGCAGGACTGAATAACACAAATTCAAGATTCGATTCGGCACCCAGATCGGTAATATTTCTCAAGAGACTTGGAATCTCCCTTTCATTGGGCAAAAGCATAAGTGCCGCCTGGAATTCGGCCTCAATCTTTGCATAATCAGCTTCAAACTTTGCAAGGGTTTTAACCGTTTGTTTTGCCTTAGATATTTTTTGATCAAGGCTCGCTATTTCCCTCTCTAAATATTCAATTTGTTCAGCCTTTGGAAAATAAAATAATACGGCAAAAAGACCAACAAACAAAGCAAGAGTCCCAACAAGTATTATTACCCTGTTGACCATCTTTATTTTTTCGACTTTTTCAAAAAAAGAAATTTGTGCCATTATTTATCCATATATTCATTCAGTTGCTTTTGGATCTAAAACTTCATCTTCTCCTTGCCTTAGCAGGACTTTTTCCGGGTGGTTCGAGAAAAGAATACGTCTTGCAGCTCAATGCAAAATCAACAACATCGGTCTCATAGTCTTGAATTGTTTTCAGCTTTGTGCTCGACAGATCTACTGAGGTTATATGTTCAGACAGTTCAAGATTTGTCATAAAAAGCGCCACAACATCGTTATCCTTTGCAGTGCCGTTAAGAGACAATATACCGCCTTTTTCTACAAGAGATGTCAGCCATAATTTGTTCTTTGGAACAGCAATGCTGATTTCATCAAGCAATTGGACAGGTCCTCTCTTTTGCTTTTCAAGCCCGCGTATAATATCCAGCTTTTTCTTAACCTGATTCTGCTTGGTCTCTAATTCCTTTATCCTTTTTGTAGTCTGAGCATAGGTGGCAAGTTCATTTGTTTTACTGATCTTTTCATTTGTTAATTTCTTATATTTAGAATTTACATTAATATAAATATATCCAATAGCAGTTAATATAAAAATCACTAATAAAAAATAAATACTAATCTGCCTTCTAATGTTTTCTTTTTTTCTTGCAGCCCTGAAAGGTAAAAGATTTATTTTTATCATTTGTCACCAATAGTTCTCAAAGCAAGCCCCACTGCGACGGCTACCTGCGGAGCCATATATTTAATATATCGCGTATCAAATAATTTTTCATTTACCATGAGATTCTCAAAAGGATTGAGTTCAAAAACAGGTATGGTAGTTTCGCGTTCCAGGTATTTCCGGAATCCACTGATTCTGGCGGAGCCACCGCATACATATATCTTCTCTATGGACTCATCAGGGTAGGTATTTGCCACAAAATCTAACGCCCTCTTTATTTCCTGAACCCAGCCTGATACAACGGATGAAAAAATCTCCTCCAGACTTTTTTTCTCTTTATCCACCTTTGTGCCAGTCAGTTTGATTTTTTCCGCCTCTTCAAATGTTATATTAAATTCGGACATTATTTCTCGAGTAATTTCAGATCCACCATATGATGAATCTCTTGTAAACAGGGAAATTCCATTCTTGACTGCATTAATTCCAAGTTCTTCAGCTCCGATATTAACTATTGCATAACAATTGTTTTGTTCAGCTATTCCAAGTTCAAGGGCATTCTGCAATGCAAAAGAATCAACATCCATAACTATGGGATTGAGCTCAGAAGCCTTTACCAAACTGACATAGTCGTCTACAAAATCCTTTTTGGCAGCAACAAGCATAACATCCATCCCCTCAGAAGTTATCTGTGCCCCCTCCTCTTCTGATGAATCATTCAGGATTGTAAGGATGTCAAAATCGAGGTTTACTTCGTTAATATCGAAGGGAATATACTGTTCTGCTTCATCATAGATTACGGCTTCAAGTTCTGAATCCTCTTTCTTTTCCAGCGCGATCTTTTTTACAATTACGGAGTAGCCCGAAATAGATATAGCCACATTCTTATTGCGGACTTTCAGATTTTTAAAGAGGTTCTTTATTGCTGAGACAACAACCTCTGGTTCTTTAATTGTACCTTCGACTATAGCATTGGGCGGGAGGCCGATTATGCCCAGATTTTTCAGCACCAAACCGGTCCTTGCGTGGTCAATTTCTACCAGTTTAATGGAATGGCAACCAATGTCCAGCCCTACCAATTGATTTTTCTTTTGAATAGCCACAGTAAAAATTTCCTGCTGATTTAATCAATAATGATGAACTCGCAAAAAGTCAAAAATGCTCTCTTTCCGTCATTCCGGCCCCTAATCAAGTGCGGGTAAACCCGCCACAAACATTGGCGGGTAAACTCCAGCCTGTCCCGGATTCCTGTTCGGTGCCGGAATCCAGTTTTTTCAATCACTTATGAAACCTCTGGACCCCGATTTTCATCGGGGTGACGACTTCCAACAAAACCATCAATAATCTGTGGGTTTGAAAATCTCATACTCAATACCCGCGCTAACCTTGAATCAACATTAATAAAAAGCCTATCGCTTTTAACCAGCCGGAAAAACCTTGTCTTTCTCGGACAAACTGTATCCAAGCGCAAGTATAATCTTTCTCTTGGTTTCCAGCCGACAGTCCTTTCCTTTTTCAATCCTGTCAATTGTCAAGGATGAAATCCCTGCCTTTCTGGCAAGCTCTGCCTTGCTCATCAGGAGGCCTTCACGTATATCCTTTACGCTGTTACGAGCCAATTCATCCTCCGAATCTGATTACTCCTTGTTCAATATTTAGCAAGTCCTGCTGAATCTCTTGCTGAATATTCTTTCCTGACTACTGAAACTTTTTCTCCGAGCAATAATAATTAACGCTCATGTTCATCATAATTACAAAAATAACCTTTTTATATACAAAACCATATAATGCTTAATTTGTCAAACAATTATTATAATTTTAATTAATTTAATATAATTTATATAGATATAGTATATAAACAACAATAATGATACTACATATTGTTATCCTATTATTCAAATTAGTATATTTTATTATCGTACTTACCTCCAAAATAACAAAAGAATCCAAAATTTTCTTTACAAACATTACCGGTTAAGTTTAAATTTTATATATTTTTCCAAGTTAAAAACCGCTTATGGAGGTTCTCTTCTTTGATTATTAAACCATCCAAAGAGAAGCTAAAAAAGAAAAGTGTTTTTCGTGAATATGCCGAAGCCGCTGTTATTGCGGTAATTTTAGCCCTTTTTATAAGGACATTTGTGGTACAGGCCTTTAAAATCCCTTCAGGCTCAATGGAGCCTACGTTGCTGGTTGGGGACCATATTCTGGTCAGCAAATTCATATATGGCATTAAGATCCCTTTCATTAACACCACCATGATACCTGTCAGCAAACCCAAAAGAAACGACGTGGTCGTATTTATATTTCCTGTTGATAAAAGCAAGGACTTCATCAAACGTGTCATAGGATTGCCTGGCGATCAAATTGAAATTTTTGGTGAGAAAATCCTGATAAACGGAGAAGCCTTTGATGACCCTTATGGCTTTTACTCTGATAGGGCTGAAAACACATCTCAATCACTGGATAAAGCGCATATCGGACCTATAAATGTCCCTGAAAATCACCTTTTTGTCATGGGAGATAATCGGCAACACAGTTACGACAGCAGATTCTGGGGCTTTGTACCTTTAGAATCCGTCAAGGGAAAGGCCTTCATCATTTACTGGTCATGGCCTCACTGGAAACGCTTTTTACATGTAATCAACTAAAGCAGTATACACCTCTGTTATGATATGAGAACAGATTTATTTTTTAATGCATTGATAGCATTAAAACATATCATGTCCCTGCCCTTACTGCAGGAGGTAAAGCGTATAATCCTTTGATATTAGGGAAATCATGTTAAATTGATCAATAAACCGGTGCAGAAGCAGGAATTGCTGGTCCTAATGAATTTGGACAATTATAATGTCTTAATTGTTAAACAAGGCTTAAAATATCGTTAATGTAAGGAGAAAAAATGCTGGAAATCAGGCTTCATGGTCGAGGTGGACAGGGTGCTGTAACCTCTGCAGAACTTTTGGCCCTGGCTGCTATTAACGAGGGAAATTATGGCCAGGCATTTCCCAGTTTCGGTCCGGAAAGACGAGGTGCACCTGTCGTAGCATTCTGCCGTATTGATGAAAGGCAGATTAAGATAAGATCCAATATAAATGAACCTGACCTTGTCCTCGTGCTTGACCCTTCTATACTGCGCCTTGTAAATGTTGCAGAAGGTTTAAAAGAAAACGGCATATTAATTACCAACACCAAATATAATGCCGGGAAGATACGGAAAGAGCTGGGATTCAGGTGTAAGCTTGCTGTAGTTAATGCCACTCTAATAGCGACGGAAGAATTAGGAATACCTGTCACCAATACAACAATGCTCGGTGCTTTATTGAAGGCCAGGGCCGTTGTCAACCCTGATTCCCTTGTCGAACCGCTTAAAAAAAGGTTCGGCAGGATTGCGGATAAAAATATAAAGGCCTTTAAACGGGCCTTTAAAGAAACAGAACTTGATTATTAGTTATTTGAGGAGAACTATCTTGGCAAAAACAAAGGTTGACCTGAGCTGGCAGGAACTTGAAATTGGCGCTGTTGTAACCAATGCCGGAAATGCTTCTGAATACAGGACCGGGGACTGGAGATCTCTTCGACCGGTCTGGGACAGAGACAGATGTGTAAAATGCGGCATCTGCTATATCTTCTGCCCTGACGCCGCTATAAATGAAACCGAAGAGGGCTGGTTTGATGCTGATCTATATTATTGCAAGGGTTGTGGAATCTGTGCAAATGAGTGCCCTACCCAATCTATAAAAATGATTGAGGAGGAAGAGTAATGGGTAATCGAATCGGTCTGGAAGTCTCCCTGTCTGCAGCAGAAGCGGTAAAAATGGCGGACGTTGACTGCATTGCAGCATACCCCATAACCCCCCAGACTCATATTGTCGAACACTTATCGGAACTTGTAAATGACGGGCAACTGGATGCGGAATTCATCCCCGTCGAATCAGAACACTCCGCCATGAGTGTGTGTGCAGGTGTTTCGGCAGCAGGAGCAAGGGTTTTTACATGCACTAGCTCTCAAGGACTTGCATTAATGAACGAAATCGTCCACATTGTAGCATCCATGAGACTTCCGATTGTTACAATTCTTGCAAACAGGTCTTTATCAGGGCCAATAAGCATTTGGAATGATCACACCGATGTTATGTCTATCAGAGATTGCGGATGGATACAGGTCTTTGTCAATAATGGTCAGGAGGTCTTTGATCATGTGCTTTTTGGATTCAGGGTCGCTGAAAGCCAAAATGTCATGCTGCCTCTGATGATTCATATGGATGGTTTCATATTGACACACGTTATTGAGCCGGTGGAGATGTGGGAAAAGGAGCAGGTGGAAAGATATCTTCCCCCGTTCAAGCCGGTTCATTCACTTCATCCAGACAAACCGGTTACTATGGGGGGCGTTGGCATGCCCTACATTTTTTCAGAGGCAAAGGTGGCACAGGATGAGCCGCTTATTCAATCAAAAGGCGAGATTATATCGGCGTGGAAGGAACTCGGGGATATTGTGGGCAGGTATTATAACCCTGTCGAAACATACAAAAGTGATGATGCAGAAACCCTTTTCATAACCCAGGGGAGCTATGGTGAAACCGTCTCGATGGTTGTTGACGAGTTAAGGGATGAGGGAAAATCCGTTGGACTTGTCATGGACAGGCTCTGGAGGCCGTTTCCGTTTGACGAATTTCGTGAGGCCGTGAAGAATGCAAATAACCTTATTGTTATTGACAGGGCCATATCTTACGGAGGGCAGGGCGGCCCCCTGGCAATCGAATTGCGTGCTGTCTTGTACAAGACGAAAAATCAGCCGAATATCACCAATTTTATATGCGGTCTGGCAGGGAGAGACGTTACAGTGGATGATTTTAAAAGAATGTACGAGAGATCCATGGAAAAGATAAAGACGAATCCCCTGGAAGAAGACTATGAATATTACGGGGTGAGGGGCAAGTAATGGAAAGCACTAATGTATATGCATATAAACTGATTACCAGAAAAGAGTATTTTTCACCCGGACACAGGGCATGCCAGGGCTGCGCAGAGGCACTGGCCGTAAGGCTTGTTGCCAAGGCCATGGGAAGAGATACAATAGTTGCATCGGCAACGGGTTGTATGGAGATTATTTCATCCCCAATGCCCTTTACTAACTGGAGGGTTCCCTGGATCCATGTCGCCTTTGAAAATGCTGCGGCGGTAGCCTCCGGTGTTGAGGCTGGTATTAAGGTCCTGATGAGAAAAGGAAGAATACCCAAAAAACGGATAAACTTCCTTGCCATGGCAGGAGACGGAGGCACAAGCGATATTGGTGTCCAGGCCCTCTCAGGAGCCCTTGAAAGGGGACATGACTTTACCTATATATGCTATGATAATGAGGCATATATGAATACCGGCATTCAGAGATCATCATCAACACCTTTTGGAGCAGCAACTACAACATCCCCTGCGGGCAGGGTAGTGCCGGGTCAGATAACCTGGAAAAAAAATATGCCTGAAATAGCAGCCGCCCACAATATTCCCTATGTGGCCACTGCCTGTCCGAGCTATCCTGTTGATCTTATAGAAAAGGTTAAAAAGGCGGCAGGAATCAAAGGTCCGGCATATGTTCATATACTTTCCGTATGCCCCACAGGCTGGAGACTGCCCCCCCACCAAGCAATAAAAGCCGGTCGCTTTGCAGTTGAGACAGGAATATTCCCGCTTTATGAAGTGGAAAAAGGCAGATACAGGTTCACAGTAAAAATTGGAAATTTAAGGCCTGTTGGTGATTATCTTAAGATGCAGGGCCGCTTCAGCCATCTTGATGAAAAATTGATTGATACAATCCAAAAAAGAGTTGATAAAGAATATGGAAAATTAAAGAAAAAGATTGAACAAGGAGATTAAATGGATACAAGGCCTGTTGATCAGATTCTGAAGAAATATAATTATGAGCAGTCTTCCATTATAGGGATTTTACAGGACCTTCAGGAAAAAGAAAACTATCTCCCTGAAAACGCTCTGGAATACATCTCTGAAAGACTATCAATGCCTTTAACAAGGATTTACAGGATAGCCACTTTCTATAATGCCTTCAGCCTTAAGCCAAGGGGTAAATATCCTATTAATGTATGCCTTGGCACGGCATGTCATGTAAGGGGGGCTGCAATGGTTCTCGACAGGATAAAGATGCATCTTGGCATTGAAGTTGGAGAGATGACTGAAGACAGGCTTTTTTCTCTTGAAACCGTTAATTGCCTGGGCTCCTGTGCCCTTGGTCCTGTTATAGTAATTGGAAACGAATACCATGGCAAGATGACACCTGCAAAGGTTTCGTCCACAATCGATCAATATAGAAAGGATCTTTAAGGAAAAAAGATGAAAAAGATCAAAACCGTAAAGGACCTTGAAAAAGTCAGGGAAGAAATTCTGGTCAGCAGGGATCCTGATAAGCCCTGTATTACCATTTGCTCCGGCACCGGATGCCGTGCCTTTGGATGTGAAAAGGTTACGCAAGGATTCAGAGATGCACTAACAAAACATGGGCTTGAAAATTCTATTGATATCAGAACAACTGGCTGTCATGGTTTTTGCGAAAAGGGACCTGTTGTTGTCATAAATCCGCAAAGGATATTTTATCAGGGTGTAACTCATGATGATACGATGCAAATTGTATCTGATACACTTCTTAAAAACAAAATCATTGACCGCCTTTTGTATACCAACCCTCGGACAGGTGAAAAAATCATCAAAGAAGACGATGTCCCCTTTTATAAGGGACAGATGAGGCTCATTTTTGGGAACAACGGAAAGATTGATCCTGCAATAATAGAAGATTATATCGCCATAGGCGGGTACACCTCGCTCTGCAGGGTTTTGACTGAACTTTCATCTTCTGAAGTAATTGACATTATAAAGGAATCAGGACTCCGGGGCAGAGGGGGCGGAGGATTTCCCGCCGGTGTTAAATGGGAATCCTGCAGAAATGCCCATGGAACAAAACATTATGTAGTTTGCAATGCTGATGAAGGGGACCCTGGCGCATACATGGACAGAAGCCTCCTGGAAGGCAATCCACATTCCGTCCTTGAAGGTATGATTATCGGGGCCTATGCTATCGGCTCGGATGAGGGTTATATATACGTACGCAATGAATACCCCCTGGCAGTCAAAAATGTCGGAATAGCTATTGATCAGCTCAGAAAATACGGAATATTAGGTGAAAACATCTTAAACAGTGGCTTCAGTTTCGACATAAAGGTGAGCAGGGGCGGCGGAGCATTTGTCTGCGGAGAGTCTACAGCCCTTATGGCGTCTCTTGAAGGACAGGCAGGTGAGCCAAGGGCAAAACATATCCATACTGTTGAAAGGGGACTGTGGGATAAGCCTACCAACCTGAACAATGTGGAGACATGGGCCAATGTTCCTCTTATAATAAATAAGGGGGCTGACTGGTACAGAAATATAGGGACTGAAAAAAGCAAGGGAACCAAGATCTTTTCACTCGTAGGGAAGGTCAACAATACCGGTCTTGTTGAAGTTCCCATGGGCATTACAATAAGAGAAATCGTGTATGATATCGGCGGAGGTATCCCTGAGGGCAGAAAATTCAAGGCCGTGCAGACAGGAGGCCCTTCAGGCGGATGCATACCTGAATCATTGCTGGATTTGCCTGTGGATTTTGACAGGCTTACAGAGGTTGGATCCATGATGGGCTCCGGCGGCATGATTGTAATGGATGAAAATACCTGCATGGTTGATATTGCCAAGTATTTTTTGAATTTTCTTAAGGAAGAGTCCTGTGGTAAGTGTACAACATGCAGGGATGGAATCCGCAGAATGTATGAAATACTTGACGCCATCACAAAAGGAGAGGGGAAAGAAGGAGACATAGAACTCCTCGAAGAGCTAAGCTGGGTTGTTTCTGAGGCTTCCTTATGTGCCCTCGGTCAGACAGCTCCTAATCCTGTGATGAGCACTATAAGATACTTCAGAGATGAATATGAGGCTCATATAAATGAAAAGAAGTGTCCTGCGGGCGTCTGCAGGGCGCTGATTTCATATATAATTGATGAAGAAAAGTGCACAGGATGCGGCCAATGCCTGAAGGTCTGCCCAAGTGATGCAGTAAGCGGCGAGAAAAAGATGCCCCACAGAATTGATCCTGAAAAATGCATAAGATGCGGTGCATGTATAGCATCCTGTAAATTTGATGCTATTAACGTTGTTTAAATAAAGAGTTATTTTACAACTGCTCCTTGCTGTCCTTGAAAAACGAGTAACGGGGAATAAGATGATTAAATTTACTATCGATGGTTTTGAAGTAGAGGGTGAAGAAGGCCAGAATGTGCTTCAGGTGGCCCTTGATAATGGTTTTGACATCCCTCATCTTTGTTTTCACGAAGCCCTTGAATCTTACGGCGCATGCAGACTTTGTCTCGTAGAAATTACACAAGGCAAAAAAACAAGCCTTACCACATCATGCAATTATCCCGTTCTTGCGGGCATTAGCGTCAGGACAGATACTGAAAAGGTCACAAGAGCCAGAAGGATGGTTATCGAACTCATGCTGGCAAGGTGTCCCGATGTTACGGCAATAAGGGAGTTGGCTGAAAAATATTCTGTAGGCACACCCAGGTTCAGTCTGGATAATGATGACTGTATACTCTGTGGTTTGTGCGAAAGGGTCTGCCGCGAGGTTGTCGGTGTTGAGGCTATTTCATTTTTAGGAAGGGGTTCAGGTAGAAAAGTTGGCCCGCCCCTGGAAATTAATCCCAAAACCTGCATAGCCTGTGGCGCCTGTGTTTATGTATGTCCGACAAACTGCATAAAAATTGAGGAGAACGAAAAAGAAAGGACAATCGTTCGCTGGTCAAGAACCCTTCCTCTGAAAACATGCAAGGTCTGCAACAGAACCTTTGCTCCGTGGTTTCAATTGGAATATTTCAAAAATATCACTGAGGGTATCCCGAAAGATTTCTGGGAAAAATGCCCTGACTGCAGATGAACATCTATTTAAAATATATGAAGGACTTTTCTTTTCCCTGCATCTGTTTTCAAAATCAAAACCAGCCCTGGTTTTCCCGCCTTGTAAAATGTGGAAATTAAAGAATTTTAAAATTTGACAAAATTTGCATTGAATTATAAAAATATATACTTAGGAAAAAATAACTGTATATATAATTTTATGGTATTGCAGAATATTATCACTTTGTGAAAATAATGAATCTGCAATAAAATTTTCCTTGCCCGGAGCAAAATGCAGATTTTCTGCTCAGGAGGACAAATTTATAAGGTATCTGATCATCTCTGATCTGATAAAAATCGAATCTTCGTGCCAAAAACTTTATATAAGGAAGAATAATTATGCCTGTAATAAAAACTGTTGAAGGAAACGAAGCCGCGGCCCATGTGGCTTATGCCATGAGCGATGTAGCAGCAATCTATCCCATAACGCCATCAAGTACTATGGGTGAATATTGTGATGAATGGGCATCCCGAGGACGTAAAAACATATTTGGACAGGTATTGAATATATCTGAAATGCAATCAGAGGCGGGGGCGGCAGGTGCCGTCCACGGTGCTTTGGCCGCAGGGGCCTTGGCCACCACATTCACGGCATCACAGGGGCTTCTTCTTATGATCCCCGACATGTACAAAATCTCCGGAGAGCTTCTTCCAACTGTCTTTCATGTTTCAGCCAGGGCCGTTGCCACCCATGCGCTTTCAATATTTGGGGATCACTCTGACATAGATGCGGTCAGAATAACGGGTTTTTCTCAGCTTGCATCAGCATCAGTGCAGGAGGTTATGGATCTCGGCCTTGTAGCTCATCTTGCGAGTATCAGAGCCCGATTGCCGTTTGTCCATTTCTTTGACGGATTCAGGACCTCTATGGAAATACAGAAAATCGAAATGATTGATTATAAGGATATGGCTGCTCTGGTAGACTGGGATGCTATTGATGATTTCAGGAGCAGCGCTATGAACCCGGAGTATCCTCAGGTAAGAGGAACAGCCCAGAACCCTGATATATTTTTTCAAAATCGTGAGGCTGCAAATCCATTTTATGAACGGATACCATATATTATTCAGGAAGAAATGGAAAAAGTGGGGGATATAGTCGGGCGTTCATATAACCTTTTTGACTATGTCGGAGATCCTGAAGCAGACAGGATTATCGTTTCCATGGCCTCGAGCTGCGAGGTAATTGAAGAGACAGTTAACTACATGATTAAATTAGGGGAGCGTGTAGGTCTTATAAAAGTCAGGGTACCGGTTCCCTTTTCCAGAGAACACTTCTTCAGAGCCGTTCCTGCAACTGCTGAACACATAGCTGTCCTTGACAGGGTCAAGTCTCCTGTATGTTTAGGTGAACCTCTTTATCTGGACGTAAACACGGTTTTCAAGGAAATAGGACATGCACCTGTAATTGTCGGAGGGCGCTATGGACTGGGAAGCAAGGATTTCAATCCCACTATGGTAAAAGCAATATTTGACAATCTCCGGTCAAAAGTGCCCAAAAATCACTTTACCGTTGGCATTGTGGATGATGTATCCCATACGTCACTTGACATAAGTAAAGAAATTCATTCATCCCCTGAAGGAACGGTAAGATGCAAATTCTGGGGACTCGGCGCAGATGGTACGGTCGGTGCAAACAAAAACACTATTAAAATCATAGGAGAAAACACCGACATGTATGCACAGGCCTATTTCGCTTATGATGCCAAAAAATCCGGTGGAATTACCATTTCCCATCTCAGGTTTTCTCCACAGAAGATCCAGTCACCCTATTTCCTGACCAAATCTGACTTTATTGCCTGTCACAACCACGCCTTTGTCGACCAGTATGACATACTGGAAGGAATCAGGGAGGGTGGTTCCTTTCTTCTTGAATCCCCCTGGACTCTTGAAGACATGGAAAAAAAGCTGCCGGATAATATGAAACGTACGATTGCACAGAAAAATCTTCATTTCTATAATATCGATGCGGTCAAAATCGCCACCGAACTGGGCCTTGGGGGCCGTATCAATATGATCATGCAGGCCGCCTTCTTTCAAATTTCAAATGTTATTCCTCCAGCCGAGGCCTTTCATTTCATGAAAGAAGCTATCAAGAAAACATACGGTAAAAAAGGGGACAGGGTTGTCCAAATGAATATTGATGCTGTGGATAAGGCTATTGGAGCCCTTAATAAGATAGAGTATCCCGAATCATGGGCTATTGCCGGTCACGAAGAATATGCAAAAGGAACTGAACCAAGGTTTGTAAAAGAGGTAATGCGCCCCATGATTGCCCAGCAGGGCGACAAACTGCCGGTGAGTCTTATGCCGCCTGACGGTGTATTCCCTGTTGGAACAAGCAAATATGAAAAAAGAGGTATTGCCATCAATGTGCCGGAATGGCAGCCGAAAAGCTGTATTCAATGCAACCAGTGCTCCTTTGTTTGCCCTCATGCAGTTATTCGCCCTGTCCTTGCTCATGAAGAAGACCTGAAGGATGCCCCAAAGGATTTTCTTACAGTAGCAGCCAGAGGAAAAGAATTGAGAGGCCTGCGTTACAGGATTCAAATCAGCCCCCTCGATTGCACAGGTTGTGGCAACTGTGCACAGGTCTGCCCTGCCAAGGAAAAGGCCCTGATTATGAAACCTCTTGCTACCCAGACTAATGCGCAAATTCCAAACCACATTTTTTCTTTAGAGCTGCCACATTTAAACGACCCGATGCCAGTTTCATCTGTAAAGGGTAGTCAATTCCGCCAACCTCTCTTTGAATTTTCAGGGGCCTGTGCTGGATGCGGTGAAACGCCATACATAAAACTAATCACACAACTATTCGGTGATCGGATGCTTATAGGCAACGCTACGGGGTGTTCTTCGATTTATGGAGCTTCAGCTCCCACTTGCCCTTATACAGTAAATGACGATGGTCATGGTCCTGCCTGGGCAAATTCTCTGTTCGAGGATAACGCTGAGTTTGGCTTTGGCATGGAATTAGGCGTCAGTCAGAGGCGAAAAAAACTGGCCGAACTTATGGGTGATGCCTTAAAGGCCGGCGTCTCCAAAGAACTTGAAAACGCATTTGAGGCATGGCTTGAAAATATGAATAACGGGGAAAACTCCAAGGAATATTCCCGAGAAGTTATAGAATTAATTGAATTCGAGCTTGAAACCGTTGATGCTAACACAGAATCAATCCTGCTGGATATTCTGGACAGAAGTGATTACCTTACAAAAAAATCAATCTGGATATTCGGTGGAGACGGTTGGGCCTATGATATAGGTTATGGAGGCCTTGACCATGTCATCGCAATGAATCATGATGTCAACATCCTTGTTTTAGATACGGAGGTCTATTCAAATACCGGCGGTCAATCATCAAAATCAACCCCTATAGGCGCAGTAGCAAAATTTGCAGCAAGTGGCAAACCCACCAGAAAAAAGGATTTAGGCCTCATGGCAATGACTTACGGCTATGTTTACGTTGCCTCTGTGGCTATGGGAGCCAACAAAAACCAGCTCCTTAAGGCCCTCCTCGAAGCTGAAAGCTATAATGGGCCTTCTCTTATAATAGCTTATTCACCATGCATCAACCATGGAATTAATATGGGACTAAGTCAGGAAGAAGAAAAAAAGGCCGTTGAATCAGGTTATTGGCCGCTTTATCGATACAATCCTGTGCTCAAGGATGAAGGTAAAAATCCATTTATTCTTGACTCAAAAGAACCCAAAGAGAGCTTTAAGGAATTTCTGTTGGGCGAAGTCCGTTATTCAAGCCTGAAAAGAACATTTCCTGATAATGCAGAACGGCTTTTTAAGCTGGCTGAAAAAGACACCAAAGAAAGGTTCAAACTTTTCAAGCAACTGGCCGGGCAGGGTTAATAGCTGTAAAAATCTATTACTAAAACTCGAAGAACAGGATAATACTTCACCATTACACATATTTTGATTAGACTAAGCCAGGATAAAGGATTTTATTCATAATTTTTCCCTAAATGAGACAGTTTTTTAAGGGTCCTGGAAGACAGGGATTTTAATCTATTAAGCTCGTTTACGGATGTAAGATTATAACTTATGGGTGTAATGGTGATCCTCTTCTCTTTTAAGGCCCTTGAGTCGCTATTTGTATCTCCATCTTCAATGAGCGTTTCACCTGAAAGCCAGTAATATACATTCCCCCTGGGGTCACTTCGACGTTCATATTTTTCATCGAATCTGGACATCCCCTGACTTGTGAAGCATACACCCCTTATCTCTTCGGGGGGACCATCGGGGATATTCACGTTAAGAGCTATTCCCTCTTCTAATCCGATTTCCATCATGAACCTTATGAGTTCTTTGGCGAATAAGGAAGCAAATCCAAAGTCCGGGTCTTTTCTGCAGTCTAAAGAAATGGCGGCAGACCTCACGCCTAAAAATGCACCTTCAGTTGCCGCAGAAACTGTACCTGAATAAAGAATATTGATACCTACATTAGGGCCAAGATTAATTCCAGAAAGTATAATGTCGGGAGGGCCATCAAGCAGCTCTTGTACAGCAATCTTAACACAATCCGCCGGTGTTCCTGTTACTGAATATCCAAAAAAAGACCCGTTTTTCATCACTTTCTGAACCCTTAGAGGTAAAGTCAGGGTAATAGCATGACCAACAGCGCTCATTTCCGATTCCGGCGCAACAACATGAACATCATAATCGGGCCTAAGGGCCTCGTACAATTCAAATAAACCGGGAGCATGAATGCCGTCATCATTGGTTAATAGAACCTTCATTGCTTACAATCCCACTTTCTTGATTGCTTAATAATATCATCTTCTGTATATTATTAAGCATTCTTTTTTTCCGGCAAGTAAATAATATAACATAAACTGTTCCAACTAATCCATTTTAAGAAAGACAAATCTTAACGCGTCACTGCAATTGGAGTCTTATGCGTCGAATTTCGACCCAAAAGGTTATCCAGGTTGTCAGAGATCTGGCGATCACTGCTAATCTGGAATTAGGAGAAGATGTAATTCATGCCTTTAAAGATGCATTAAAAAATGAGACTTCTCCTTCAGGAAAAGAAATTCTGGTCCAGTTGATTGAGAATGCGCGGATAGCAAGAGAAGACAGAATTCCTGTGTGTCAGGATACTGGCCTTGTCACTGTTTTTGTTGAGCTGGGCCAGGAAGTATGCATTGTCGGCGATGACTTTAAATCCGCCCTTGAACAGGGCATACGAGAAGGATACAGTGAGGGTTTTCTGCGCAAATCCGTATGTCATCCATTTACGAGAAAGAATACCGGCGACAACACACCTATAATAGCACATATGGAAATTGTTCCGGGTGACAAACTTAAAATCTGTGTGGTTCCAAAGGGCGGCGGCAGCGAAAATATGAGCCGCGTATTCATGCTCCCTCCTTCAGCGGGCTGGAAAGGTGTAAAGGAGCATGTGGTCCGCACTGTATATGAAGCGGGCCCCAACCCCTGCCCTCCTACAATTGTGGGTGTGGGCATCGGCGGCAACTTTGAACAGGCTGCACTGATTTCAAAAAAGGCCCTTCTTCGCCCGCTGGGAACTGCTAATTCCGATCCTGAGCTGGATCAAATGGAAAATGAGCTCCTGAAAGAAATAAACAAGACAGGCATTGGGCCGCAGGGTCTCGGGGGAAGGACTACATCTCTTGCTGTTCATATAATCATGATACCGTGTCATATAGCCAGCCTCCCTCTTGGGGTCAATCTCCAGTGCCATGCAAGCCGCCATATGGAGATAACCCTTTGAAGAAATTTGGCCCTGACAGGATCATTGAACTGAAAACACCTCTTTCTATGGAGGACATAATCAACCTTCGATCAGGAGACAGGATAGAAATAAGCGGATATATTTACACCGCCAGGGATACGGCCCATAAAAGAATGATGGAACTTGTTAAAGCGGACCGGGAACTACCTTTCCCCGTGAAGGGTCAGGTGATATATTATGTGGGACCATCACCGGCCCCGCCCGGCAGGGTTATCGGTTCAGCCGGACCAACTACCAGTTACCGAATGGATCCTTACACTCCAAAATTGCTCGAAATGGGATTAAAGGGTATGATAGGCAAGGGAAGGCGGTCCGATGCTGTCAGGGAAGCAATGGTAAGATACAAGGCCGTTTATATGGCTGCAACCGGGGGTGCCGGGGCTTTGATCTCAAGGGCTGTCAGGGAATCCATTACAGTAGCCTATGAAGACCTTGGTCCTGAGGCTGTAAGAAGATTAAAGGTTGAAAGATTTCCTGTTATTGTTGTAAATGATATCCTGGGTAATGACTATTACGAGGAAGGTCATAAACAGTATCAAATTTTATCATAAAGGCAATACTATGAAAAAAGGCAGAATACTCTCATATCTTCTATTTGCTTTGCTGATTGTTATACTTGCCGGACTGGGATTCTATATCTACTCCGGAATGATGAAACAGCCGGAAAGGCAGATAGTAATTGAAAAAGTTCCAGAACCCGTTAAAACCAAGGAACCTGTTTTTCAGGAACCTGTTACAATTACCGAAGAAAAACCCGAAGTTTTTTCCAGTGTAATTGAAGAAGAGTCCCCACTTGAAATATCTGCCGAAGAAGACTATTGCACACAGATAGAAACAAATATTGCTGACTTCTTCAAATACCTGGACACAAAACCAGCCATACGTCTTCTTGGTACAGGTATGGATAGTTTCATGCATTTTAAACTAATCTTGAAAAAACTGGCGGAACGCCCACCGGTCCCCGCAGGAGAAGGTGTGTATCCCAAGATAATAATAAGGAATATGTACCACTTTTTCCGTGTATTGGATAAATCGGATATCCTACTGCTAAAAGAAATACTTAAATTTGAACAGGACTCAATAGAAACAGACCTTGAGATGTTTTATACATGGCTGACTCTGCATGACCGCTGTCCTGATAAAGAGCGAATAAGGCCTTCTCTTGATGTACTATATAAATATGCCGGCTTTTTCCTTAATACCATGGGAGGCAGGGCTTATCTGGCCAGGCGTTCAGCAGATCTCAGACTCCTTCTCAGCTATTACAGTGTTTTGATAATCCATGAAACAGATAAAAACAGGGCCAACAACTATGGAATTGACATAGTGCCATTCATTAAGCCTCTCCATGCGGAAATCAGCCGCTATCCTGAGCTCAAATATCAGGAAGCATATATTTCTCAATTGAAAACAATTGAAAATTATTATCTTTCAAAGAGATAATTCATCTCCGGACTCTTTTAAAAGTTTTTAGCTATTATTTATAAGATGAATATTCCGGCAAGAGGCGGCTCTCCTTTAAACAGTCCTGCAAATACTATTTAAGTAATGATCTGTTCGGGGAAAAATACAAATTGGTAAAGAATGGTAAATGGGAAAATATGCGGTTATCCCTTATGGGCGGGTAGCACCCTGTTTTATGCGCCCGATTCCGTATTTCCTGTGTTATGCCTTCGTGTGCATTTGCATAATATCCCCGTAATTTGGCCCCATGGTTAAATCAGGCTGCTGAGAAACAGAACATAATACACGGATGAGGACACACTATATGATCGGGATTTTTGATTCAGGATATGGCGGTTTAACAATTCTCAAGGGTTTTCTGGACCTCATGCCCCGGTACGGTTACCTGTATCTTGGCGACAGTGCCCGTACGCCTTACGGCAACAAATCCCTCCAGATCGTCTTTGAATACACAAGGCAGGCCGTGGACTTTCTCTTCAGACAGGGCGCTGAACTTATAATACTTGCATGCAATACTGCCTCGGCAAAGGCCCTGAGGAAATTACAGCAGGAGTGGCTGCCGGACCATTATCCCGACAGGCGGGTTCTTGGTGTGGTAATTCCTCTTGCTGAAGCGGCAGCAGAGAAATCCGGACGAGGGCGCATCGCCGTAATAGGAACAAGAGCAACAATCGAATCCGGGGTTTACAATCAGGAACTGCACAAACTCAATCCTTCGCTGAAGGTCTTTGGCCAGGCATGCCCGCTTTTAGTTCCGCTGGTTGAGGAAGGATGGGTGGGGAAGCCGGAAACGAACATGATTCTTAAAAAATATCTCAGAACAATTAAAAGCAAATCCGTTGACTCCCTCATTCTTGGATGTACCCACTATCCGTTTCTGAAAAAGGATATCGAGAGGATAATGGGAAAAAACTGCAACGTACTGGACGCTCCCGGAATTGTCGCTGCTAAACTTGCCGACTACCTCAAGAGACATTCTGAAATAGAGGCAATTCTCTCAAAAAACAGGGAGAGATTGTTTTTTACCACGGATGACCCTGAACGCTTCAGGGTCTTCGGAGAGTCATTTCTCGGAAGCAGAATTCCTGAGGTCAATTCGGTTTCGCTCTAAATCGATGATCCAATTGACCGCGACGGCAATTGATCTTAAGGAATCCTTTAAAATGCAACAAAAGCCTCAAAAGATTTCTTTCTGTAGATTCAGCGTCAAACCGCTTCTATTGTAGATGGCGGCTTTGCTGTTATATTGTAGGTCACACTTACGACACCGGGTACTTCTGAGGATATTCTTTGCCCTAATCGCTCCAGGACATCAAATGAAAGCCTGGTGGGCGTCCCGCTTTTGGCGTCCGTGCTGTCCCAGCACCTTACCTCTATCTGAAGCCCGAAGTCCCTTTTGCCGTCCCTTATTCCAACTACCCTGTCATCGTGAAGAATAGCCAGATATTGAAACGCTCCGCAACCGGCCAGCTCTTCTTCAACAATTTTTGTCGCCGCCCTTACAGTGTCCAGCCTCTCCTGCGTTATCTCTCCTATAATTCTGGCTGCAAGGGCAGGTCCTGGAAACGGAGGCCTTGAATACAGCTCCTCCGGCAGTCCAAGGAATTTTCCAAGCTCTCTGATAGCAGGCTTTCTCAGTCGAATTAAGGGCTCAATCACCTTGTATCCATAAATCTTCTCTGGATCTATACCGATCTGTTCAAGGATATTATGCTGCCTTTTAATCCCTGCAACCGTCTCTTCAATATCCGTAAAATTCGTGCCCTGGAACAGGTATGTGGCGCCGGTTTTTTTAACCAGATCTGCAAATATGTCTTTGTAAAAAGAACTTGTTATTGCCTCTCTTTTCTCCTCAGGATCGGTCAATCCTTTTAACGCATCAAGAAAGTCCTTTTTGGAGTCAACCAGTTCAACATTTACACCCAGTTCCCTGAAAATGGATACGATATGCTCGGGTTCGCCTTCCCTCATAAGACCGTTTTCGATAAAAAACGACTTGAACTGTTTTCCCAGAGCCCTGTGACCGAGCAAAGTTACAACCGAGGAGTCGACCCCGCCGGACAGGGCGTTGATTGCAACCCCGTCACCCACTGCCGATGAAATCTGCTCAATCATTTCAGTGGCAAATTTTTCCGGATTAAAGTCCTCAAGACGTATTTCATGTATATCCATTTTTCCTCCTGTTATTTGGCAAGAATATTATTCCTTATGATGAAAAAGCCAGCTGATAACCGGCCATGCAGATAATGCAATATGATATGAACTGCGAAAAATTGTATTCGCCTTTTGCTTTAAAAGATAGAAAAATCTGATTAATACGTCAACGTCAAATATTTTCTAATCCTATAAAAACCATACGGTTATCATTCACTATTTGTAATATTTATTAGATATATTTAGATCATTATTAACTAAATGCTTTTTTAATATAATAAGTAAAAAAGGATATGTTCAAATAAGCAAATAATTTGACGCATAGTCAATATTGTGCTAATGATCTATTTGTCTGGTGAGACCCTGTGACTTTCACTGTTAAGATGGGATGCATAAAATGATCAGATTTTACATCATTCTGCTTATATTGTTCTTTTTGCCTCCCTGGGGCTGCTCTTCAGATCAAAATAAGATTGATGACCTGGCCCAAAGCCTTTATTCACAATCAATCTGGGAGGAACCATTACCTCCTCATGCCTTCAAATCCGATGGTTGTTCCTGCTGGCCTGACAGTGACTGGGTGGAATGCTGCATCGAGCATGATCTGGTTTACTGGATGGGTGGAACCCGGCATGAAAAAAAGGAGGCTGACAAAAAATTAAAAGAATGCATATCCCAAAAAGGGCATCCTGTCATCGCAACTATAATGTATTACGGTGTTCGTGTTGGTGGCGTGTGGTGGCTGCCAACCCCGTTCAGATGGGGTTTCGGCTGGGATTATCCGGAATCCGGGCCCCCCGGTAAACCATACTGACTGCTTGACGGGTTTGCATCAATTCATAAATAAGACATTTTTTACAGGATCAAATAGGATAATTATTTTTATTTATCATCCATGCCGGGAGAGACAAAATGTTTGATCATTTTGATATCAGGTCTGAACTCGAAAGACAGGGATTCAGGAATGTCGGTGCGATTTACTGGAATTCCACCACTCCCCGCCTTTATGAAGAAATCATCAAAAGGAGGGAAGGAAATATCGCCCATCTTGGTCCGATTGTTGTAAGAACAGGGCATCTAATGGGGCGTTCCCCAAACGACCGCTTTATCGTCAGAGAACCTTCAAGTGAAGACAAAATCTGGTGGAGCCCTGTAAACAAGGGGATCGATGAAGAAAGATTTACCCATCTCTTTCATCGTCTCCAGGCATATTTCCAGAATAAAGATCTGTTTATTCAGGACTGTTACGCCGGCGCTGCCAGAAAATATAAACATCGTATCCGGGTTATCACGGAAAAGGCCTGGCACAGCCTTTTTGCCAGAAATATGTTTATCCAGATGAAAAAACCGGATGAGGCCGGCGACCATAATCCTGAGTTTACAATAATAAATGTCCCCAGGTTCCAGGCTATCCCCGAGCTGGACGGGACAAGTTCGGAGGCATTTATCCTGCTTCATCTTGGAAAGAATCTCGTCCTCATCGGTGGGACAAGTTATGCAGGCGAAATAAAGAAATCCGTTTTTACTGTCCTGAACTATATCCTTCCACAGGGATCTGTTCTGTCGATGCACTGCTCTGCGAATGTTGGAGCTGAAAATGACACTGCCATATTTTTCGGTCTTTCCGGTACCGGTAAAACAACCCTGTCGGCAGACCCTGAACGCAGATTGATAGGGGATGACGAGCACGGGTGGAGCGATGAGGGCATATTCAATTTTGAGGGCGGCTGCTATGCCAAGGTCATTAATCTCTCAAAAGAGTCGGAACCGGAAATATATGAATGTACGAGACGGTTCGGTACAATACTTGAAAACGTTAGTATGGATCAGAAAACCGGACGGCTTGACCTGAACGATGCTTCTTTGACGGAAAATACCAGGGCAGCGTACCCGATATCGCATATCCCGAGCGCTGTCCGGGAAGGTATCGGCGGGCATCCCAGGAATGTTATAATGTTGACATGTGATGCCTTCGGTGTGATGCCTCCTGTGGCAAAGCTCACACCGGAACAGGCAGTCTTTCATTTTCTGAGCGGGTACACCGCCAAGGTCGCTGGCACTGAAGCGGGTATTCAGGAGCCGAAGGCGACATTCAGCGCATGCTTCGGAGCCCCTTTCATGGTCCTGCCTCCTACAGTATATGCCGACCTCTTTATGAAAAAGATCAAGACCCATAATGTAAACTGCTGGCTTATAAATACGGGCTGGATAGGAGAACCCTACGGTAAATCTGAGCGGATAAAGATACCTTATTCAAGGGCGCTGATCAGGAATATATTGAACGGATCTCTTGACAATGGTGAGTTTGAACATGACCCTGTTTTCGGGTTCCTGATCCCAAAATATTGTTATGGGGTTCCCTCTGAAATGTTGAATCCAAGAAACTTTTCTTCGAACAGGGAAAAATACGACGAACGTGCAAAAAAACTGGCTGTCGATTTCAGACTAAATTTCAAACAGTTTGAAGAAAATGTCCCTGATGAAATTTTATGCTCCATTCCAGGCATGGGATAACTTAAATTAAGAGGGTCTTTTAATGGCACATTTTCTGAAATTATCATCAAAAAAGGCAGGTCTTTCCCCCGGCACACTGGTACATGTGGGAGAAAGAAAGATCGAGAAGACAAGGATCAGCATTGTCGACTACGATGAGATAGAGTTTCAGGAAAAAGAAGTAAATATGGTGGAGGAGTGTTTTACTTATAAGGACAAGGGAACTGTAACATGGATAAATATAGATGGTCTCCATGACATTGATATTATAGAAAAAATTGGCACACATTTTGATGTTCATCCCCTTGTTCTTGAGGATATCCTGCATACAGGTCAACGGCCTAAGACCGATGACCTTGAAACCTATCTCTACATAGTACTTAAGATGCTCTATTATGATGAAGATGAGGATGAAATAAAGGATGAACAATTCAGCCTTATTCTGGGCTCTAATTTTGTCATAACATTTCAGGAAAGGATCGGAGATATCTTTAATCCTGTCAGGGACAGAATAAGGAGCGAAAAAGCCAGAATTAGAAAGAAAAATGCTGATTATCTGGCTTATGCCCTTATCGATGCTGTGGTGGACAATTACTTTGTAATTCTTGAACGCCTCGGAGAAAAGATAGAGGAAATGGAGGAAGCATTGCTCGCCAATCCAACCCCTGAGATGTTGCAGAGCATACAAGGCATGAAACGGACAATGATATCACTTCGAAAGTCGGTATGGCCTTTACGGGAGGTCGTAAGCACACTGGAAAGAACCGAGTCTTCACTTATCGAGGAGTCAACAAATATCTACCTGAGAGACGTCTACGATCATACCATCCAGGTAATTGATACCCTTGAATCATATCGCGATATGGTATCAGGGATGCTTGACACCTATCTTTCAAGCCTGAGCAACAGAATGAATGAGGTCATGAAGGTCCTGACAATCATCGCCACAATCTTTATTCCTCTTACCTTTCTGGCGGGCATCTATGGAATGAACTTTGAGTCCATGCCGGAGCTTAAATGGGCATGGGCCTATCCTGCATTATGGATAATAATGATTGTCCTTGGTTTACTTATGGCCCTGTATTTCCACAGAAAAAAGTGGCTCTGACAATACCGGTGCCGGTCTTGGTGTCGCTAATGGCTCAACTGCTACCGGCAACACCTGCTATAAAAATACAGATCACGGCATATATTTTATGTCAGGGTACAACCTGGTCGACCAGAATACCGCATACATGAATGGTACTAACATGACTAACCACCCAAACTGTGTGTATGGTACAAACTGCGCGCCTTTGCCAGCGCCTGCTCCTTAACGAAAATATCCGCTCTTGAGACCTCGCAGGATCTGTTTTTATAGCTACCCGCCGGATACTCTGCGGCGTTGCCTTCTTTTAATGAGATTATTCACCCATTAAAAGCAGCTGCATGACTCCGGGTGGAAGTCCTTTACTGCCCGACACAGTCCAGCAGATGTAATCTAAATACCCTTCATATAAACCCTGCATTGACAATCCATATTGGGTCTGTTTGTTCCAGGCGGCGCACAACGTAAAATGAATGCCAGTAAGATCTCCACTTCTATTTGTTTTTGGATAAACGATCACATTGTCTTTCCAGATGGTGACGGAATAGGTGCTGGAATTGACTATTTCGATCCTCGCCTTGTAGACCGCCGGCGTCCCCCGAGGATGATCGTTTTCCCCCCAGTTAAAGAGAGAACTGCCGTCTTTGTTTATCTTTACATGAGTTTGTGCATAATGAGTTTTGGTAGTAGGATTATAATAATTTTGTGCATACCCGCCGATAAGGTTGTCCGGGAAGGTATTCTCATAAGTTGAGATCGAATCGGTGAAACCGAATACAACGTCCTGGCGAGTACTTGAGTCAAAATGGTAGAGGTAATGATATTCGAACTCTATGACATCCCCGGCCTGGGTCACTGCTGAAATGTTGTCGTAGGCGGAATGATAAGAGCTGTTGGTATACCAGTATAACCGTGAATCATCCTCATCTACATAGATATTGCTGTCTCCTGTCCAGTCTCCCCGCTCATCAAAGTCTGTGCAGTATTTATCGCCGGTCTGCACCTCACAGGCCGACGTGGCCTGAGAGCCGAGGCTGGTTGGTCCTGCCGGGATGCCGTCACCGTTTTTCGAATACACCTGGAATGAATAGGGTGTCCCGCACGCAAGACCGGTGCTGTCCCAGGAGGTGCCGGTTATCCATCCCGAATTGGTTCCTTTGGTTGTGTTCTCACACCAATACTCTGTCCCCGGCGTATTGTTGTTTGCCGTCCAGTTCGCCCGGATGCTCGTCTGGGTCACGTTCGTAAAATCGGCAATCCCCGGGGTGTTGGCCAGGGTGTATTTGTAGGCTGTGGGACAGTACGGCGTGGGGTCGCCGTCACCGTTTTTCGCCTGAGCCCTGAATCCGTATTGGATATTCGGCCAAAGCGAGCCGCTTGTCCAGAGATTATTGTTCTGCTTCCAGTCGGAATTACTTACATCCGTTACATTGAAAATCTTGAGCCCGGAATTCCCACGGGTCAACCCTGAGGGGGTATTGGTCGACCTGGCCTGGATGCTTGTCGTTGTGACCGTGCCGAAGGTAATACCGGTCGGTGTCTCGATATCCGTGTAGTCGTAACTCTCTGACGAATAATCGGTTGGAGGATTTCCCGCACTGTCCTTCGCCTGTACCCGGTATCCGTATTGATGGTTTGCCTGAAGACCGGTGTCCGTGTACGAGGTCGAGGCCTGCCAGGCGGAATCCGTACCTCCGGTCCCGCCGGTGAGACTGCTGGTAAAATCAAAATGGTACTGGATCGGGGGGGAAGCATCCGTCGCGGTAGTCGCCGTCATCGCGATGGATGAAGTGCTCGTCTCATAGGGCTCCGTCGCCCACGTCATCGGGTTCGGCGTCGGCGGATCGGTTTCTCCGCTGCAGGCCGCTGTCGTCTGTGAACCGAGGGACGTTGGACCTGCCGGGACATCATTGCCGTTTTTCGAGTATACCCGGAATGAATAGGGCGTATCACACTCGAGCCCGGTGCTGTCCCAGTAGGTATTTGCCGTCCACCCGGAGTTGGTAGTATTGGTTGTATTTTCACACCAATACTGTGTCCCGGCCGGATTGCCGTTCGCCGTCCAGTTCGCCCGGATGCTCGTCTGGGTCACATTGGTAAAGCCGGCAGCTCCCGGGGCGTTGGCCAGTGTGTATTTGTAAGCCGTGGCACACTCACCGGTGGGGTCGCCGTCACCGTTTTTCGCCTGAGCCCGGAATCCGTATTGGGTGTTGGGGGAAAGCGAGCCGCTTGTCCAGAGATTATTGTTCTGCTTCCAGTCAGAATTAGTCCCCTTCGTCACGTTGTAGACTATCAGCCCGGAATTGCCGCGGGTCAGCCCCGACGGCGTATTAGTCGATCTGGCCTGGATGCTGGTCGTCGTGACCGTGCCGAATGTAATGCCGCTGGGTGTCTCGATATCAGTGTAATCATAACTTATTGACGAATACCCGGTCGGATTTCCAAGGCTGTCTTTTGCCTGTACCCGATAACCGTACTGGTGATTCACCCCAAGCCCGGTGTCCGTGTACGAGGTCGAGGCCTGCCAGATAGAGTCTGAACCGCCCGTACCTCCGGTGGGACTGCTGGTAAAATCAAAATGGTACTGGATCGGGGGGGAAGCATCCGTCGCCGTGGTGGCCGTCATCGCGATGGATGAAGTGCTCGTCTCATAGGGCTCCGTCGCCCAGGTCATCGGGTTCGGCGTTGGGGGATCTTCATCAGGACACTCCGATGTGCTCTGAGAACCGAGGCTGGTGGGTCCGGCCGGAATATCATTGCCGTTTTTCGCGTATACCCGGAATGAATAGGGCGTCCCGCATGCAAGGCCGGTGCTGTCCCAGTAGGTATTTGCCGTCCACCCCGAGTTGGTAGTATTGGTTATATTCTCACAGTAATATTGTGTCCCGGCCGGATTGCCGTTCGCCGTCCAGTTCGCGCGGATACTTGTCTGGGTCACGTTGGTAAAACCGGCAGCCCCCGGTGTATTGGCCAGGGTATATTTATATGCCGTCGAACAATACCCTGTTTCATTGGCATCACCGTTTTTCGCCCTGGCCCTGAATCCATACTGCGTGTTGGGTGAGAGCGAGCCGCTCGTCCAGTAATCGTTGTTTTGCTTCCAGGCTGAATTAGTCACCTTCGTCACATTGTAGATTATAAGCCCGGAATTGCCCCGGCTCAGCCCCGATGGCGTGTTGGCCGATTTGGCCTGGATGCTTGTCGTTGTGACCGTGCCGAAGGTAATACCGGTAGGTGTCTCGATATCGGTGTAATCATAACTTATTGAAGAATATCCGGTTGGATTCCCCAGACTGTCCTGTGCCATCACCCGGTACCCATACTGGTGATTCACCCCAAGACCGGTGTCCGTGTACGAGGTCGAGGTCTGCAAGATGGAGTCTGAGCCACCGCTGCCTCCGGTAGGACTGCTGGTGAAATCAAATTTGTACTCTATCGGGGGGGAATCATCCGTCGCGGTGGTCGCCGTCATGCTAATGGATGACGTGCTTGTCTCAGCCGGCTCCTCGGTCCAAGTCATTGGATTGGGATGAGGGCACGTGGTATCCAATTCAATTACTGAGATAGTATAGCTCGCCGACGAAGCATTGTCGTTGATAACGGCGATTCCAAACTCACCAGTGCAGTCAGCCGTAAACGAAACACTCTCATCATCACCTGAGCCTCCTGACTCGGAAGAATAATCATAGTCCCCGGAAAGGCGACCTCCATGCTCCCGCGAGGCCTTGAATATATAAAGGGCAAGATCACCGCTTCCCGAAGTGATGTCCACTTCCACCCGATATTGGTTCCCGCTGAGCAGATATGACTCATACATCTGGATAACGTCGCCGGCTGGCATGCTGTCCGAATAAACTTTTCCAGCCGTGATATCCAAGGCATTCCATTCAGCCTCAATGGTATAACTGCTGCTGGAACCCCAGTAGACCTGCGCGTAATGCGTAACAGTTCCCTTGATGTGACCGTTCGCAACGACAAAATCACGTTTATCAGTAAATTCTGAAATGGCATACGGAGAGCCCAGGTCGGAATCATTGTCTATTATGATATCGTGATCCGTTGACGGATTGATGGCCACCCCGCACCAGTCATAGTTAATGATGCTAAAGGTGAAATCTTTGGGGATGTCGGAAAAGATCTCCGGCATATCGTTTGAGAGAGCGTGAGGACCTGGCACGGCAGTGACCGTGATGGGGGTATCGCCGGAAGCGCAGGTATAGGTCTCATAATAGCAGGTGCTTGCGTTTGAAGCGGAAAGATTGTATCCGCCTGGCGTGGCGGAGGAACGAACCGTCCAGGTTGCCTGGCCGGTGCCACTCGCGGCGATGCTTCCTATGTTTTGAGGGTTTGCTCCCGACTGGATGGAAAACCCGCTCGGCAAAGACAGGGTGACATTGTTATTATGCGCCTTGACATCTCCGTTGTTGGTGACATCAACGGTAACGGTAAAGTTCGTGCTGGTTTCAACACTTGCCGGCATGGAAAGACCGACATCGAATGAAGGCGGATCAGCTTTCACAAACAGTTCCTGTGTGGCCAGGGCGAAATCTTCGTGATCCGCATATTCAAATGATGCATCTACTGCATAGACCTTTATAACGCCCGTGATATCACTTGGTGTGCAGACCTGATGCACGTTGTCAATGGTATTTCCCGTATCCCAGCCCTTGAGACTGCTATCCGCTTCATTAAAAAGAATGATATCCAAGTCACTCAGTCTGTTCTGATAGCCCGGACCGGTACCCCCGATATAGTCAACCCGTTTGTGCCATACCAAAGTTGCCTTCTCGTCTGCCAGCATAGGCCCTTTGTAAAGCTTATAGTCGTCATCTACTGCTGTTCCGTTGTTCGGCACAACACTGTCATTAAAATAGTCGTTGCGGTGGAAATAAGCCGTGTCCATGTTGAGATAACCCCACCCATAGGACTTGTCCCAGTGGCTACCCGGAGTCGGGCCATCATCATTACGGTCTGAGGTATCCTGACTTGTCCAAGCATCAGCCGTATTTATCAAAACAGCCTTCTGTGCCATTGGGTTATGGTTCAGGCCACCGTCTTCAAGGAGCACTATGGCCGCAGTCACATGAGGCGCAGCCATGCTGGTACCGCTTAAAGACATAAAATCAGTCTCAGTGGCCCAGTGCCAGTTACAGGACAGGATATCAGTACCCGGAGCCGTGAGATCTGGTTTTTTTCGGCCTCCAAGTGTCGGGCCTATGGACGAAAAATCGCTCCTGACGTGCTCACTTCGATCCATCTTTGTTTTATCATACATATTGGCAACTGTAATAAGATTATATGCTCCAGCAGGGCGATCTAGAGCTAAATCCGTCCAACCATTATTTCCTGCCGCCTGAATAATTAGAATATTGTATCGGCGTATGAACGCATCGTAAAAGGCGTCGTTATTCTCATAATCCAAATCATCATACACACCATAGCCAGCACTTTGATTAATTACCTCCGGATTCTCAGCCGGCACAGTTGCCTGCCATTCCATATCCCCCATGGTCTCTACTTCATTAGCTATAGTACCCCCTTCTGACCAAATAATAGTATCGAGACCATAGGCACCTCCCCTAAAAAACGTATCTCCGCTGGCTACAATCCCTGCCACATGAGTACCGTGTCCTGTGGGATCCGTGTGTATCCCCGAGTTAGAAATAAAAGAAATGCCTGAAAAAGCCGGATGATCTTCCTGAACTCCCCACTCAATAATGCCCACATCATACAGCCCGCCGCTAAAACCATTAGACCACCAAGTCGCAAAACCGCTTGACGGCACACTAATATCAAGTAAAGGATGCCTTTTACGATCCCTTTCGATCGAGAGCACAAGAGGATGCCCGGCCAGCTCAGTAAGCACATAACTTGGGATGGTGGCACCCAGGGCGCTGATTACATAGACCCTTGCTCGGACCAGCCCGCCGGAGGCGGTGACAAAATCAGCCACGTCATCCAGATTGGGACTGGCCGCCATTCGAAGGGCCATACCGATCGCCCTCTTCTTCTCATCCATCGTTTCATCCAGCCTCTCATGGATGAGCTTCAAGCGTTCCTGATCCGATGGGGAAATGGGGGGGGCTTTTCGCACAAATTCCTTCTCTTCTTCCGGATTCAAGGATTTGCGAGGCAGGTATTTTCTGTGAATTTTCCGCACTTCTTCGGAAAGGGATTTAATTTCAGGATCAAAGCGCTTTTTTACTTCTGCGGATGCAGCATTAAGGTCAGGGCTTTTGACAAAGATAATGACGTTCAGTTGTTCTTGCTCTTCTGCTTCCTGCAGAAGTGATGATTCAATTTTTGCTGTAGCATATGCAGTAGAAAGGATGAAAAAATATATAATTGACACCAGGATAAGCCCCAGAGTCAGACGAGACTTCAGATGATTCATCGTCAGTCCTCCTATTCTCTGGTGGGATCACAAACAGGATTATATCATAAAACTCATTTACCTGCAAAACCATTTATTCTTTATAGTTCAAGCCATGAATCCGAGTATAGAGACTGGCCTAAAATTACTTTTGCCGTTTTTACATAGCGCTGCAACTCATCGGAGAGACCATCCAAATCAAATTTTTCATCATCCATTACATTGTGGATGACATTTTCTATGTCACCCCTTTTTCCTCTGGCTATATCAACCAGGGTATCATCATAGGCATCGGCAATGCATGAATACATGCCTTTCCTTTCCAGCATAACCATGAATGTGTGATTCAGGATGGGCCGCAGATCATTAGGAACACCATTGGAGAGATTAGATAAACCGCAGGTAGATTTTACACCGGGAGCAAAATCCTGGAGCATATCCAGGAACGCCATAAGACATACAAGCTGAGGCTGCTGAATGTTAATCGGAGTTACAATACCGTCTACGAATATATCGTCATTGGGAATTCCCGCTTCACTGGCTGCATAAATAAGCTCGACAGCAAGGGATGCCCTTTCATTTTCATCTCTTGGAAGACCTTCAGGTCCCCACATCAAGGCAATCATACAGGCGTTATATTTAACGGCAAGAGGAATCATCTTTTCATATCTTTCAGGCCTGCACATTATTGAATTAATTATTGCCTTACCTTTATGAACTGCAAGACCCGCCTCCATAGCCTCTATATTGGACGTATCAAGACACAGGGGGGGCGAATCCCCTATGGCTTCCTGAACGGTCTTTACAACAAATTCCATAAGTTCAGGGCCCCCTTTTGCTGCAGGACCGAGATTGATATCAATCCAGTCCATGCCCCTGCTTTTCTGCCGGACCGCTTCATCTGCAATCGGTCCGGGGTCCCTGTCCTTGAAGGCCTTCCCAAGCACCGTTCTCATCACATTAAGATTTTCACCAATTAAAAACACCAGAAAAACAACCCCTCATATGCAAAAATTTTAAAGTTACTTAACATAATCCTTCAAAAATTTCGGTATTAACGAGCCGTCCCTTGGACCGACAATTACTTCCCAGCCGGGCAGAGCTTCTTCAAGGTCTCCGCTGATGGATGCGACATAACCAGGGATAATAATTCTTTTGTTATCAATTCTTTCCTCAATTCCGCAATTCTTTATGAACGCGCCGGTACCTTCCCCTGAAAACTTACCTGCGGCCCATGCAGTCATTACAGAGAGACCCTCGGTATCCATAATAAGAAGCCAGCTCGGAACCCTGCTCCCTTCTATTTCACTACTTACTATAAAGTACGTCAAGGAGAAATTAGTAGTTATCAGGACAGGAGAATTACTGTCAGGGCCTCCTATCTCATAAATTCCCTCTGTTACCGTCATCGGTCTCTGAGGGTCTGTGAATATATTCAGCCGTTCCAGGAGCAACGGAAAGAGGCTCTCCCCCCTGAAATCGGAGAGAACTGCAATGCCGGCGTATTTTGCGATCACCATTGAGGCTATAACCGTCTCCATATCCAGGTTTGACGCCATTTCACAGGGAAAAGTTATGGTGGGAAAACCGAGTGACCGGTTGTCTGATGTAAGAGCTTCTCTTCTTATTATCACCTGATCCTCAAACAGAGACCTTAATTCCCTTGCACCTGAATCAAGCACAAGGTCTTTCAGGCCCATTCCTGTTAATTTGTCACTCAGCATTATCAGCTGATCAATGTTATCTGCCCTGACCGCCAGGGGCAGGCCGCTTTCCATGGCGAGGGCACCCATTTCATCAACATTTTGAGCCATAGCTGCGTACAGCAGAGGCCTCTTGAATGCCGAGACCTTCACTCCGGCGCGAATGACATCAACATTACCGCTAATAAGGATCAGGCCGAATTCACTTTCCCGAGCGATTTTTTCAGCGGCATTTGCGAAGGCCTGTGCATCACCATTGATATCCTTCAGGGCAATGAGCTCCGGAAACAGGTTGACCCCTACTCTTTCATATTGAAGAGCATTCCATTCCTTAAGCCTTCTCTCTAATTCCTCGGGATTAATATCAGAATGAATCAGGGAGGCTAAACCAGGCGGGTGAAGAAATGTCTTTTCATGTCTGAACATGACTGTTTCCCCGCCAATCGTAAATGCCCTTTTTCCTGCTCCAATTGAAACCGGCCTTATAGGCGGTGCAGAGGCTTTTTCCAGTGTTTCTCTTGCCTCTTCTGAAACATAAGGGCATGAATCCAGTTCCGCCTTTCCCGAAGCCAGGTTCATGGCAAAGGCCAGGCAGGTAGGAACTCCACACTCACCGCAGTTGGTTTTAGGCAACAATTTGAAAATCTGAATCCCGGTCAATCCCATATCATACTCCTAAAACATATTCTTTCAGCTAATAAGTATCTGTCTGCAAAAACCAGTTTCCCTACTGGTTATAATTCCTTTTTAAAGTATTGGATCCATCTTCAATACAGGGTGTCCTTTCTCCTCAAGGTGCATTAACACGTCTTCCTCAGTGACACCTACGGTTTCATCAGCAATCATGTCAATTAAATCTGGAACTCCTAATGCATTTTCCCGCATAGTAAGGCGATCTCTTAATTCCACTTTCATGGATTCCGGCATCCATACCAGCCGAAGCAACCCTCCGTCACCGGAAATGAACTTTCCCTGTGTTATATTATATTTTGAATGCCCGACAAAACCGGGAACCGACTGCCCGTAACCAATCAGGCCGGCAAGTTCACTGAATTTCATACCGCTTGGCGTTTCCCCGCTATACTCCCTGTTAACCGTCATTACTCCATTACACGCGGGCAGCAGAGCGCATATACATTCACAACAGGAGCACGTCGACACTGGTTCATTCATTAAACTGTAAAGATTATAATGTCTTAATGTCTGTCCTGAGGCACTGTATATAAATTCATTGACGCCTTTCCACTGCCCTGAAAACGGATCCAGGCATTCACCTTTCTCCACAGGCTTATTGGGGCCGATTGGATTAATCTCGAAAGATGCTTTGCAATCGAGCCAGTTATAGGCGCCGCAGGGACCTGATCTCTCAGGGCTGATAATACATACATGGCCGGGAGCTAGTGACTGGCATATGGTACATGAGTAAAATACTTCCTCACTTTCATCAGTCATATTCTCAACGCGTTTATCCCTTGCCCTGTATTCAGCCTTACAAAGCTTCTTCAGCCTGCTTACCTCTTTGTTTTCTGTGAAAAGGGTTACCTCCACCCTTTCCGCAATATTACTGAAATCCTGGTGCAATCCCGTATAGAGGATCTCCCCTATATCCTTAATTGTGAAACCCTTTTCCACGGCCTGACATGACACACAGATTCGAGTGGTATCTCTCTGGCCAATATGCATGATGCCGTGGGCACAGTTTATCAAATGGTGGATCTGCCTCTCGAGAACGGGCTCAAAGTCAGGCTCCATATTGCGACCGGCTACCTTTACATAGATACCTAACGGAAGTAAAGACCCTCTTGCTGTGTCCTTTACATCAGGGCCGATCACAGTCACCTTGCCGTCCTCTATCTCATTAATATCAGCCATCTTAACAAGTTCAACGCACTGACTCCTGCCGCCGCCCGTTTCAATAAATATCTCATCCTTTCGAATACGTTCACCTTCAAAGGCAGGATCATAATCCAGTGGAATATCGATCTTTTTTATATTCAGTTTAAGTCCCCGGACTTCAATAGATCTTCTGCTCATTTTTTCATGGCTTACGTTTGAGACAATCTGTTCATCTGGACAGACACCGGCAGGCAGTATCTCTTTTATATCTCTATCGGCTATAACAGGAAAACCCCAGTTAACAGCACCTGCCACGTTGGCTCCCCATTCGGCGGTTATATCACCCAGGGAATTTATAAAGGCAAATATCCGCTCTTTTCCATAGGCCAGAATCTTTTTGTAATCCCCTGGCTGGACTCCACCAAATGACATTGCTACCCTGTTAACAAAGCCGAGCGAAAAAACCGAGGCTGATATATCAGGGCCAAAAGGAACAAGGTGGCTGTTCCATCCTATATTAACTCCTTCATCTATAAGCTGTTCAGCAAGTGTTCCTGGCCCGCTTCCAGCAGCCATAAATACATAAATATTTTTCTGCTGGTACTCTTCAGCTATCTTTCTTGCTGTTTTAGAATCAGATGCAGACCCGTTTATCAGGGCAAACCCGGGTGAATTACCTTCAACAAACTCCATCCCGCGCCTTCTCATGATTGCATCGTCTGCTGCACCAAGCCAGATCATGCCTTTCTTAATATCGGGGTCTTCTAACTCTGCCTGGTAAAAATCAGGTTGCTCCATGTATCGAATTGCCTCAGTTATCTCCTCTGCGAAGATCGCGGCCATTCCAGCGTCAAGCAAGGTTCTGAATAAAGGAAGACGGCCTTTATTTATGTTATTCTGGGGTAAGAGTTTTCTTGCTAATTGAACAGGTTCTCCTGCTGAGTCTAAATCCCTCACCTTTATCCCTGTCAGAGAATATATGACAGGCAGAAAATATGATGTATTTGGAAACTCCAGTTTATGGCTGCCGCCAAATGCTTCCAGGGCTTTTTTATATTTTTTCTCAGCCCTGCAAACAATATTATATGCTCCCTGTATTCCCATCACAGCGTTAAAGTTAGACATAAAACTGTCCAAAAATATTACACTCAAAACAACTTAATCAAAACCTGAAAATTTTTATTAAAAATATTTAATATCCTTTTTATTAACCCGGCGATAATATGTGTTAATGTTGTCATTCCGGCGAAAGCCGGAATCCATAATGAAATCGACTGGATGCCGGATCAAGTCCGGCATGACGATTGATACTTTTAATTGCCAAGTTAATAATATAAATACTGCGAATAACTATTTCGACTAACCTATAAATATAATTTTCATTATGTACAATAATATGCACCACGAGCATCTTTTTAGTATTATCTCCCTCTGGCCAATTCGTCCGGTTATACTGAGAAATCAAGCACAGGTTCAGGTGAAACTGAAAGAAGATCCGTTTCCTGTCTTCCAAGCCTCTTTGATATCTCCTTAACACTATGTGCCGAGCCGCCGTTAACCATAAGTTCAATAAAGGACCTCGTCATACGAACACTTTCAGGATGCCTTAATATGACAATATCGCTACCTGCAAGCAGGTAGCAGACAGCCGCAACAGTCTCCATCAATATCCCTCTTTTCTCAGCATCCCCAAAAGCCGGTTCAACCTGAACTTGAAGTCCCGCCTCCTTGGACTTCCATATTTCATTACCGACGTTATTAATGATAGGCATTTGAAGCTTGTCATCCTCCTGGGTTAAAGCCGCCATCCTGATTCGCTCCATCACAGAGTATGTATACTCAAGTCCATACCCCAGCCCCCCTGTTGTCGGATCGATCAGAATTTTTTCACCACCTACGCCAAGGTTTCCAAGAAGAATATTGAGCTGCTTTGCAAGATTCACATCAATCGGTGAAGATGAAATAATATTATGCCCGTATCCCATAACACTAGCCCCTATTCCTCTATGATTCGGCTCTTCAACCGGGCCAAGGGCCAGGTTTTTTCCATCGCACATCTCAGATATCATTTTTAATACTTCTTCATCCTTAGCGCTATTTCCCGTACCCCAAACGATGAGAGGAACCTTAACAGCATCACATACACTTTTTGCAATTACTGCCGCTTTATCCACGTTATCATCCAAACCGTTCGGATCCGTACTTTTGAGCTGCAATACAATTATATCTGCTTTATAAGCTTCAACGCACTTTATTGCCCAATCCACAGGAGAGGAAACAACATCTTTAAACGGCTCCAACGCTGCTGGAGTCCACTCATTTGAAGGATCATAATCCCATATCTCCATAGCTATCTTTGGGTGATTTGGCATGGTTCCTTCAAAAAGATGAAACAGATAAGAGTCTTCTCCTCCAATCATAACAGCTCTTTTCCCGGTACCCAATGCAACCTGCCTGATTTTTCCAGGATATTGCTTTTTAGAAATCTCAAACACCAGTTTTTACCTCCTGATTAAAGGCCGTTTGCTTGTAAGTATTTATTTTAATAAAGATAAAAATAAGGACAATAAATCAATAATCATATCCTCATTTAAACTATATAGTTTATGCTAGGAAAAATTATGAAGGAAAATCGTTTAAAAACAGAGCTATGCTTTTATCTAATAAACCGTTATCTGTCAATTATTCATTTTTTCCGTTTTTCCGCTTACTTCTTCATAGGATCATTTATTTTTTGACATCATAAAATTATTTCTAGAACAAACAATTAAATATCTTTAAATCAAGAAGCAACCAGGTTTATTTTACTTGATATTTTCAACAAATTTTTATAAATTATGTTGATTTTATTAACCGTTTTTAAAAACTATAAGTATTTATTATGTTTAAAAAAAATGAAATATGGAGTAAAATTGTTTCAAACATAAAATCTGATGTTTCTCAGCCTCAACTTTCCTCATGGCTATTTAACTCTTCCCTGAAAAATCTGGACAGAAATCTTGCTGTTATCGAAGTTCCTAATAAGTTTTTCGCTACATGGCTAACTGATAATTGTATCAGCAGAATACAAGATTCTTTAAATGAAAATTTAAATTTTTTACCTGAAATTCGGTTTACTTATAGAAAAGTTAAAACTAATCAGCAATTATCGCCTTTTATTCAAAACAAAGTTAAACGGGAAGATTTAATATCCAATAACCTTAATCCTTCATGGACATTTAATGAATTTATTACGGACAACAGCAACAAGTTTGCATATTCATCATCAAAAAAAGTTAGCAACCAACCGGGGACTTATTATAACCCCCTGTATATATACTGTAAATACAGCTTTGGTAAGACCCACCTGTTACATGCCATAGGGAATAAAATAATAACGGACAACCCTAAGGTAAAAGTTAAATACTATACGGCTGAGCAGTTTTACTCGGATTTTTCATTTTGTATTAGAAAGCAAAACCTTACTGGCTTTAAGGAGCAGTATAAGAACCTCGATTATTTACTGCTGGATGATATTCAATTCTTCAGTGGACGTGTTAAAATCCAAAAAGAATTGGTTAATCTTTTTAATACCCTATATGAATCAAAAAAACAGATGGTGTTTGCAGGAAGAGACCATCCCGTGGATATGCATAACCTGCTGCCCCAGCTGAGATCGCGTTTTGAAGGCGGTGTTTTATCTGAAATTCTTGTTCCTGATCAATCTACAAAAATAGAGATCATAAAAGCAAAATCAAAGAGAGAAGTTATTGATATACCGGATGATGTAGTCTTTTTTCTTGCAAATACAACGGATGATTTTAAAAACCTGAATCAGTATTTTGCCAGTATTAAGAATTATATTTCAATTTACAATCGCAGTATAGATATATCCATTATTAAATCTATAATAAATACTAAGAATTTCAATGAGATAAATATAAATGATATACAAAAATTAACGGCTGAATATTTTAATTTATCTGTTAATGATTTATTCTCTAATAATAAGAAACGCAACTTTTCATATCCAAGGCATATTGCAATGTATCTAAGCAGAATTTTGACCAAATCTTCATTTAAGGAAATTGCTAAAGCATTTGGAAATATGAATCACTCAACAATTATTTATGCTGTAAAAAAAATAGAGAAAGAAAAAGAAGAAAATAATCAACTACTGGTCGATATTAATAATCTTTATGCTTTGATTTCATAGTATTGTTTTGAAGTTAGTGGTTAGCAAAAATTCAACCCTGATACTGCAGAAATCTTTAGTCAGTGTCTATCCAGACCAGAAATTAACTGTCCTGCCACAAGCCTCCCTGTGCGTTGCACGCAGACAGGCAGCGGGGTATCTTGAAAAGCATTGAACGCCCCTGGGGTCTGGGACTTGTCCGCCGTGTTTATGGAGGACTTGTCCGCCGTGTTTGTGGAGGACTTGTCCGCCGTGTTTGTGGCGGGCTTGTCTGCCTCCGGCGGATTAAAAAGGTTGTATGTTTAATTTCTAAAACTTGTTTAAAAGTCCATAAGAGAGATTTTATGATAAATAAACTTTTGTATTGTTAGAAATTTATTAAAAAAAATATAAATTCTTCTATTTAAATATTAATAACTTATACCCGATATTAACAAAACAACATACTAATATTATTATGATTAAAATAATTATCTAATAGAAACAAAAAAAGAAGTCTTAAATTTTTCTGGAGGCAAACATGGAAATCAAAATTGGGAGAAATGAACTTTTTAGAAGTATTTCACGTGTTCAGAGTATAATTGAAAAGAGAAGTAATATGCCCATACTTTCAAATGTACTTTTAACAGCTGCTGATAAAAATATCTATGTTTCAGCCACTGACCTTGAATTATCATACCAGGAAACAATACCAGGAGAAATAATAAACGATGGCAGTTTAACCATATCTGGTAGAAAACTTTTTGAAATTTTAAAAGAAAGCCGGGCAGATTACTTTTATATAAAAGAAAAAGAAAACAATTGGGTATTTATTTCAGACAATACTGCCAGGTTTGATCTGGCTTGTCTATCTGCTGATGAATATCCTGCATCATTTGAACCTGAGGGTGTAAAACTGGTTGATTTAGACGGGGAAAAATTAAGTGAAATGATAAATAAGACAATTTATTCTGCAACAGTAGAAGATGCAGGTTTTAACCTGTCTGGTATTTTTACTGAAAAGTTAATAATTGATGGATCGGATGGATTTAAATTAAGAATGGTTTCAACCGATGGACACAGGCTTTCAATGGTTGATAAGTATTTCGATGAAATAAAAGGCCTGGATTTAGAAAAAGGAGTAATGATACCAAAAAAAGGTATGATTGAATTGAACAAAATGGCCTCCGAAGGAGGGACGATTTCTGTTGGATTTAAGGAAAAGAGCTTTATTGTCAAGAAAGATAATGCTCAGCTGGTTATACGTTTGCTGGATTCAAAATTTCCAGATTACAATGCTGTAATACCAAAAAATGTGGAGTTTTCGATACATGTAAACAGGATTCTGCTTCTGGAAGCAATGAGAAAAATGATGATTCTAAGCAATGAGAGGTACCGGGCAGTTAAAATAGGTATTGAAAACAATCAAATGGAATTAGTTTCAACGAACCCTGATCTTGGAGAAGCGCAGGAAAACATTGAGGTTGAATATACAGGTAAGAGATTGGAATCAGGATTTAACCCGCGTTTTTTTATCGATGCGCTTCAATCGATGCAAAGCGAAATTATTAATATCAGCTTTATTGATAATTCTAAACCGTGCACCTTGCGAGGGGAGGTTGATGAAGGATTTTTAGGCTTAATTATGCCAATGAGGGTATGAAATGACAGAGAAAGATAAAGGTTATAGTTCTTCTAATATAAAGGTTTTGGAGGGATTACAGGCTGTAAGGAAAAGGCCGTCAATGTATATTGGAAATACGGGCATTGAAGGCCTGCATCATCTTGTATATGAAGTAGTTGATAATAGTATTGATGAAGCGATGGCAGGCTATTGTGATCAGATAGATATCCAAATATTAAGTGATAATAGTGTGGTTGTAATAGATAATGGTCGAGGTATTCCAGTAGATATACATGAAAGTGAAAACACTTCGGCATTGGAAGTTGTAATGACCAAACTTCACGCAGGAGGTAAATTTGATAACAAAAGCTATACGGTTTCGGGAGGGCTTCATGGTGTAGGAGTATCAGTTGTAAATGCACTTTCTATTTTCCTGGAAGCAGAAGTATACAGAGATGGTTATGTCTATTACCAGTGTTACGAAAGAGGCGATAAAAAGTGTGAGGTAGAAAAGAGAGGCAGGAGCGATCGAAGAGGAACAAAGATACGTTTTCTGCCTGATACACAGATTTTTGAATCAATTGAATTTGATTTTGACATTCTTGCGAAAAGAATGAGAGAGCTTTCATTTTTGACCAAAGGTCTAAGAATAAAAATTCTTGACGAAAGGACAGGCAAACAAAAGGATTTTGTATATGAAGGAGGAATAATATCATTTATTGAGTATATAAATAAAAACAGACAGGCACTTCACCCAAAGCCAATATATTTATCAGGCGAAAAGAATGATATTTTTATGGAAATCGCTATGGAATATAATAGTTCCTATAAGGAGAATATCTTCAGTTTTGCGAATAATATTAATACAGCTGAAGGTGGCACTCATCTGATTGGTTTTAAATCTGCACTGACCAGAAGTATTAATCAATATCTTCAGAATTCACCTCAGGGAAAAAATGTTAAAGAGAAATTATCAGGAGAAGATGTGCGGGAAGGTTTAACGGCTGTAATAAGCGTTAAACTTTCAAATCCTCAGTTTGAAGGCCAGACCAAGACAAAGCTGGGTAACAGTGATATTAAAGGCCTTGTCGAGAACATGGTTAATGAGGGTTTAAGTGTATATTTCGAAGAAAATCCAAATGTTATAAAGGCTATCCTGTCAAAAGTAATTGACGCTGCCAGAGCCAGGGAGGCAGCAAGAAAGGCCAAAGAGTTAGCTCGAAGAAAGGGTCTGCTTGCTGATTATTCATTGCCCGGAAAGCTATCAGATTGTCAGGAGAAGGATGCAAGTAAAAGTGAGATTTTTATAGTGGAAGGAGATTCGGCTGGAGGTTCTGCAAAACAGGGAAGGGAGAGAAGATTCCAGGCCATACTGCCGTTGAAAGGAAAAATACTTAATGTGGAAAAGGCCCGTTTTGACAAAATGCTGTCAAATGAAGAAATAAGGACAATGATTGCAGCACTGGGGACCAGTATTGGAGAAAATGATTATGACATAGACTCTCTCAGGTATCATAAAGTGATAATTATGACAGATGCGGACGTTGATGGGGCACATATCCGGACACTCCTTTTAACCTTTTTTTTCCGGCAAATGCCGGAACTTATTGAAAAAGGTTTCTTATATGTTGCCCAACCCCCTTTATACAGGATTTTAGAAAGAAAAAATGAAGTATTTATTAAAGACGAAGAAGGGTTTAATGAATTTATACTGAAGAGAATTTCCGATAAAGAGAAGGTTATTTATAATAACGGTGATGAGGTTTCTGGACGCAATCTTATGAAACTCGTAAACGCCCTTTTGAAATTCTATGAAAACTTAAGCCAATTATCAAGAAAGGGGTATAGCCAAAGATTTATTGAGTTTTTAGCGTTAAACGAGGTTAATAATAAAAATTTATTTAAAGATAAGGAGTTTATTGAAGATCTTATTAATAAGCTTGAAAAAAATGATTTTATAATTAGTGACGTTAAGTTGGAAGAAGAGTTGGGTTTTTATGAATTTATTTTATCTGAAACAAAAAATGGCGGGAACATTTTTTCTGTTAACTGGGAGTTTTTTACTTCTCCTGAATTAAAGCAGTTAATGTCTATTTCTAAAACTTTTGCTCAATTAAGAGAAGGTGGTTATGTACTGGAAGAAAACGGGCAAAGCAATAAACTGTATAATCCTGAGGAACTATTAAACAGGCTCTTGGAAAAGGCGAAAAAAGGACTTATGGTTCAGCGGTATAAAGGCCTTGGGGAAATGAACCCGGATCAACTTTGGTCGACAACGATGGACCCCAATAGAAGGACACTCCTGAGAGTAAGGGTTGAAGATGCATTGGAGGCGGACGAAATGTTCACTGTTTTAATGGGTGATAAGGTTGAACCAAGAAGGGAGTTTATTCAGAATAATGCTCTGGAAGTAGTGGATTTGGATATTTAAGTAACATTTATTTTTTAAAATGGAGAAAGATGAATATGCAGGATCTGGATTTTCCTGTTGTAAATATAGAAGATGAGATGAAGAGATCTTATCTGGAATATTCTATGAGCGTAATTGTGGGAAGGGCGCTTCCGGATATAAGAGATGGGCTTAAGCCGGTTCATAGAAGGGTTTTGTATGGGATGAATGAGCTGAAGAATTACTACAATCAATCATACAAGAAATCGGCGCGAGTTGTTGGAGATGTTATTGGAAAGTACCATCCCCATGGTGATGCTGCAGTATATGATACTATTGTAAGGTTGGCTCAGGGTTTTTCCATGAGATATCCGCTGGTTGATGGTCAGGGAAATTTTGGTTCTGTCGATGGTGATCCGCCGGCTGCCATGCGGTACACAGAAGTAAGAATGACGAAGCTGGCTCAGAATTTTTTGTCGGATATTGACAAAAATACAGTAGAGTTTATTCCCAGTTATGATGGCTCATTAATGGAGCCTGTGATACTGCCGACGGTTATACCTAATTTACTTGTAAATGGTTCTTCAGGCATAGCTGTCGGTATGGCTACTAATATACCCCCACACAACCTGTCAGAGATATGTGAAGGTATTATCCGATTGATTGATAATCCAGACTATGATTTAGATGGCCTGATGAAATATATCCCAGGGCCAGACTTTCCAACAGCAGGATTTATCCTAGGAAAAAAAGGTATTAAAGAAGCATATGGGACAGGCAGGGGTATTATAAAGGTTAGAGCCAGGGCCTTTATTGAAAGGATGAATAGTGGAAGGGAGAAGATTATAATCTCCGAGATACCGTATCAGGTAAATAAGGCCAAGTTGTTGGAAAAAATAGCAGAGCTGGTTAAAGACAAAAAGATAGAGGGTATTTCAGAGATAAGAGATGAATCAGACAGGGAAGGGATGAGAATCGTAATTGATGTAAAAAGAGATGGAAAGGGTTTAGTAATTCTGAATAATTTGTATAAATTTACCCAGATGGAAACCTCTTTTGGAATCATAATGTTGGCTATTGTAAATGGGCGTCCTCAAATTTTAACATTAAAAAACATCCTGGAGCAATTTATAGGACATCGCCGTGAGATAATCATTAAGAGAACATATTATGAGTTAAAAAAGGCTGAAGAGAGGGCACATATTCTTGAAGGGCTGAAAAAGGCATTAGATATACTGGATGATGTAATTGAGTTGATTAGGGCTTCAATAGATGCAAAAGAGGCCAAAGCCAGGCTGATATCAGAATTTGATTTCAGTGAAATACAGGCGCAGTCGATACTGGATATGAGATTGCAGCGGTTGACAGGTCTTGAAAGAGAGAAGATAAATTCAGAATACCAGGAACTTATAAAGAATATAGATCGCTTTAATGCAATTTTGAGTAGCAAGGCAATGGTTTTGGAAATGATTAAAGAGGAGATGAAAGAGATAAGGGACCAGCACGGCGATCAAAGAAGGACGGAAATTGTAGGTTATACTGAAGATATAGATATCGAAGATCTTATTGCTGAAGAAGATATGGTTGTGACTATAAGCCACCAGGGATACATAAAAAGAAGCCCCAGTAGCTTATATAAGGCACAGCACAGAGGAGGCAAGGGTCTTACCGGAGTTAAGACAAAGGCAGAGGATTTTATTGAACACCTTTTTGTAGCCTCGTCTCATGACTATTTGCTTTTTCTGACGAACAAAGGGCGTTTGTATTGGAAAAAGGTACATGAGATTCCTGAAGTCGGGAGGGTCTCTAAAGGAAAAGCTATAGTTAATTTTCTGGATCTGAAAGAAAATGAACGTATTGCCACAATACTCTCAATAAGGGATTTTGAGGAAGAAAAATATGTGGTGATGGCAACAAGAAAGGGTCTGGTAAAAAAAACTGAACTGATGGCTTATTGTCATCCAAGGGCTGCAGGTATTGTAGCGCTCAAGATTAGAGAGGATGACGAACTTATTGCGGTTAATGTGACGGGCGGTGACCAGGATATATTTTTAGCAACAAAGAAAGGTAAATCTTTGCGCTTTCATGAATCTCAGTTAAGGAGTATGGGAAGAGTTGCAGCAGGAAATATCGGGATAAGGATGAGTGAAGGAGATGAGGTTGTCGGCATGGGAATTCTTCAGGAAGGGGAAACTATATTAACAGTAACTGAGAATGGTTATGGTAAAAGGACCAAAACAGGTGAATATCGCAAACAGGCAAGAGGTGGAAAGGGAATTTTTAATATAAAGACATCAGAAAGAAACGGGTGTGTAGTTTATTCTTGCCAGGTGACGGATCCGGATCAATTGATGATTGTAACTGCCGCCGGGAAGGTTATTCGGTTAAGGGTTTCCGATATATCGATTATTGGAAGAAATACCCAGGGAGTCAGGCTGATTAATTTGGGAGAAAACGAGAAGGTAGTTAGTGTTGCCAAGCTGGCTGAAGAAGATTTATAGTGAGAAAGAGTTGTTAATGATCTTAAAGTAGAATAATGCAATATAACTTTTAAATAATGAAAAAGAATCGATAGATGGATGGAAAGGAGTTTCTCTTTGGCTGATATAGAGAAGCCTAAAATTTGTGTGATTGGTGCCGGGAGCTGGGGCACGACCCTGGCAAATCTAATGGCTTCAAAGGGAATGGATGTAGATCTGTGGGTTAGAGAAGAAGAAGTATTTAACGAAATAAAGACAAAGCACATAAACAGTATCTTTTTGCCGGGAATAAAGCTGGAAAAAAAATTGAGGCCGGTAAATTCATTTGAAGAAGCGATTTATGAAAAGCAAATTATACTGATTGTTGTTCCCTCACATGTATTCAGAGATGTCTTGATTCATATAAAGCCTTATCTTAAGCCTGATATGCTGATAATGGTTGGTACAAAAGGAATTGAGAATGAGAGCCTTATGATTATGTCTCAAGTTGGCGACAGCGTGTTGTCTAAAGCGTCCATGTTAAATTTTGCTTGTCTGGCAGGACCAAGTTTCGCAAGAGAAGTTTGCTTCAAAAATCCGACTGCTGTTACAGTTGCATGTAAAAATATAAAAAATGCAAAAAGATTACAGAATGCCCTTTATACAGAATTTTTCAGAGTATACATAACAGATGATTTGATAGGGAGCCAGCTCGGTGGTGCATTGAAGAATGTAATAGCGATAGCGGCCGGAGCTTCAGACGGCCTGAAGTTCGGTCATAATGCTCGTGCAGCACTGATTACAAGAGGATTGGCTGAGATAACAAGATTGGCAATTTCAATGGGGGCGAATCCACATACTCTGGCAGGTCTTCCCGGTATGGGAGATCTTGTGTTGACGTGCACCGGAGATCTAAGCAGGAACAGGTCTGTTGGTCTAAAAATCGGAAAAGGGATCGGTCTCGCTGAGATTACAGGAAATATGAATATGGTTGCGGAAGGAATTAAAACTGCAAGGTCTGCTTATGAGCTTGGAAAGAAGATGGGAGTTGATATGCCGATAACAAGCCAGGTTTATAATATACTCTACATGGGAAAAAACCCGAAAGAAGCGGTAAAAGAGCTTATGACAAGAGAGCTGAAGGCAGAGACAGAGCTTTAAGAAAAGGATAACGAATGGTATTTTTGGATTTGTATAAATAGAAAAATACACGAAATAAAAACATGGTATTAAATCTTTCAGGCGAAAATGACAGTCGTATAGAGGTTAATCTTCTTAAAGACATATTGGGCAAGTCAAAATTTTCAAAATATATTCATATTTATGATTGTCTTGATTCCACAAATACATTAGCAAAGAAATTTGCTGCTGAAGGCGCTCCGGAAGGTACAGTAGTTGTAGCTGAAGAACAGAGTTCCGGCCGGGGGAGAATGGGGAGGCCGTGGATTTCTCCCGGCTATTTAAATCTCCTTTTTTCTGTACTGCTGAGACCAAAGATACGTGTAGAAAAAGTCTTTGTCTTAACTATGGTGCTTGCACTGGCATCAAGCGAATGTGTTGAAGAGACTGGTAATTTATGTGTTATGATAAAGTGGCCAAATGACCTTTTTGTCTCTGAAAGAAAATTGGGCGGTATGCTCACGGAGTTTCACATTCGGGAGAAAGTTGTTGAATATATTGTTTTGGGATTAGGTTTGAACATAAATTGGAGTCCTGAAGACCTTGAAGATTCTTCCACAAAAGCATTTAAAGGATTGATGCTTTATCCGGCAACGAGCATTATGAAGGAAACGGGACATAGTATTTCACGGACATATTTGCTTGCTGAGATATTAAAGAGGTTTGAAATATATTACAAAAAAGTATTGGATGGGTATCTGGATGACTTCTATGATAAATGGAACAGGAGATCAATGCTTTTTGGAAAGATGGTGGAAGTAATGGTTATGGATGAAAGAATTTATGGAAAAGCAATTAAGATAGACTATGATGGAGCCTTGATTATATTGGATGAAAAAGGAAACATGAGAAGAATTCTAAATGGCGATGTGTCTGTTAAATTTTGATTCTTTATTAAGATATTTTATTATAATGTAATATATCAGAAACTTAATCTTTGTTGGTAAGGCTTTGTGAGGAAATGATCTTGTGATGGTTGTTTATGATAAAGGAGAAAAAAGATGACTACAGTAGAGCCAAAGGGTCAGAAGTTAAGGCAGGCGGTAAAGTGGATTTCTGAAAATCTTATAGAAGATGATAAAAAAGGAATCTCTGATTTAATCCAGGAAGCCTCATCAATATTCAATCTAAATCCAAATGAAGAGGAATTTCTTATGGCTTTCTATAATATTAAATATAAATAAAATCAAGTATATGAAGTTAATATTCAGCAATCGAAATTTTAGCTCTTAACTGTCATATGTTTGATTGTAAATATCGTAATTCGAATAAAGGCATATACTAGGCCTGTTATTCCTATTATGCCTACCATTATGGGAACCCAGGATGGAGTTCGATATATAGATTTGAGCCCTATCCAGAAAGAGACCATCAACACAAGCCCGACATAAGCAAAAATAATGCTGCACAAAAAAAAGAAGATGCCCAGAAGAGTTTTTTTTAAAGCTCTTGATGCCTGGACTATCATTTTACTAACTCCTGCACATTTTTACTGAGGAAATTAACCTGGTGCATAAGCCTGGTATCGGACTTCATTTTGTG
>DAINAR010000015.1:0-62245 GCA_036733345.1 Deltaproteobacteria bacterium | reverse complement strand
TTATTTTGGCTGTTTTCATAATGAAATCCTCCATTAACAGTTTGATTTCATTATACCATACTTAACATCAGCTGAGAATAGTTGAGAGCCATATTGAAAAATGAGTTTGATAGGCTCATTACTTTAATCAAGATGTGACCACGATTCCCCCACAACCGACTCTACTTATTTCTATACGGTAATTTATTGAGAACACCAGAAATCGCCTTTTCAAATTCTTTATCCTCATTTTCAACATTTTGGGTGCCTTCGAATACCATTTCTCCGCTTTCCACATCAATTAAAAAAGCAGTGAATGTTTCTAAATGGTTTGCTATGCAGCCTATTGGAAACAATATTGCACCAATGCCCCCCCCGGATAAAGTTCCAGTAATTATACTTTTAATTATGTCTCCCCCAGTTACTGTTTCATAGTAACCATAACCAGTTGCAAAACAGATTGAGTCAGCGCCCCTTTTTTCGGCAATAGTTTTTAAATCTATAATGGAAAACCTAAAATTGTTACAGTTTTTTGCCAAACAAGCTTTTTCAATATCAACAGCCAACCGTCTTACGGCGTCTTTTTCCGTTTCAGTCAAATTATTATTATAAATATAAACATATTGGTCTTTATCCCCTGCAAGGATTTTTGTTTCCTGTGCTTTGAAATCTTCCACAATATAATGATCAGGATAAAATTCCCGGGCTACAGGGCCCAAGAAATTCAATCCAACAGGAATGACATCCACCACATTATATCCTTTTTGAACAAAACAGGGTTTAATCTGATGAATATACCTTTCCATAATTTGTTGGCTCGATGCTTGACAAAATGCAAAAGCTTTTTTTTGCCTAGTTTTCCCATATCCTGCAGTTGCTTCTGCCAGTACCAAAATATTCTTAAATTTATTTTGATCTTGAAGTGCTATTGATGAGTATACATGGGTTGTAGAATAGGTGCATCCAGAAAGAACCAAAATTGCCCCTAAACCTGACAGAGCTATAAACATTTGAACATTTTTGTATTTATCTTTCAATAGGGTTCTCTTCTTCATTACAGCTGAGCTTTTCTCATCTTTAGAACGCTTCGGTAAATGATGGTATTAGGGGCTATTTTGAAATCCGTCGCATGTCCTGATTCTCTGCCTTCGATCCAGCTCCGGACTCGTATCCTTCATCCAATCGTCTATTTTCGCTCATTGATTGATAAGAACTCGCTTTTCAGAAAGGAGTATAGGAGAAATTGGCCTTGGGGGTCAAGGCAAATCATATTGCCCAACATGTTGATATTAAAGTTTTGTGTTCTCATCCGCTTTCTCAAAATGCGTCTGGGTCGTCATTTCGTTTGAGTTCCCTGCTAACGTTCGTATGGTGTCGGTTTATCCTTCTGGCAATCTCTCGCAGGCTGAATTCTGCATACGTTAAATGACTGATGACATATCTCTCATTTTCTGTAAAATGGGTATAAGGCATGACAGGCTCCTTCTGGTGTTAGGTTAGTCGAATTTCCTACACTACCAGAAATCCCGTCATTTCCTACTGTTATCTTAAGTGGTACACTTTGAAGTTAAATTCACCATAAAGGAAATGCGCATTTTTTCACCCACTTAAAATTTCACACAATAAAGATTACACTACCACCTCAAACGGTAAAATGCGTTAAAACCGGTAGTAAAACCATCTAAGGAGCACCCGTGGCACGCTGCCATATATTGTAAATTTCCCGCATGTTGACCTGGTGGAAATCGTTGTCCGAAAATAGCTCGAGCACTGCGGGATAGAGTCGGTTTTTCAGTTTTTCCGGAAGGGAAATTTTTTCCGTGTTGCTCATGGTGCTGCTTAATCCTCGGGTCTATGCGGTCTTCATGCAGTTTGCCGGCCGTTTCTTCTGACGCATGAATGATCAGAATGTGCCAGGGTGTTAAAAATGCAAGTAAAAAGCGGGACCCTTTCGGAAGTCCCGCCTCTTTTGTATCACGAACGGAGCTTCATGTATCCGCGGCTTATGGCCCGTTCCCCAATGCTGTTAAGTACCTCAAAGAAAACCCCGTCTCCCCCCTCTGTCCTGTTTCTTCCGGTACACCGTACTGATATGTCACTTCCTGGGAGCACCATGCTGGTATAGCGGCAGGCGATCTCCGCAACGGAGCGCGGGTCGCTTCCCGCTTCCCTGTTCGTGATCTCACGGACCGCGTAGGCCAGGGTCGCGGTGCCCTGGAGTATGATGCCCGGGAGCCCGACCCTGTGCGCAAAATTTACCGAGGTGTGGATCGGAAAGAATATCCCTGTGCAGCCGTCATAGACAAAGGGCCTGAGCGGATCAATGCTGATAGGGGATTCCCACAGGGGATCGCCGCCGCCCGGGGCGTCCGGAACAGGGGGGAGGATTTCGCCGCCTCTGCCTTCACCGGCGCATTTAACCCCGCGCATGAGCCCTCCTATGTACTCGGTGAACACGGGAGCTCCATCCGCATCGCTGGCATCAAAGCGTATTACTACGTGGGTCCCGGCCCTGTGGGGCAGAATGGCCGCCAGTGTTCCCTGTATGGTGAGCCTTGAGCCCGGGCGTATGGTGCTGTGAAAGATCAGGTGCTCGGTATAGTGAACCTGTGTGGCGATTACCTCCTGAGGGAAATCAGCCGCGTCAATGAATTCCCCGATCCGTTCGGATACCGGCCATGTGGCCGCCACACTGTACATTGGCGGGGCAATGATGCCGTCAGGGGACTCATCATCGAAATACGCGGGATTGTTGTCCTCTATTGAAGCCGCGTAGTTCATGGTATCGCGCCAGGTAACCGTAAGCTCGTAATCCTTGAGACGCGTTCCGGCAAATTCTGAGTTCAGCTCCATTACGCCTGCTCCTGTTCTTTTTTCAGTGTTTATTGATAAGAACTCGCTTTTCAGAAAGGAGTATAGGAGAAATTGGCCTTGGGGGTCAAGGCAAATCATATTGCCCAACATGTTGATATTAAAGTTTTGTGTTCTCATCCGCTTTCTCAAAATGCGTCTGGGTCGTCATTTCGTTTGAGTTCCCTGCTAACGTTCGTATGGTGTCGGTTTATCCTTCTGGCAATCTCTCGCAGGCTGAATTCTGCATACGTTAAATGACTGATGACATATCTCTCATTTTCTGTAAAATGGGTATAAGGCATGACAGGCTCCTTCTGGTGTTAGGTTAGTCGAATTTCCTACACTACCAGAAATCCCGTCATTTCCTACTGTTATCTTAAGTGGTACACTTTGAAGTTAAATTCACCATAAAGGAAATGCGCATTTTTTCACCCACTTAAAATTTCACACAATAAAGATTACACTACCACCTCAAACGGTAAAATGCGTTAAAACCGGTAGTAAAACCATCTAAGGAGCACCCGTGGCACGCTGCCATATATTCTGCTATTTCTTTTAGATCTCTAAATGGACGTTTCGTCATTTCAAATAAATTTGTATCTCCTGCTATGAAAAACTCATTCCCTTTTTTTATGACACAAATGGTGTGGCCCACGAAACCCCCTAATGGATGTTGACTCGATTTTTTGAAAAAATAGGACCGGAGAGGGATTGTTTCGTAACCAGCTCTACCAAGGCATGTGAAAGCGAGGTAGGCGGCGTCAGTACAGACACCCTTCTTTTTTATGAGTGATCGTTTCGCCGGTTGAAGAGCAGACATAGGATCACTTATAGGTAATTTACTCCAATCATATCTGAAATTTATCCTGAACCAATATTCAAACAACTCCGGAGAGTTTAAACGATCCATGATATCTTGTGGATTCCCCCACTTTGATTTGTCAGAATAGTCCCAGGCCGCCCATAGCAACGATTTGAGTTCTTTTTCTTTGATACATTCGTAGGCTAGCTCAGGATTTTCTTGTACAAGCCAAAAAAGGGCCTGCAACGGCGAACAATACTTTCTAACTTCCGATAAACCAGTCTGGTACATTTGAGTAAAAAATCCATTAAAATCTTTTGGGTTTTCTTTATATATACTACCCAATCTTTTCAACACGATTATTTCATCAGATGAAATTCCATCTTGAATTTCTGGTAATTTACCTATTTCCTTTGCGAGTAAAGGATTTCTTTCTATTATTTCCTTAAATGAATCAGGATACGAGCCATGAAATGGCTCATTAGGTTTCGTTGAACCTGATGAAGTGCATCCTCCAGCAATGGAACACAACAGAATTATCAATAAATACTTTAATAAGGCATTATTTTGAGGGACCATAAATAACATCTCCTTCCTAACACGGGGAAATCAGACCAAATGCCAAAAATTAAAATGATAACCTAATTCATTTATATCAGGAATAATTTATGAAAGTCGAGTTTGTCAAAACCTGTGATTTCTTGCCATTATCACAACTTACTGAAAATATTGTATATCAAATGCATATCACAAGTTTTTAAGCAGTTCCAATAGTTGACATACATAGCAGATAGCAGTAAGCTAACGTATTCTGTGTCAAATCTTGAATAGTAAATAACTTAGTATAACACCTCACGGCTATTCTCAACCTGCGCTATTGAACTGATTTTCTATAAATTCCAGAGGAGTCTTAAATAGTTCTTTGATATTGCGATCAATAATATTTTTAAAACAAATCAAATGCTCTTATATTTGACTGGAAATGAACTCACCCGCCGCAAGTACGGGGTATCTTGAAAAGCATTGAACACCCCAAGGGGCTGGGAATTAAACCCTCGTCCGCCTTTTACCAGCCTTTGGCTGGCTGGCGGATTAAGTGCCAATTAGACCTAAATTACAGGAAGACAACCAATCTATGATTGAAAAGGTATGAACCTGAGAGAATCTCTAAATCGAGTTTAATAAAAAGATAAAGAGATTAAACCACGATTAAATCGAGTTGTCAAATGGATTTTAAATTGCCCTGATTCACATCAAGGCATGATCTTCTTTGATGGGATTCCCGCTGCAATTTATTACACATTTGGTGCGGTGCTGGGATTATGGAATTATTATTCTGGGCTGGATTCCGAAACAGAAATTTTACCCGCCGTTTTTATGGCGGGTTCACCAGCCTCCGGCTGGGACGGCAGGATACTAATCTGTCCAGCCCTGCTTCGCATCTGCAAAAAACAGGCTCTTGAAACGTGAGGGCCAGTGGCGAGGGCTGCGCAGTCTTGTCCATGCCGTCTTTGCTGAACGAAACTCCTCATCTGTAAGCGACATCCCGCCGTATACCTCATGATTGAATGCATCCACGATTACTTCAATCTCCCCCTCCAAAAACGGAAAGCACTTCTTCAACCTCAAACCGTATTCAAGGGGTGTTTCACTGATAATCTTAGGCATGCCGCTCCGCCTTCCCCATCGCATGACCGCACCAAAGAGCTGGCCGACATCTGCATAGCCCCTTATCCCCCTGTATATCCATTCCCACAATACCGATAATGCTTCCTTCAGTCGCAGGATGAACACATGAAATGAAAATTGACTGCCCTGCTTTATCTGTGCCGGAGCAGACCTTGAAAGCAGCCATCTGATAAGGTACCACATGCCGATGCAAAAAGCGAAAATGATAAGAAGGCCGAAGACACTGAAAAGGGACCAGCCTAATATCTTCTCTATCAGAATACTCCACCAGCTCTGCTCCCCCCCGAACTCCCCAAAATCAATACTGCTGTCACTGGATGACTGGTCTGCCCTTTGTCTGGACATAATCCTCGGTGTAAATATAAACCTTATAACTGATATAACATAGGGGCTCAGCGGGCCGACTGCCTTTTTTAAGGCAGTATATCCCACCTCAGCAGCCGCTGTTAAATAAGGGAGAAAAAACAATACCAGCGCCAGCCCGAAGCTCAGCATAATAACTGAAAAACCCACACTCAAACCTATTCCGCGAAACCCTGATATAAAGTCTTTCTGAACGCTGTTTCTGCTGTTTGCAATGCCTACCGCAAGGAGCCCGAAGATAAAGAAGGGAAAAATCAGGAACTCACTCACCGTATCCGGAACATTAAGACCCCCTTTTATCTTTATAAGGAGCTTCAGCAGGAAAAGGCAGAAAAAAGCTGCCACACCCAGATCAAACCTGTGGCAGACCTTGTTGTAATCAGCAGATCGAAGCGTGAACAGTATCCCGCTCAACCAGAAAATGGCTGCCCAGAGCAAAGTTATAACCAGGACAATCCATTCAACCGGACTGCGAGACCGGCTCAGAAAGTCCACTATCCATTCCCTGCCGAAATAGGGGTAGAGACGATCAGAAAATGAATAGACAATAATGGATATGGCAAATAAAAAGCCAAGCAACTGAATACCTAGATTCATGATTACACGCCATCCCCTTCTCCTGACCAGCAGGGTAAAAAGGACAGCTACCATAAATGCCCCCAGCGCCTCGGGCAGAGGGAAAGGCCGGTGCAGTATTGCATTTATTGTGAAGGTTGCCCAGGCATAGAGCCAGCAAAGCTCCATGCCTCCCCGGGCCAACCACAGTAAAGCCTTTTCTTTTGCTTTCATTTCCCGGGTTCTTTCATACATATCTCATCCAGAGTGAGCACCTTCTTTCTAATATCACGCATGAATACCTGATTTTCCGAAGGGATTTTGCTTAACACAAAGGTTACAGGCATCCGTCGATGCAAAAAGAAGTCTTCAAGGTTATGAAGGGTCTTATCCGCCATATACGAAAAGCATACGGCACTTATTCCCCAGGAAAATGAAAGACCATAGAGCAATACATCCGTAAATGCACCGGAGGATTCTATCTTGAGGCGGGCGAGGGTTTCCAGGATTGCGGAGAGCTGCTTCTGTCCCCTTGACACAGGCACAAAACTGGACCCTCCCGTTACAATCCCGTTAGTTAGGAACCCCAGTGCGTATCCTTTGTCATCGCACTGGACGGCCAGGGATGCTACTGCTTCAAGTGTCCGCTCAAACTCATCGACAGCGCTGTTCTCCTTAAAACGTGCCACGTCCACCATAAGAAGGACCTTTTCCTGTGCGGATGGTTCGAATACCTTTTCCTGAAGCCTGTTGTGGCGTGCGCTTGCCTTCCAGTGGATATACCTGGCCGGCTGCCAGTGCTGGTAGTCCCTGGTACCCAGTATGTATATGGGGTCCTGAACCGGGCTCCTGGCGCCCGGCTCACCGAAAAAATCTTTCCGCGGAAATGAAAAACTCTTTAAGGGTATAAGCCTGGGGTACACAATCACGTGAACAGGCTCTTTTTCCTCTTTGTTCATCCTTGAAAAAAAGCCAAAAAGATCACCTGCTTCAATACGGGGAGGACCTACCTGATGAACACCCCTGTTCCGGCATGCGAACTCCCACTGAAAATGGGTCTTCTGATACCATAACAGGCTGCATTCATTATTAAAACCCTCCCTGGTAATCCTTTCAAGTGTACCTTCAGAAGGCATGTCCATATATAGCTTGACAGGGAGCCATTTCCTGTTCTCAGCATGTATATCAAAATGAAGTGTTTCATCCGGGAAGGCCCTGTACCTGTCCACGCTTGAACGGGTTAATATGCCCCGAAGACTGAGCCGACTCCAAAGCCTTGCCCCTGTCATGACTGCCAGGATCAATATTGTTAAAAGGATCAGATCACGCTGCCCGTTCAGGAGTGCTATAATGAGAAATACTCCGGCAGTAAATTGTAATAACAAAATATTAAAGATGGAAGATATGCGTGCTCTAAGAACCATTGATTCTTCCTGAATCTATATCGCAGGGACAGGCTGCTGACCTATAATCTCTTCGAGGACATCTTCAGCCCTGACTCCCCTCAGTCTCTCCTCTTCTCTGACTATCAGTCGATGGGCAAGGACAGGCCCTGCAAGATTTTTTATGTCATCGGGAAGCACATAGTCCCGGCCTCTGAGGGCGGCAAGAGCCTGACCCGAACGCATCAGGCCTAAAGACCCCCTGGGGCTCGCCCCGTAGCGCAGGGCGGCGGTCTCGCGCGTGGCCCTCACAATATCGGTGATATACTCCTGCACCGGGCGGGAGACCAGGACCTTTTTTCTTATCTGCTGCAGTTCGACTATATCTTCAGGCTCAGTAACCGGGTTCAGGCCGGGCAGGGGATCATCCTCCTGAAAGCGGTCAAGTATGGAAATTTCTTCGGTCCTGTCAGGATATCCCAGATGGATCTTGAGGAGAAATCGATCCAGCTGCGCCTCGGGCAAAGGAAATGTCCCTTCAAGTTCAATAGGATTCTGGGTTGCCATGACAAAAAACGGCTGGGGCAGGATATGAGTTTTTCCGTCTACGGTTACCTGTCGCTCTTCCATACTTTCCAGGAGACTTGCCTGGGTCCGGGGAATGGTCCTGTTTATCTCGTCTGCCACCAGCACATTGGTTTTCACGGGGCCTGACTGAAAGATAAACATTCCGGACTGCTGGTTATATACATTAAATCCTGTTATATCGGACGGCAAAAGATCAGGGGTGAATTGAACACGCTTGAATGTTCCGCCAATACTTCGTGCAAGAGCCTTGGCCAGCAATGTCTTTCCAAGGCCCGGCACGTCCTCCAGCAGGACATGACCGTCACCCAGCAACGCCACCAGCAGCAATTCAATCACATCCCGTTTCCCTACTATAACCCTTGAAATATTTTCAATAATCCGTTGGCATCCAGAAAAATCCGACATAATTTCTCCAAAAGAAGTTTAGCGTCTCAAATTACTTAAATTTCAGTTTGTTATAAGACTTGATCCAGTCTCATTTAGTGGCAGATATCACTAAATATGGACTTTGTAAAGGAATAGTCAACAAAGCTGAGAAGTAATAAATCCTAAATCCAACTGATAATAGATTGCTTTTTTGGGGTGAGTAAATTTTAGATATTTGCAAAAATTCCGAGAGGATAACAGGACATACAAGATACTGTCTGTTGTAAGCGCAAAAACAAAGTCTTGCACTCATTGCAGCCATCCGGTAAATCATAAAAAAAGTTCATGGTCTGAAGAATATGAATAACAGTAACAGGGTAACTCAATGACTATATTGCTGAAAGATTTATCGATGCTGCAAATCCCGCAGGGTTACTCAATAATTTCGGTGAACGGAAATTTGAAATTGAAGATGCGGTAAAAAATTTCAATATCGATTAACAGGATAAGTTTAGATGATTTTAATCCTGAAATTCCTGTCAATCCTGTCAATTTTTAAAAAGCTAAACTGTTACGGTGAGGAAAATTCAGGGGTTTCCCGTTTTACGGCGATTGCGTTCAGCCCAATTGTCTGCGCAAAACAAGTGCCGTGCGGCACGGGAGATAGACCTGAATATAGTGGTGAAGGGTATTATGCTCTTTCACGGGCAGGGTAAAATAGTGCTGTGAAGGCACCAGCCTGTCGTGTCCGCCAAACCGTGCCTCATCTGTATCCATAACAAGCATATACTCTCCGGGGATTATCTGCACACCGTAACCCTCCAATGAACGAACCGGATCGAAATTGAAGAAAAAAAACAGCCCTCCACGCTCGAAAACAAGAATTTTATCATCATTTCTTAATAGCAAGAGTCTGATATCAGAGCATTCAAAACCTTTACTTTCTTTTATGATCTCAAGCATTGCCCTGTCAAAATCCCCCAGCAGATGATATTTCAGGTCAGGATCATCCCTGAGGTGCCATTGCCGCCTTGCATAATGATATGACCAGTTATTTCCCTCCCTTGGAAAGTCAACCCATTCCGGATGGCCGAATTCATTGCCCATGAAATTAAGATAGCCGTTCCCGGCCGTTGCAATGGTTGCAAGTCTTATCATCTTATGGAGTGCAATTCCGCGGTCAATAATAATATTTTCACTTGAAACATGCATTGAACCATACATTTCAGCATCTATCATCTCAAAAATCAGGGTCTTGCCCCCTACAAGCGCCTGGTCATGTGATTCGGCGTAACTAATGATCTTTTCGTCTGACCTCCTGTTTGTAAGCTCATGCCACAGATAGTTCAGATCCCAGTTTTCATCTGGGATGTCGTTAACGAGCTTGAACCAGCAATCGGGGACTCCCATGGCAAGCCTGTAATCAAACCCGCAACCGCCGTCTGTTAAAGGTGATGCCATGCCGGGCATTCCGCTGACGTCCTCAGCTATGGTTATTGCATCCGGACGCACTTCATGGATCACTCTGTTAGCAAGTGTCAGATACATAATGGCATCTTCGTCAACAGACTGGTCAAAATATTCCTCGTAGGAAGTAAAGGCATGCCCCAGGCCGCGATGGAGGTACAGCATGCTTGTAATGCCGTCAAAACGAAAACCGTCAACACGGTATTCATCGAGCCAGAAGCGGCAGTTTGAAAGGAGAAAATGCAGGACTTCAGGTTTGCCGTAATCAAAGCAGCGTGAATCCCAGGCAGGATGAAAACCCCGCTCACCTTCATGGAAATACTGGTACAGCGTGCCGTCGAACCGTGACAGGCCCTCCACCTCATTCCTCACCGCATGAGAATGAACAAGGTCCATAATCACGGCCATGCCCATGCCATGCGCTTCGTCTATAAGGGCCTTGAGTTCTTCCGGGGTTCCGAATCTGGATGAAGCCGCAAAGTAACTGGAAACATGATAACCAAATGAACCATAATAAGGGTGCTCCATAAGCCCCATTAATTGTATGGTGTTATAGCCTGCATCGCTTATGCGCGGAAGGATGTTTCTCCTGAACTCATCATAGGTTCCGACACCTTCACGCTCCTGGGCCATACCTATATGGGACTCATATATCAGGGGAAATTCCTTGAGAGCTTTAAACCTGTATCTCCATTCAAACGTATTTAAAGGTGACCACACCTGGGCACTGAAGATCTTTGTTTTCTCATCCTGAACCACACGTCTTGCATAGGCCGGTATTCGGTCACCTTCACCGCCGGACCAGTAAATACGCAAGCGGTAAAGGTCTCCGTTATGAATGAGATCCTCAGGCAGAATTATTTCCCAGGCCCCCTGTTCATCAATCCGTTTGAGTCTGAGTCGACTGCTTTCCTGCCAGTCCGAAAAAGAACCAATCAGATAAATAGAAATTGCATTCGGGGCCCATTCACGAAATACCCATCCTCCTTCATAAGGATGTAAACCGAAATATTCATGTCCGCTTGCAAAATCGGCAAGGCTCGTCAAGCCGCCGGTAAGCCGGCGCTCCATGGATCGGGCATATTCCTGTCTCCGGCGAATGTTATCCAGATAAGGCGCAAGATAAGGATCATCAATAAGTCTTGATAATCGGCCGTTTGAGCATCTTTTCATAGAGATCAAAGTAATTTCTGGCTGTTACAGATGGGTTAAATGTTTTGGCGCTTTCTTTCATTACTCTGGCTATTTGAGCTTCTTTTATTTTGCCGGGCAGATGATAAAAATCCATAGCTCGGTCTATTGCCCACCTGAAACCCTGTGAATTGTAAACCCTGAATACAAAGCCATTTCCTCTGTTACTTTTTACGTCCAGGTGGGAGACCGTATCGTGCAGACCACCGGTATCGTTTACTATCGGCAGGGAACCGTATCTGGTGCTTATCATCTGCGGAAGGCCGCAAGGTTCAAACAGTGAAGGCATAAAAATAAAATCAGATGCAGCGTAACAAAGATGCGATAATTCCTCGTCAAAATCACACAAAGCAACTCGCTCATGGAAACCGTGAAATTGAACAATTTCTGCAAATACATTCATGTAAGGCCCGCCTGTCACTACAACTATCTGCAAATTGTCTTTCCAGTAGGAAGATATAATCTGGTAAAAAATATCTGCAAGTAACTGGCATCCCTTCTGAAAGGGGTCAAGCCTGGAAGGCCAGAAAAAAACAGGCGCTGATTCATCAACCAGGATTCCCAGCCTTTCCTGCATTGAACGCTTATTTTTTTTCTTTCCTTCCACATGGGTCTTTGCAGAGTAGCGACATTCTATTAATTCATCAGTCTCAGGATCAAAGGAAGGGTCAGGAGAATTGAGAATACCGAAGGCGCACCCTGCATTATCCTTGTTTTTCAGCTCAGAGCGTACATTATAAGGGACTACCGTGTGCTGGCCTTCACAGATCTCTTTAAGAAATTTAGGACTGACAGTGTTTACAAAATGTGCGGCAAAAATCCCGCTTGCCAGCAAATCAACCGGATTGGACCACCTTGTTTCCTCATAACTGCCGGTCGCATATTTGTAATAGAGATAAGACCAGAATTCTGCAGCATCAATGCCGCTGTTTTCAATTTCCTCAAGCGTCAGCTCCTGGGTGTGAATGTTATGCACGGTAAAAAGGCATGGTATCCCCATCCTCCTGGACATTGCAGGTATGAGGCCGGTCATCCAGTCGTTGCAGTGAATCAGGTCCGGATTCACGTTAGGTATGATGTTGTTGATCACCTCCCGCTGGAAAGCAAGTGCAACTTTATGACTCTCTGCATAATAGTTGCTGTAGATCTGTTCTCTGTAATAGAATATTCGATCCTGTGCCAAATGTATACGCGAATCGGGCAATACCTTCTTAAACGAACGAAGCTCACCATTGATTAATTTACCGATGTCAATATTAAACATCCTGCGATAGTGAGGGAGTGCAACATGCACATCAGCTCCAAGGTTAAACAGCGCCGATACCAGAGATGCCGAGACATCAGCCAGCCCTCCTGCCTTGGCCTTGAGATAGTTGGCCATATTACCCATACCTTTTGGGAGATATGTGATTTCAGGTGTGACAATCAGAATACGAGGGTTATGCGCTGTTTTTTTAAAATCCTCTTTTTTATCCATCATTAATCCCCATCAGCCCAGGTAATAAATCCCGGAATAGTTATGGCCCAGTCTCTGCCAAAGGGTGTAATACGGGCTGAAAACCCGTAACGTCCGGCAGAATGACATACAATTTCCTGGCCATATATATAACTTCCTTTACCCTTTTCTTCTATTATAGTCATTTTCTCAGCATGGCTTTCGGTTATCTGATTCTCTGAATCCACAGGACCGTAATATACCTCAACATCCACCTCGTCCGGTCTGAGTTCTCCCAGTACAACTTCAACCCTGACCTCAAATTTGTCTCCTATATGGAGGACAGATACATCTCTATTCGCCTTTGGCATTTCAATCCTGACCTTGTCCCAGAGAGAATGAAGCCTTTCAGACTGGGAAAGAAGGTCATTTGAACGTTTTGCGTTATCAGCACAGAGACTTTTGTGCTCTTCCAGTGCAGGATTGTATAAAAGATCTTCGTACTGCGAAACCATCCGATGACTCGTGAAATGGCCAAGAGCCTTTCGAACTGAGGCCTTAACCATCTTGATCCATTTCTCTGAAAGCCCGCCCGCAGAACGATCATAAAAAGTTGGAATTACCTCATTTTCAAGAAGGTTATATAATGCCTGAGACTCTACCCTGTCCTGATAATCATGGTCTGTATATTCTTCACCATGACCTATTGCCCATCCGCATTCCGGAGAATAGCCTTCATCCCACCACCCGTCAAGGATACTTAGGTTAATAGCTCCGTTAACAGCCGCCTTCATGCCTGATGTTCCACTTGCTTCCAGCGGACGCCGTGGAGTATTCAGCCATACATCCACTCCCTGAACAAGATATCGCGCTATCCTGATATCATAATCTTCAAGAAAAATGACTTTCTCCCTTACATTCGGCTGGTTTGCAAAATGCACGACCTCCTTTATCATCTCCTTGCCTATATGATCTGCAGGATGAGCCTTTCCGGCAAATACTACCTGGACAGGCCGTTCCTTGTTGTTCAAAATTGTCTCCAGACGCTCTCTATCCCTTAAAAGCAATGTTGAACGTTTGTATGCAGCAAAACGTCGCGCAAGGCCTATAGTCAAGGTGTCATGTCTGAGCACTGATTTTATCTGCGCAATTGCAGTGCGTGTCTCGTTACGTGCACTCAGCTGCTGCTCCCCTAACTCGCGGGCCATTCGAACAAGCCGTGACCTGCCGAGTTCATGGGCCTTCCACAGCTCTTCATCAGGTATCTGTGAAATACGGGAGACCAGTTCATTATCAGAAAGGCTGTTACGCCACTCAGGTCCGAGATATCGGTTAAAAAGGGCCGTGTTGTCCTGCGAAAGCCATGAAGAGACGTGAACGCCGTTTGTAACATGGCAAATGGGAATTTCGTCATCCGGACGCCCTGGCCAGAGATGCGACCACATTTTCCGGGCAACCTTTCCGTGAAGTCTGCTTACTCCGTTGGCAAATACTGACGTGCGCAAAGCAAGAATCGTCATGGTTATCTCAGGCTGTTGAGTATTCCCAGGAATCTGACCCCATGAAATTACTTTCTTCGGGTCAAGCCCCAAATCATCCTCAAGTGCCTCGAGATGCGGCATCACCAAACCTGTCTCAAAAGACTCATTGCCGGCCATAACAGGCGTATGCGTTGTAAAAATGTTGGTTCTTCTGACAAGCTCAAATGCTGCTCCGGCAGTCATACCCCGATCTTTCACCAGATGGGCGATACGTGCAAGACTCGCGAAAGCGCAATGGCCTTCATTCATATGACAAAGTTTGGGATCATACCCGAGTGCAATCAGGGCCTTAAAGCCGCCTATACCCAGAAGAAGCTCCTGTCGAAGTCTGATCTGTCTGTCCGCTTCATAAAGCTGCGAAGTAATTTTTCTGAATTCCGGCGGGTTCTCAGGGATATTGGCATCAAGCAGGAAGATGGGAACCCTTCCAACGTCAAACCGCCAGACTACAGCCTGTAATATCCCATCCGGAAGCATGAGAGATACCCTCACTTCCCTGTTCCGGGCATCACGGGCCTTCCTGAAGGGCATCAGGTGAATTTCAGTCTCGACATAGTCCTCCTGCTGCCATCCGTCATCATTAAGATATTGCCTAATGCTTCCGCATTTATACATCAGACCGACAGCAACCATGGGAACATTCATATCAGAGGCTGATTTCAAATGATCACCGGAAAGGCATCCAAGTCCTCCGGAATAAAGGTTTATGCTTTCATGGATACCGTACTCAGGTGAAAAGTATGCAACGCTGGCGGTATGGGTATCAAAAGGCTTTCCGTCCTCAGATAAAAGCACCTCTGCTTCAAAATGCTCTTTAACCTGCTCATAATGACTCATAAAAGCATCATCACCAACCAGAAACTCCAGACGTTCAGGGGAAATACGCCCAAGAAAGGCAAGCGGGTTATGATTCATCTCTTTCCATAAGGCAGGATTAATACGCCTGAATAATTCAATAGCGTCCAGGTTCCAGCTCCACCAGAGATTATAGGAAAGATGTTCCAGCAAAGCCAGATCAGATGGTATGAATGGGATAACATTGAAAAGCTGTATTTTTTTCATAAAGATCTCACCAAAGATATCAGTTCAACAAATTGTCATATTATTAACCCGGCAATAATATGTGTTAATGTTGTCATTCCGGCGAAAGCCGGAATCCACAATGAATTCAGCTGGATGCCGGATCAAGCCCGGCATGACGATTTGTATTTTTAATTGCCGGAGTAATAAGGTTAATTCTATTAATCATATAATTACCTTATCCTGCACAAAAAACTTGACGAAAGGAGATATTGGTCTATATCTCGACTTTAAATGAGACTGTAAACCTCCGACCTTTCACCTTTCACCTTTCACCTTTGAGCTTTAAGCCTCAAGCTTTGAGCTTTGAGCTTTTTCATATTAACCGACTGTAATCACACTGTTAAGTGACCCAAATGAATTTGAAACCCATTCCGGACATTCCGGATCAATACACCATATATCATTTACAATGAACTTGTATTCATGTCTTCCTTTGGGTAGGAATATGTTCGCTGTATATAAATTGTCTTTGAATTGAAGCCTGTTCTTTCTGGGGCTCCATCCATTGAATGTCCCTGCCACGAAAACCTCATTTCCCTCTTCAGCCTGGATTTGAAACTTTATCCGTTTCTTACCGGCAATCGATGACCCTGCCATTTCTGTACCTCCCTGGGGCTTTATTGTTAGAAATTTAAAACTAACCCACCATCGTCAATAAAACGAGGGGTTAAAACATGTTGATTTAAATCAATAATTGTATGATCTGTATGTCCTGCCCGTCATTCCGTACCTGATCCTGCATCCAGGCATTGTCCCATCCCTCTCCCCGTCATTCCGTGCAAGCGAAGCGCAGCTTGTCCCGGACCACGATCCGGGAACACGAAATCCAGTACTGCTTTGGCGGGCTTGTCCGCCAGTGTTTGTGGCGGAATTCATTAAGTTCTGTATACCGTATGGAGTTTATCCCGAACTTGATTCGGGGCTCGGAATTTTATCAGCCTGTGTTTTTGGCTGGTTTATCAGCACCTGGCTGGGACAACATTGATATATATTATTGCCGGAGTAATAATAAAGATACTATTTATTTTTGAGAATAGCAAATACTCGATACAATTCGGTTACACCCCATGCCTGCGCCCCGCAGCCGCACAGTCCGTGAGGGGCATCTCCATCCAGGATCTCCGGGACCTGCCCTAGGCATCCCTGATTAATGATTTCGGTGGCCGAGGATAATACAGAAAGGGCCATGTCACGAGCATTTTCGCCGTAAGCAGTAAACAGGGCCTCTGCATAGGACGGAAACAACCATGTCCATGCTGTTCCGTTGTGATAGGCGGGCTTTCGTCTCCTGTCTTCATCGCCCGTATAAAAACCCCAGTAGGGATATGCAGGGTCGTTGAGAAGATCGCCCTTGTATTCAACAGGGAGATGATGTGAAACCCTGCGATCGGCAAGGCTTCTGATTGCACCTGGAACAAGAAGCTCCTCGCAGGAGGTCAGAATAGCAGAACACACTTTTTTATCATTTAAGGCGCCCAGAGTAATAGCAAGGAGTTGATTGGGGCGTAGGGCATCGTCCGCTGAAGCATTTACAGCAGACTGCCCCGGCCTGGCATGCAGGCAGTCAGATAAAAACTCTCCATCTTTTCTCAGGTACAAATCATTTATTGAAGCACTGACCTTTACAGCCAGATCTTCCCATAAGCCCCCCGGCTCAAGCCTTGCCATCATTCTCAGTGCTGCATGCCACAATGCCTGAATTTCTACAGGATATCCCTCACGTGGCGTCCCTGCAGGATAATTCGTATCCATCCACGTATAATGCGCCGGACTGAAGATAAGTCCGGTTTCCGTGTCCATTCGAATACCGTTTGGCGTACCTTTTAAATAACCATCGGCTATGGAATGAAGGACATCCCGTATTTTCCGCCCGCCGCAATCCGTATCCAGAAATCCTTCACCTTCTTCTTTATTGAAAATATCATTACAGGCAACAAAAAACCAGAGAGGTGCATCAGAGGTGTCCCTGTTGGATGCATCATTGCCGGATATCATATTGGGCAGTGTCCCTTGAGATTCAAAGCGGGCAAATTGAATCAGAATCTCTCTGGCCAGGTTGAGCATACCGGCTTCTATCATACCTCTCAGGCAAATCAGGGTATCCCGTCCCCAGTCCAGAAACCAAGGGTAACCGGCTATTACGGTATGTAACCCGTCCCGTTTGACTATAAAATCCTTAATTGCATGCATCATAGCCCTGTCCAGAGTCAGCAGGTCCTCCTGATCTTTTCCATCACTCTCATATAATGCATTCTTTGCCTTTTTGCCCTCTTGACTTTCTTCGAGGCAGTCCCCGGAATTATCCCCTCTATTCACTGAACTATCACCACCGTTGCTCTCTATTGATGCGTGCAGAATCACACTCTTCCCAGGGTCGATGTGCGCTGAAAAATACCCCGGGCTGAAGAGATCCGAACAGTCGTCAAGTCCCCTTTCAGCCTCAAGAGGATGATTTACCAAGTACTTCCACTCAGGTTCACGGGTGAATTGACCGCATGACGCTGTAACTTTGAGATAATGATCTTCTGAAGGCTTAAAAATGAAACCTCTGCCGTCCGCGAACAGAGAATCCGGCCAGGAATTCTCAGGGCCAGTATAGGCCTTGGTCTTATGGTGATTTATGCGATCCTCTATATCAGGTCTAATTATCAGCTTTACGGGTATACTGACATCCAGCTTACCTTCTTCATCCGTGCCTGTTCTTCTGTAAAAATCGATCTGCACTGTGTTTTTTTCCTGCACCATACTCAGTCGAATCTCAAGAGACATCATTCTTCCCTGTCCGGCAGGGACATTAAAACGCCAGAGAACACTCCCTTCGGAGTTGACAGAAAAATAATCCAGACATGTTCTGTCGACAGGGTGTGAATAACCCTGACAGATCAGCCAAGCCCTGCACCTTGTCAGCATAACCGTGCGATCAACCGGGTACCCGGGATTAAGATTGCCTGCAAGAATCGCGTCATACTGGCTCTCGACCTCGCCCCAAGCTGCCCGGACCTGGGACATTGCGCCGCGGCCGTTGGTACAGATAGCATAGCAGTTCTTTTTCAGTGCATCGTATGATTTAAAGCCCCTGACAACAAGTGCATTTTCAACTTTTGCAAGAAAAATCACAGGGGCCTCTGAGTGGCGGCAGCCATCATTTTCAAACACGGTAAGGGCCAGTTCGCACCTTGCAGGTAAATCCTCAGTCACATCTGGAGCCATAAGGCTGAAATACCATCCGTCGTTCTGTTTCATGCCGGTCTGACGGGTAAGGATCCTCCCGGCGAGACGCAGTTCAGCCACGAAACGGAATGCCGACTTGACATATAACAATCCGCCATAGGGAACCATTACAATACGTCTGGAGTCTTCCGGCCATTTCCAGGTGACGGCGGGAGAAGGGATCATTCCGCTCACATCAGCACAGAAGACACGCGGGTCTTTTGTTAGCTCTATTGTCTGGCCGTCGATATCAATCCCGATGATGTCTTCTTTCTTATTAAAAAAAGCATGCAGTTCCAGAACCTTTGCACGCAGAATCTGTTGAGTTGCTCCTTCTGTAAATGAGTTCTGTTTCTTTAATTCATCCTCAAGCCTGTCCAGATCAGAAATATCGCATGTAAGACAGGCAACCTGCCCCGGCTCAAGCCTGTAACTGACAATACCGCTGTTGATTCTCACATCAACTGATGAACCGCTCAGCAGATCAAAAAGAGTGGATGCGGATCCAAAATCAGAGAGATTCCAATTAGCTGTATTGGGTTTGTCATCATCCAGGTTCGCCACAACAAGCAGGGATTTTTCAAAGATCAGCGATCTGCGAACAAGGACAACTGTGTTTGATTTCCCCGTTTCAACAAGCCTCAAATCACATTTATCGTGAAAACATTGATGAACACCGAGGATAGCATTTATCCGGGAAATAAAATCTATCTGGTTTTCTTCGCTACCCCAGTTGAGCGGCCTTGCATCGTGGACATTGATCTTATCCTTTGCAAACCATTCAACGCCGTTTGTTATACCGAAGGCACCATTGTGTGAAAAAAGCGCTGTCAGGGCTGTACGCATCATTGCATAGCGTCTGGAAACAGAGGCCAGCCTGTTATTATCGTGAGTCTCGGCAAAATGGACAAGTATTCCTTTTTTAGAAGAAATATCAATACAGTCTGGCAGGTAATTCTCGATCTGACCGCGGTCATAGTTCTGAAACAGCTCAGAGTATGCCCAGTCAAGGTTAGCGCCTGCCAGCAGTTCCTCCATTGTTTCGATCTTTCCGCCCAGGCCCTCAAGCAGAAAAATGGTATCAGGGAACTCGGAACGCACCTTTGCAACAACGTACTCCCAAACTGCATAGGGTATCATGTATCCGGCATCACATCGAACACCGTCAACACCCACGCGGCACCAGAATAGAAACACCTCCGCTATATACTTCCACAGTTCTTTATGGGAGTAATCGAGCTTTGCCAGATCCTCCCAGGTTACTCCCCATGCGCATGGAGACTCAAAAGTCCTGTCACTCCCCCTGGCGAACCACTTAGGATGCTCAACCTGCAGATGAGAAGCCCAGCCCGTATGATTGATCGGAATATCAATGAACAATCTCCCTTCTCGTTCATGGACAGCATCAAGGAGCTCAACGAACTGCTCCTTTGGTGTTGTCCTCCTGTCAAACTCCGAGAGGGAAGGGTCGACATCCTTGAAGTCCAGGGCGGCGAAAGGGCTCCCGAACCTTCCCATTCGCGCATAAGTAGTGGGCGCCGGATGGATCGGCAGCAACTGGACTATACGGAAGCGAAGCCTGCCGATTATGAAATCCAGTTCTTTTATCAAATCACGAAATGTCCCGGATCGGGGGATAACGGAAAAACCATTCTTTTCAAGCTCTTTAACCGATGCATCCTGCTGCGGTGTAGTTGACCATCCATACTTATTCGGCCCAAACTGGCGGACAAAGGCAGTATATATAGTGTTGGAGCAGCAATATTCAGCCGGTTCAGCTTTGATAACAACGTTATCACCTTCAGGCCAGACAGGTTCATTGCTGCCTTCAGGCATGAAAAAGGCCTTTGCCTCAAAACGGCCCACCTCATTTATGGGCAACAGAATTGAAAACCGGCGGTCGTCAATCTGTCTCATTGGAATATCATACCAGTCACGCGACATGATCGGCTTACCATGATCAACAAAATCAATTATTTCCCTGTACCGCATGGCATTCTTTCCGATGTTGCTGCGCACCCACGCTCCGCCCTTCTGTTTTCGGGGAAGCTCAAGGGTGAACTCGAGCGTATCTCCTTTATAGGCTATCAAATGAGCACCTGGTTCTGGATACTGCCTGGGGGTCTTTATTCGATGCATGATTGCCCTTTCTCTAACTTCCATAAAGCTGAGGCGTTTTTAAAATGTCCAACCTCATACTGATATACTGGATTCCGTTATCCTGTCTCATTTATATTAAGAAGATTACTAAATCCGATGTCAAGTTGTTTTAATGCACAGAAAAACATTGTAATATTAAGTGGAAATGTTTAAAAATAGAGACCCTTATAATTCAAACTATTTTAACGTCCGAGCGGGAACTGATTTGAAATCATGATAGAGCAGAAAGCAGAAATTATCTTTAACAGAAAAGTGGCATCAGATACCTTCCTGATGGGACTGAGAGCCTCTGATATTGTTGCTGAGGCAGCACCGGGACAGTTTGTAATGATAAGGGTCAGCCCGGAGCTTGATCCGATACTGAGGCGCCCTTTTTCCATATGCGGGACACAGGAAGGAGATATGCTCCTCGTTCTTTACCGGGTAATCGGCAAAGGAACCCGGATATTAGCCGGTGTTGGACAGGGAGAAACCCTCTCAGTCCTCGGCCCTCTTGGAACCGGCTTCAAATTCCCTGAAAAGGGACAGAAGGCCATCCTTGTGTCAGGAGGTATCGGCATTGCCCCGCTCATATTTCTTGCCCAGAAAATGAAAGACAGAGAAATGAAATTCCTGAGCGGATACCGTTCCGTCAAAGAGATGGTTCCAATTGAATGGGCCGGACTTTCAGGCATTAATGACTCCATTTCCACTGATGACGGGACAATGGGTCATAAAGGGCCTGTTACAGACCTGTTTGAAGCCGCAATAGACGAATTCCGCGGGGGGGCCTTTGTATTTTCCTGCGGTCCCTTGCCAATGCTGAAAAAAGTTGCTGAAATAACTCTTGAACGAGGGATTTCATGCCAGGTGTCTGTTGAAACCCACATGGCCTGTGGTCTTGGGGCCTGTCAGGGGTGCGCTGTCAAATCCTCTTTTCACGAAGATCGAACATACTTTCACGTATGCCAGGACGGCCCTGTATTTGATGCCCGATCCCTGGACTGGTAAAATCTATGACTGAAAGCCAACCCGAACTTAAAGTAAGAATAGGCCCCCTGGAGCTTAAAAATCCCGTGCTGACAGCCTCCGGCACCTTTGGATACGGCAGGGAATTTTCCGGGCTGATGGACATTGATTCGCTCGGGGGAATAGTGGTAAAAGGACTTTCACTCAGGCCTATGGCAGGCAATCCCCCTCCAAGGATTGTTGAAACACCCTGCGGCATGTTAAATGCCATTGGGCTTGCAAATATAGGCCTTGACCTGTTTCTGGAGGAAAAACTGCCCTGGCTGAAGGCCCTTAACACAGCCGTGATCGTCAATATTTACGGACACAGCATTGATGAATACAGGGCAGTGGCTGCCGGTCTGAAAGGTATTGACGGTATAGCAGCCATTGAAGTTAATATCTCATGCCCCAATGTGGAACAGGGGGGCATGGCTTTCGGCACAGATCCGGTTGTTTCTGCAAAGGTAACAGAGGAAGTTCTGAAAAACACCGATAAACCGGTAATAGTAAAACTGTCTCCCAATGTGACTGACATCCGCTCAATAGCAGTGGCAGTCGAAAAGGCTGGCGCCCATGCTGTTTCATTAATTAATACGCTCACAGGGATGGCCATAGATATTGATTCGCGGAAGCCCAAACTTTCCAATATCTCTGGGGGCCTTTCAGGGCCTGCCATCCGGCCTGTAGCGGTTTACATGGTTTATCAGGTGGTCAGATCAGTTAACATACCTGTTATCGGCGGAGGCGGAATCATGGACTACAGAGACGCCCTTGAATTCTTAATTGCAGGCGCCCGTGCTGTCCAGATAGGAACGGCTAATTTCGTCAACCCCGGGATCAGCGTTGAAATCATAGACGGGCTGAGAAAATTCTGCAAAGAGCAGGAAATAAAAAGGATAGAAGATATTATCGGGACCCTGAAGCCACCTTTCTAACCAGAGTTCTGACAGCTCCCAGGTATTCCTTATAACCCTCTATGAAGATATCATTATGATTGGCGTTGGGTATACTGAGAAATGTCTTGTCTTTTGACCCGGATGCATCATAAAGCTCCTGTCCGTTATGAAACGGAAGGATGTGATCCTGCTCCGCATGAATAACCAGTGTTGGCCCGTAATATGCTCCAATCTTCTCAAGATTTCCAAGCCCTCTCTCCTCGTTGAATCCGATCTCCGAAGGGTCCATCCCCAGACGTCTCAGTAAATGGTCTGTCCGGGCGAAACCGCTTTCGACTATAAGCCCTGATATATAGTCCTTATAGGATGATGCCAGTTCAAGCACGGATGCACTCCCAAGCGATCTTCCCATAAGGATTACAGGGCCTGAATAATTATTTTCCCTCAGCCAGTTTCCGGCAAACTCAAGTATAAAGTGGCAGTCTCTAAGCATGAATGTAATGCTTGGCCTTCCTGTGGAACGCCCGTAACCGCGATAGTCCACAGGCATGAAATTCATGCCCATATTATTGAATATAGGCCCGAAATCGTCGTAGTCTGAAACGATCTCGCCGTTGCCATGAAAGAAAAGGATGCTGGGACCGTCTTTATTTGTCATATGGAAACGACCGCCTATTGCAATAGAGTCTTCAACAGGGATAAGGACGTCTATCGAAGGGCCTTCGGATTGCCCCGGCCCCCACTCAGGCCTGGGATAAAAAAGGATTGCGAGGATCTCAGGCAGATCCAGATGTGAATAATCGATCTTTGAGATATCTATCATGGTAGTTTTCTCCTTTTCAGGGTCAGAAATCGGAAGCCAAATGATCTTTATTTAATTTATATACAGATAATTTTAACAGGTAAAAGAATAACAAAGTTAAAGACAAGACCCCTGCAATCCTTAATAATAAGGCTTCAAATCTTTAATCACACAGGATAGTCAATAATGAAGATCTCGAGAGTCTTTCGTTTTAAAACCTGGTAATATTAATATTGCCCCGCGCGGTCATTTCATCTAATTTTCTTCTGAGTATCTGTTTGAATTTTTTCCTGGTAACCGGCCATAATAAAAGCAGACCGAAGCAATCGGTGATAAATCCCGGGGTAATCAGCACAACCCCTGCCACAAAAATAATCAGGGCATCTATGAGCTCTTCTGCAGGCATGATGCCCTGCTGTAAATTTGCCCTTACCTTAAGCATGATGTGCATCCCCTCCATTCGGGCAAGCCATGCCCCGGCAAAACCGGTTGCAATCACCAGCAGAATCGTGTTAAGTCCGCCGATTACCGTGCCGATCTCTATCAGCAGATACAGCTCAATAACGGGTATTATAGTAAAACACAGGAACAGTTTTAGCAGCATGAAATGGGATTCCTTTTTTTAATATTTTTTCTATATGATAAAAAATGATAATCATATTGAAAAAGTCAAGCAGACAAAAGCATGCTATGGTCTGAATATGGGATAATATTTTACCTTGACAAAATAATAATCCAGTGTTTCTTTTTAATCATGCTGTTTTTTAACATCAGGAAGAGCACCCAATCGATTTCTGCCCTCTTTTTTCGGCAGCAGATTATTTTGTAGGTTCAAGTTTTGAAAAGGAAAATTATGGCTGTTAAGTAACCTGTTGCCCTGTCACTGGTAATAATGAACATCTTTATTATGCTTATATCTATAAATGGCACTTTTAATGAAGGAGTATTAGTATGACGGCAATTATAAAAAAAATGCTTATTGCATCGTTTTTAGGCATAGGTTTTCTCTTTATGCTCATGCCCCATAATGCTGTCTCATCTGAGCTGCTTTTTATTCTGGATTGTTCCGGCTCAATGTGGGGCCGTGTGGACAATAATCAGCCAAAAATTGTTGTCGCAAAAACAGTGCTGGAAAATTTAATCAATGAAGTTCCTGACAGTATCAGCATGGGTCTTCTTGCATATGGCCACCGAAAAAAAGGGGATTGCAGCGATATTGAGCTGGTGTCGGGAATAGGCGCATCAGTAAAGGAGTTAACATCCCGGATTGCAGGATTGACTGCCAGAGGTAAAACCCCCATTGATGGTTCATTAAAACTGTGCCCCGGTATTTTGACCTCAAAAGATCAGGCCAGTACAGTGATACTGATCAGTGACGGTATAGAGACCTGCGGAGGTGATCCCTGCACCACTGCCGCGGCTTTAAATAAAAGCGGTATACAGCTTAAGGTTCATGTAATCGGATTCCAGGTCTCAGGCCAGGCCGAATTACAGCTCAAATGTATTGCTGATGCTTCGGGTGGTGGTTATTTTTCAGCCGGTAATACCGAAGAACTGAAATCGGCATTGCAGCAGCTGAAAGAAAATATCGTCGAAGAAAAACCACTGCCGGAACCGCCGGAGGTGGCACAGATCGAAACTAAAAAATCTTCATCAAAACGCCTGAAACTGGCCGGGCCCGGGACGGTCACATTAAAACCGGCCTCATGGGTATCCATGCCTCCAAGATACTGGGCACTGGTTGATGCGGAAACCGGGGAGCAGGTCACCAGGGCCAGCGGTGAGAGTACCCGTGTCAAGCCTGGAGAATATCAGCTTGCCTGGCGGCAGAATGAACATGAAAGCACGGAGGTAATACTAACGGCAACCGTTTCGGTGCAGAGTTCGGAAAAAGTCGACCTCCCTGTCGATACCGGATTGAGGATAACCCTTCCATCCGGCATAGCCCCTCCAGGGTGGTGGGCCCTGGCTGAACCCAATTATGATAAACATGTTGTCAGTTTTTCAGGTCCAATGATCGCCCAGGCGGTTCCTGCAGGCCGCTATACTTTACTTTGGCGCCAGGATGAACACCGGGCAACCACTTTAAGCCTAGGAGATATCGAGATCCTGCCCGGGGTGTTGAATGATATCGCTCTGGATATGGGTTTTTCTCTCAGACCTGCTGACTGGGTGGGCTCCTCTTTTTATTATGTGGCTCTGAAGGATGCTGATGGACATATTATCGGCAAATGGCGGGATCTGTCCTCCCATATTGCGCCGCCCGGAGAATATACGGTCATAATCCGTCCAACCGAACACAATAACAACGAAATTGCATGGTCAAGCATCCGCATACCGGATCACGGATTTGTAGATATTCCCATTAACTCCGGCATAAAATTCATCCATGATCCGGATGCCAGACCACCTTACAGGGTGATTTTTATCAATCTGGATACCAGGGATGAAATTATTGCTCAAAACACGTGGGACACCCAACCACTGCCGCCGGGGATGTATAAGCTTGACTGGTGGGAGGACCAGCACAAGTCAAAACGACAGACCCTGCTGGATGAGTTTGAAATGGAAGCCGGAGTTGTGCTTGAGCTTGAGATTTGATTTTGATATACATTGCGCATATTACAAAAGCATCTGCTTCTGATTCAAAGAAATTTTCGGCCAAAATTTTATCAAACCAAAGCAAACAGTGTTAACTAACAGGGTCTTTTTTTTGATATTGGAAGTAAGTGCTTATTTAAAAATGGTTCATCCGGTTAATGAGTACTCTTTGATCTGCTAAAGGATTCAAAGATGCTAATAAATACTACCTCTTTTGTTATGGATTTAGGATTTCAAGGTTGTGTTGTATTTGATTAAAATACCATTAAAGCCGTCATACCGGCGAAAGCCGGTATCCAGAACTTAATGAATCCCGTAAAAGTGGTTCTGGATTCCGTGTCGCGCTCCGCTTGCACGGAATGACATGGTGGAACTTGTATATGGCCTGGAAGGCCATAATTCCAAATAGTCACCCTTTCAAGGCTGTAAATACTCATTAACCGGATGAACCTTAAAAAGCACCTCCTTTATTATCATGAATTCCAAATTATATTTGAAGGAAATCGAGTTATTTTGTATCTGGTTATCAATAAGTTAATCACACTTCGCCTGTTCCGGAACTGGTCCTGAATTATACATGAAATTAATATCAATATTACAATCATTTTTAGGAAAAGCTATTTTCAAATATGCCCTGATGCTATTGAGTATCGCTTTGGTATCAGGCGGATTTAACATTTACGGGTTTACCTGGTTGCCTTTAAATTTTGTACTCTGGTGTTCATTGATTATCCTGTCATCGATCATAATCTGGAGGGCTGGAAGTTTTTTCAGTCTGGCCGCAAAAGTTGTCGAAGAACATTATACTATTCCCCAATCAGTAAAGGCGGCTGTAATCGATGCTACTGCCAGTTCCTTTCCTGAATTTGCTGTTGCAGTAATCGCAGTGATAATTCTTGGGAACGCTGAAGTTGGAATTGCCACCATTGTCGGTTCTGCATTATACAATGTTCTAATGATTCCCGCAGCTGTAGGTATTGTCGCTGTTTCCCCGGTATTTGTCAGTAAAGAAGTGATCTGGAGAGACAACCTGGTTTACATATCGGTGGTAATTGTTTTATTGATCGTTACCATACTTTTTCCTGCCGAATGGGGTATTGGCGTTGCATTGGTATTTTTAGCAATGTATCTCGGATATATTCTTCTGCTGCATTACAACTTTGTGAAACACAAAAAACAACAAAATAATATTAAAAAGGATGTTGAAAACGAAATAGAAAAAGAAATCATAAAAGAGTACAGCATTCAATCAGTAAAAACCGCCTTTGCCTGGATTATCGGGATGATGTTACTTATGGGACTGGCATCACATGTCTTAGTTGAATCATCTATTGCCCTGGGAGATCTGCTGGGAATTCATAAAGTCGTGATGGCATTTGTTGTAATTGCAGCAGGAACATCGATGCCCGATATGGTTTTGTCAATTATCAGTTCCAGACATGGATATTATGATGCGGCAATTTCTAATGTTTTTGGAAGTAACATCTTTGATATCTGTGTATGTCTTGGTCTTCCAATTATTATTGCATTGATTATCAGTGGTCACAATACACCTGTTAATCTTCCACAGGTCAGCCTTTTATGGCTCTTGTTAGGATCGACCATAATTGCCTTTATCTGCTTCCGGACAAATAAATATACCCTTACCCGTCTTAAAGCATGGTTTCTTGGTCTTTTATATGTGATTATTGTTATATACTCCTTGTTCTTCGCATAAAAGGCTTTTGCCCAGGAGGCATTGTATAGGATAGAAAAGGGCCTGGACTTCAGCGGCTTGATCTCAGAAGAAACCTTCGGCTTTGTGAGAATAACGACAAGATCAAAATTCTCTTTTTTCTGTCCGCCGCCTTCAGAACATGTAACAGAGAATAAGTTTCCCTCCTCATTCTTTTCAACTGCTTCCGGATTGCCTTCAATGATCTGAAAACCGGATATCTTCTTTGTTTCGCATTCAAATTTTCCTTGAAGGCTGAATCTTTTAGAGTTGACACATTACTGGAAATCTCATAGAAAAAAAGATCAAAAATGAAACAAAAAGACCGCTTAACTTCTTATTTGTCTGAAAAAGGCTGATTTACCTGGATAATAAAAGAGTTATGTCTTTCAGGGCTTAGAGAAACTGCAGTAGGATCAGGGAAAGTTGTACAAATGAGGAAGGCAGATTAATCTTCTGGTACTTCAAAGAGTTGCTGTGATACGGGGTCGCTTTTGGAGTGCCGGTTCTTAAGTATCTGGATTCAATTGAATGCACTCCAAGAACCTAAGGCAGGGAGATTAATTAAATACAGGTTCAATAAACGAAATACAAAAAAATTTACTTTACAGTTTGGAGGGACAAGATGTTTGAAATTCTGAAGCGACAAGAGATGGCCGGCGGCACGGTCGTACTGGATGAAATCAGTGCACCTCTGATTGCCAGAAAGGCTAAACCGGGACAGTTTGTAATACTGAAAGCTAACGAAACAGGAGAGCGTATTCCGCTTACCATAGCTGATACAGACCTGGAAAAGGGGCTTATCACAATTATATATCAGGTTGTTGGGAAATCAACAGCCCTTTTCAAGACCCTTCAGGTAGGGGATAAATTCCAGGATGTGATCGGCCCCCTGGGCAAACCTACTCATATAGAGAAATTGGGTACCGTTGTATGCGTCGGGGGGGGCACTGGTGTTGCCGTAATGCACCCCATTACTCGAGGGCTGAAAAATATCGGCAACAATGTTATTGCTATTATTGGTGCAAGGACCAAGGATCTCCTGATCCTGGAGGATAAAATGGCGGCTGCTTCTCATAAACTGCATGTCTGCACTGACGATGGTTCCTATGGTCATCACGGGTTCGTGACCGATGTACTCAAAGAAGTGCTTGAAAAAGAAGATGTAAAACTTGTTGTGGGAATCGGGCCTGTTCCGATGATGAAATTCGTCTGCAAAATGACCAAGGAATATAATGTCAAGACGCTTGTAAGCCTTAATTCAATAATGGTGGACGGAACCGGTATGTGTGGCTGCTGCCGTGTAAGTGTAGGCGGAAATACCCAGTTTGCATGTGTGGATGGACCCGAATTTGACGGTCATGAAGTTGATTTTGATGAGTTGATGCAGCGCCTTCAGGCCTATACAACTGAAGAGGCCGCTTCCTACGATAAATTCAAGTGCCAATGCCAGCAATCCTGATTAGGATGAAAGGAACTGTCTTTTTAAGACAGATTAATTGAAAATATAGAGAATCAATTATAATTGTTTCATACCTTGAAACGGATTGATTCCAAAAGATATACAATGTATCAGCTACGGAGGAGCATTTATGTCAGAACAAAAAGTTAAAAATGAAAAAATAACCAGACAACCAATGCCCGAACAGAAACCTGATGTAAGAAGAAGGAACTTTGAAGAGGTTCCGTTCGGATATTCCAAAGAATTGGCAATGAAGGAAGCTGAAAGATGCATCCAGTGTAAAAACCCTTCATGTATGACAGGTTGCCCGGTTTCTGTTGAAATTCCGGCTTTCATCAAACTCATCAAGGAAGGTGAATTCGGCAAAGCAATTCGCAAGTTATGGGAAAAAAACAGCCTTCCGGCGGTATGCGGCAGGGTTTGTCCTCAGGAAGATCAATGCGAGGGCATGTGTATACTTGCCAAGAAAGGTGAACCTGTAGCCATCGGCAATCTTGAGCGTTTTGCTGCTGACTATGAGCGTCAATATGGTACCGGGGAATTGCCCCCCAAGGCCGATCCCACCGGAAAAAGGGTAGCTGTAGTGGGATCGGGCCCTTCCGGTCTTACCGTTGCAGGAGATCTCATACTCAAAGGGCATGATGTGACTATTTTTGAGGCCTTTCACAAACCCGGAGGAGTACTCGTTTACGGCATTCCGGAATTCAGGCTTCCCAAGGAGATTGTTTTTTCAGAAGTAAACACCCTTGAGAGGCTTGGCGCAAAACTGGAATGCAATGCAGTAGTAGGAAGAATCGTATCCATAGATGAACTCTTTGAACAGGGGTATGATGCTGTATATATAGGAGTGGGAGCAGGTCTTCCCAGTTTTATGAACATACCTGGTGAAAACCTTATAGGCATTTACTCGGCCAATGAATACCTGACCAGGTCCAATCTTATGAAGGCCTACCTGTTTCCTGAATATGATACCCCAATTGTCAGAGGATTAAACGTAGCTGTTTTGGGGGCCGGAAATGTCGCTATGGATTCAGCGCGAACCGCCATGCGTTTAGGGGCAGAGAAAGTGCGAATAGTTTACCGTCGTTCCCGTGATGAGATGCCGGCGAGGGGTGCTGAAATCCATCATGCCGAAGAAGAAGGAATTGAGTTCTACCTGCTGACTGCACCGACCAGGTTCATAGGTGATGATAAGGGCAGAGTGACTGGAATGGAATGTCTTAAGATGGAATTGGGTGAACCGGATGCATCCGGACGCCGCAGTCCTGTCCCCATTAAGGGTTCTGAATTCCATCTGGATTGTGATCTGGCTGTTATTGCAGTTGGTGCAGGCGCAAATCCCCTTTTAACCCAGTCCACCGAAGGGCTGGCTTTGAATAAGCGTGGTTATATTATTGCGGAGCCGGAGACAGGAAAAACCACTAAGAAGGGTGTCTGGGCAGGCGGCGATATTGTCACAGGTTCAGCCACTGTTATTCTTGCCATGGGGGCTGGAAGGGCTGCCTCCAATTCCATACATAAATATCTCACGCTGGGATGGTAATATAAACGGCAATCTTAAAACCAGTAATTTTAAATTAATCGGGTTTTGCTTTTTGAGATCATGTTTTATGAAATGTTTTATTTCAGAAACCTGCCTCAGGAAACGAGACCCGATTTTTATATCGCGCCGTACTCAGGAGAATTTAACAGGATATAAAAGCCAAAATGTCTCGCGAGGCCTGAAGAAGCCTTTTAAGAACCATTCGGCTCCAGGATAGAGCATTAGAAGACCGATCAGTACTATCATAATATTCAGGCCATTTAATAAACGCTCGACACAGATGTCAGATGCGAATTCCCGGCCTTTTTCCTTATTATATCAATTAAATACAGTGATTTATTTAAAAAAGAGTCATCTCCAAAACCTGGACTTTAATTCGCTGATTTCAGGTAATACCTTCAGTTTCGTGAAAATAACAACAAGATCAAACTTGTCCTTTTTTTGTCATGAATTTTCATAACCGCTAACATAAAGCAATATATGCATAAAACCCAGGTTTTAAAAATTAAACATCTGAAAATATTGACTGAATGCAGCAAATAAGATAACAGAATTTATAAAGAACCAAAAAGTTATAATTTCAAGATTTCGGTCAGACACAGAGTCAAATTCAGCGTTTCTTGAAAAGGATATAATTTACTTATACAGGTTAGCTTTTATAGAGGCATATAGCCTTTTGTCAAAGAATATTTCAAGACTAATTGGGCACAGTTACCTCTTTTTTTTGTTAAATTAATATGTTATTCTATATTCACTTATGACCATAATCAAGAATACCCAATGAACTACCCCGCAGCAAGCTACGGGGTATCAACCGTCATTCCGGCCCCGAATCAAGTTCGGGATAAACTCCAGCCGGAATCCAGAAACATGCTTGACTGGATCCCGGATCAAGTCCGGGATGACAAGACGAAGCAAGCTTCGGGGATACTTGTCTGCCTCCGGCAGATTTAACCCGAAGAGATTAAAAGGAATGGTATGCAAATTGACAGCGCTAATCGTCTAAGGATCTCTCAGGAAAGATACAGAGCTATATTTGAATGGTCCCGTGACGCGATATTACTCATTGACCCTGAAGGCAAAGTAATGGAAATCAACCAGTCCGGACTTGACCTTCTTGGGTATAAAAGCAGAGAACAGCTTTTATCGCTGCGATCCGCAGCAGAGCTTTTTAAAAATAGAGAGGATTTCCGACGTTTTCTGAAAACAATCTTTCAGGATGGTTTTGCCTCAGAATTTGATAACCTTATTTCAAAGGCAAACGGCACTACATTCAATGCCCTGACTACTGCAAGCGTTATAAATGACCATGCTGGTAATACCGAAGGCTATGTAATAATAATTCGAGATATCACCAGACAGAAAAGTGCACAGGAACAGATAAAAAAACAAAACGTGAGATTTTCCACACTTAATGCCATATCAATGACAGTAAGCAGCAGCCTGAATCTCAACGAGATATTGGACAGCACAATTGATAAAATACTCGAACTTCTTGAATCCCACAGCGTAAGGGTCTATCTGCTTGACAAAAAGCAGGAGATGCTCTTTATGGCCGCTCATAAAGGCCTTCTCTCCGATTTAGTAAATAAAAGCCACATGAGACGCCGCAAGGTTGGATACGGCCATCTTGGTAAGGCTGTCCAGACAATAAAACCTGTGGTTATCAACCACCTTGAAGAACCGAGCAATCCCTATGCCAGGCCCATTATTGAGGCCGGCATAAAAACGACTATCTATATACCTCTTGTTTCAAAAGGATCACCGCTTGGCGTAATGTGTGTTTCCAGCAATTCAACTTTAAAATCCTCACAGGGGTATGTGGAGTTTCTCACTGCTATAGGTAACCTTATAGGAATGGCTGTAGAAAATGCGAACCTGTTCGAAAACATCAACAGTGCCTATAAAAGGCTGAAAGAAGCACAGGAACAGGTTATTCGTGCAGAGAAACTTTCTTCACTGGGAAAACTGGCCGCAACTATTGCCCATGAGATCAATAATCCCCTGGCAGCGGTTCTTACATATATTCGACTTATGATAAAACTGGTTGGCCGAAATAGATTTAATTTAAAAAGACTTGATGATATCTCCCGGTATCTCACTACAATGGAAACAGAAACAGCACGTTGTGGAGAAATCGTAAAAAATCTCCTCGCTTTTTCACGTCAGTCCAAGATATCCATTCAACCATGCGATATTTCGGAAATTATCGATAAGGCCCTTCTTCTTGTTTCCCATGACTTTAAAATAAGAGGCATCAAACTGGTTAAGCAAATTGCTCCTGATATACCCAAATTCCTGTGTGACTTCAAACAGATTCAACAGGTCCTTTTGAACCTCTTCAGTAACGCCTCCGAGGCTATTGGTGAAAATGGCACACTGACTGTAACTGCGAACCATATTGATGGTGATTTTCTGGAAGTCATGATTTCCGATACCGGCTGCGGAATTCCTGAAGACAAACTGAAAGACATATTTGAGCCGTTTTTTACTACCAAGGAAGAGGGAAAGGGAGTGGGCCTTGGCCTTTCTGTTGTTTACGGGATTGTAAGTAAACACAAAGGGACCGTCACAGTTGAAAGCCTCCCCGGAAAAGGCAGCTGTTTCAAGATCCGGTTTCCCTTGATCGAATCTGAAACCTCAAAAAAATAGTGGAGGAAATATAAAATGACAAAAAAGCCACGTATCCTTGTCATTGATGATGAACCGGCAATGCGGGAGTCGCTTTATGACTGGCTTATGGAGGATGGCTATGAAGTAGGCCTGGCTGAAAATGGACCAGAAGGAATTTTAATGGCCAGCGGAAAAATCTGGGAAGTTATTCTGCTGGATCTCAAAATGCCCGGCATGGACGGACTTGAAGTACTTAAAAAACTTCGGGAGATTACCGACGCAGAGATACTCATAATGACGGCATACGCAACTGTTGACACAGCCGTTCAGGCTATAAAGGAAGGAGCATTTGACTACCTTGTAAAACCGTTTGATCCTGATGAGATAGAAATGCAGATCAAAAGGATTGTCGAACACAAGCAACTTGTTCTCGAAAACATCCTGTTGAAACAAAACCTGGAAGAAAAATATCAGTATGATGAGATAATAGGAAAAAGCGATGTGATGCAGAAGATTTTCCAGCTGATCTCACAGGTTGCAAAAACCGACTCCACTGTACTCATCACAGGAGAAAGCGGAACCGGCAAGGAACTGATAGCCCGTGCAATCCACGGCAACAGCTCTCGCTGCTATATGCCTCTGGTTGCAGTTAGCTGCGGTGCATTACCGGATACCCTGCTGGAAAGCGAACTCTTTGGATTTGAAAAAGGAGCATTTACCGGCGCTGATTTTATGAAAAGGGGACGTTTTGAAATGGCCCATAAAGGAACCCTGTTCCTTGATGAAATCGGCGATATCAGCATGAAAACTCAGGTTGATCTTCTGAGAGTACTCCAGGAAAAAAAGATCAGACGCCTGGGAGGCCATGAAGAGATAGAGGTAGATGTCCGCTTTATTGCTGCCACCAATCGTGACCTTAAACAGGCCATCAAAAACGGCCTGTTCCGTGAAGACCTCTATTATCGCCTGAACGTAATTTCCATTCATGTGCCTCCGTTGAGGGATCGGAAGGAGGATATCGAACTCCTTTCATCAGTCTTTATCCGGAGATTCTGTCTTGAAATGGGCAAGGAGGAAGTTAGAATTTCACCTTCAGCAGTCAAGTTACTTATGGGATACGATTGGCCTGGAAATGTAAGGGAATTAGAAAACATTATTGAAAGGGCCCTTGTAATTGGCAAGTCTGATGAAATTACACCTGATGACCTCCCATTTTCGAGAACTCGGGGCGAACCTGAAAACATGCCGGAATCTCTGAAAATGGTGGAAAAAATGCATATCAAAAAAATGCTTGACAGGAATGACTGGAACATAAGCAAGGCAGCTCGAATCATGGATATCGACAGGCAAACCCTTTATAATAAAATTGAAAAATACGAAATTAAAAGGGGGTAGACTTTAATCGTCCCGTCTCAATTCATTGCAATCCTGCCTATAGGCTCTGTTGATCAGGAGATACTGAATTACCTTGCCGAAAGGATTTTTCATAATCTGGGACTGTCCTGTAAGATTTCCCCTGCAAAGAATATCCCGATCCATGCCTATAATAAATCCAGGCTCCAATATAATTCCAAACTTATACTGAAGGACCTTCAATATCATTGCTCCAATGAAATGGCAGCGCTTATTGCAATTACAGAAGTCGATCTGTATGTCCCCATACTCAAATATGTTTTCGGCCTCTCCCAGATTGAAGGAAAGTGCTCTGTAATATCTCTTCACCGGCTGAATCCACAATTCTACACCCAGCCCTTTAATAAACTGACCTTGCTGGAACGTGCTGAAAAAACTGCACTTCACGAAATAGGGCACAGTTTCGGCCTTACTCATTGCAGAAACAGACAGTGCGTAATGTACTCATCCTATAATGTGGAAGATACGGATTTCAAAGAATCGCGATTTTGCTCAACCTGCTTTGAACTTTTAAGATGGCACGTAGACAGGATTTCATGCCCGAATCCTTAACTGCCTATTTTTTAGGCAATATGATGTTTTTTTCGGCATGCCATAAAATGCCTGCTTTATCATACGGTTAGGTCATAATCGGGCTGCATGCTTAATGTAAGTGCCTATTTATTAAGCATGCCTTTTTATTACCAGGAGACAACTTCCAGGCTCGCTTAACGCTTTTTAAAGGAATTAATTCAAGCAATTAGCCGTTATCTTAACGATATTGTCCGTCTCTGGCATAACCCTTGCTTTCTTATTAGACAAAACAAAACAAAAAATATTAAAAAACAAAAAAATATTTTCAAAGGGAGGGTAAGAAATGACAGACATAGAAAAAAATGCATCAATGAAGATTGTGCCCCCGGGCAAAAAGAAATGTGTGTGGATGGAAGCAGGTGTGGTTTCCTACAAGTTATGTGACAACAACTATGACTGCTCCACCTGTGTTTACGACCAGGCCATGCAGGTAAAGGTTAGCAGGCAAAAGGAATCCTTTGACAGTACAAAGGTAGATTCCACGGCGGAGAAATTTAATGAAACCTGGGTGGACAAGATGATGCTTCTCCCTTCTTCTCAAAGAAAATGCCGTTACATGATCACAGGTGAAGTGGGACGCAAGATCTGCCCGAACGCTTATGAATGCGGCAATTGCTCTTTTGACCAGATGATGCAGGAAAGACTCCAGGCAGAGCCCCATCCTCTTAAGGCTGAAGAAACCAGGGTTGAAAGCTTCAGGCTTCCTGACGACATCTATTATCATGAAGGCCACACATGGGCCAGGCCTGAATATGGCGGTCGTGTAAGGGTGGGATTGGATGATTTTGCCCAGAAACTTTTAGGAAGGCTGAGCCGGATAGAAACACCTAACATCGGAACAGAAGTTAAGCAGGGAATTGCATCCTTCCAGGTCAGACGTAACAGCGAAATGGTCCAGGTCCTCTCCCCTGTAGATGGAATAGTAACACATATCAACCACAGGCTTCTGGATCACCCCGAATTAGTCAATGAATCGCCATACGAAAAGGCATGGCTGTTTATAGTAGAACCCACAAAACTTAAAAAGAACTTAAAAGGGCTTTATTACGGTGAAGAGGCCTATAAATACATAAACGATGAAAAAGAAAGGCTATTTTCCATGGCACATAAAGATATGGATATTGCTGCTGATGGTGGTATTTCTGTGGAAGATATTTTCGGAGAGCTTGAAAATGAAAACTGGGCTGAATTTGTAAAAAAATTTCTGAAAACCTGATAAACTCAATTCTTTAAGTCCGATTTTCAGAACTTTATAACTTTATAAAGAAAATCATGAGGCCGTCAAATTTACCTCCTGCCAGAACATTTGATATTATCTCATTTATTTGCCTGCCCAGGCATGTATAATACGCCGGGCAGGCAAATATTGATTTTCAATCCATTTTGTCCTTATCTCGAGCCGGATTATAAAAGCTGAACATCCAATAAGTGCAATCTGAAACATAATAGTGCAAAGATGGAAAAAAAACTTGAGTATTTTGATTGAATATTGGATTATATCTTCCATTTTAAAAATTCCTGCATTCCTTGTTCATCTGAATTGACATTGCAGTCGCTGTATGTTTTAAACATGCCTTTAAATCAGGTGAAGGAAAAATACGAAAAAACAATCAAATCAAAAATCGCACGAATTTTGAAATAATATAAAAAATCTTCCGGCTATTATGTGTTTTCTGTTTGAAGATTTACCTTTTCTTTATCAGACTTCTTCCGTAATACCGGCAAGGAAATTGAATTCTTTAATATTATCTGGCCAATCACATTTAATTTAAATGGGATGAAAGGGGGACTTTATGAGCGTTCTAGGTTTCGCTGACAAACTGATGACTGAAACCGAGAGGCATGCAGAAGAAATTTCAAGGCTGGCATGCAAACATCTAAGGGAAAGCTCCAGAACACCATGGTACCATTCCTTGTCTGAGGAGGAATGCGTTTCCCGTTCAATGGAATTTTTCAGGAATCTCCGCAATATATATTTTTGCAAACCGCCGTACAAAGAAATGTTCGAATATTTCGAAAAGTTTGCCACAAAAAGGTACAGAGAAGGAGTACCTCTGGAAGAGGTTATCTACAAGCTCGTAATCTTAAGAAGGCAGATGTGGATTATTACAGAATCCAAATCCCTCGTTGTAACAGGGCTTGATCTTCAAAAGTCAGTTGAAAGCATTAATAAAATGATACGTATTTTTGACCAGGGGATCTGGGCTATCATCAAAAAATACCGCGAATTGGATAAAAAGAATTCCGAAAATCTTACTGGACGCGCCACCTTAAAGGGATTAATAAAGAGCTGGTTTTCAAAGACGTAGATTTGGCCAATTATTAAAGGTATTCACTGCCTCTCCCGGAGTTTTGGATTCAGAGTATCCCTTAGCCCTTCTCCAAACAGGTTGAAGGAAAGCACTGCAATCAAAATAGCAAATCCTGGAATAAATGTAAGCCAGGGGGCATCAAAAATAAATGCTTTGCCATCAGAAAGAATATTGCCCCATGTAGCATGCGGTGGCGGGACTCCAAATCCAAGAAAACTCAAACCCGCTTCAGTTAAGATGGCCGTAGCAACCCCAATAGTGGATGATACAAGAACAGGGGCAATTGCATTAGGCATTATATGGCGGAAAATAATCCGTAAATCACTGAGGCCGAGAGCCCTTGCAGCGGTCACGAAATCCTGGTCTCTCAAAGACAGAAATTCGGCCCTCACAAACCGCGTAGTTCCCATCCAGCTTGTCAAGCCGATTACTATCATTATGTTGTATATGCTTGCCGGGAGCAGGGCAACTACGGTCAGTATCAAAAAAAAGCTCGGAAAGCATAACATGATATCCACGATACGCATTATCAGTGTATCTATGGAGAAAACCTGTTTGTGGAGTATCTTTTTCCACCATGTCCAAATCTTTATGATATGCATACTCCTTAACAGGCCTTTAAAAACAAAGTGCAGTATTATTGGAATAAGAGCTATTAATCCCGCAAGCGATTGACCGATTAGGAACATAGTCAAACCTGAAAGGATAAATATAAAAAATAGAAGATTATCGAGATAAATATTCTTATGTCCAAAATAACCGGCCATTCCTCCCATGATTATGCCAACGATAACCGATATCAAAACTGCCACGAATCCAACGGTTAATGAAACCCAGGCCCCCTGGAACATTCTTGCAAAAACGTCCCTTCCCAAATCATCTGTGCCCAGAACATAAAGCCCGAAGTATGGGATTTCTTCAGGCCTCAAAGTCTCATAATCCGGTTTTGACATAGGCGGCAATAGTTTTTCCTGCAGGCGGACAATGGCCGGATTAAAAACAGGATCATGTCCTGAAGTTGCAAGCAGGCCGAGAATGGCAGCAAGAAAAAATATACAAAACATGAAAAGGCCTATTATGGCAAGTCTGTTTTTTTTGAATACCAGCCAGAATTCCTGAAACCCTGTTCGTCTCGGAACAAGAGGTTCCTCAAGAAAAGAGCTTTCTGCATGAGTCGTTAACATCACAGCCGTATCCTCGGGTCAACTATCATATAAAGAAGATCAGAGATAAAGGTACCGGCCAGGACCAGTACTGCAGAGACAAAGTTAATAGTCAGTATAACAGGATAATCTCTTGCAAGGATGGCCTCATAGGCCATCCTTCCCATTCCGGGCCACGAAAATATAGATTCAATTATCACAGAGCCGCCTATCAACCCCGGGAGTATCAACCCGAACATGGTCACAAAAGGAAGCAGGGCATTGCGAAGCGCATGTTTATAATGAACAAGATCAGGACTAAGGCCTTTTGCTTTGGCAGTGCGAATATAATCCTGCCCTTCGACCTCAAGCATCTGGCTGCGAACATACCTCGAGAGGACAGCGATACCTCCTGTTGCCCCCAGGACCGATGGCAGCAGAAGGTGCCAGATACGGTCCATAATCACAGTTGGCCATGCCGAGGTGCCCAGGCCAAAGGTTTCCATGCCTATGACCGGCACATGAAAACTGTTAACAACGAATATAATCAGAATATAGGCAAAAAAGAAACCGGGTATTGATATCAAGAGATAAGACAAGAAGGTTACACTGCGATCATAAACTCCGCCTCTGAAAAGGGCCGAACGTATTCCGATGGGAAAGGAAAGGGTCCATGTAATTATAGTACCCACGATAAACAAGGGAAGACTGTTTAAAAATCGCTCCCATATTTTATTGAGCACTGGCTGGCTATCTTTCCATGAAACCGTTTTACCGGTGAAAAGATCCCTGTAAAAAAGCAGATACTGAGAATAAAGAGGTTTATCCAGATGGAATTCTTTCCGAAACCGTTCTACAAGTTCAGGTGTAAATTTGGGATTCAGAGGATCAACCTGGCTGGGTTCTCCAGGAGCAATATGTATAATCAGAAAAGAAACAACTGAAACGAAAAAGAGTGTTATAATCTTTTGTATGATACTCCTTCCAAAAAAAGACAGCATTATAAATCCCTCACCAGCTCCTTTTATCAATCCACAGCAAAGACCGGACTCTCCGGTATCTTTGCCCACTTATTAAAATCAAAGAGATAATTACCGGTCTTGGTCGGCTCTATTTTTTCGTAGACTATATCACCCTGATCATTTTTTTTCATTATTACAATCCTTTTGTCTAAAACCGCTGTCCATTTGTTTACATATAAAAACGTGTAGGGCTGTTCGCGGGCTATTATCTCATGAAGGCTGTGGCAGTATTTCACCTGTTCAGCATGATCATATTCCTGCCTTATCTTAATAATAAGATCGTCGACATCGTCGTTTTCATATCCTACGAAATTTAGTTCATAAGGGTGAGTCTGACTCGAGTGCCAAATCTGATACAGATCAGGCTCAATACCCATGCTCCAACCGAGTATCAGGGCGTCAAAGTCTGCTTTATTTACTCTCTCTTTAATAAATACCGACCATTCTATAATGTCAGTGCTAACGTCAATACCTATCTGCTTCCATGAATCCTGAGCAATAGCAAGTATCGCCTTGCGAAGATCATTACCGCTGTTTGTAATGAGAGTGAATTGCAATCTTTTCCCGCTTTTTTCAAGCCATCCGTCTCTATTCGGCTCCCAGCCCGCCTCTTTAAGCAATGCAAGTGCCCCTTCAGGATTATATGGAACAGGCTTTATATCGCGGTTATAAAAATCTGTCTGCTTGACAAATGGCCCCGTAATCCGTTCACCCTCTCCATACAGAACATAGCTGATGATCTTATCTACATCAATGGCCATTCCAAGGGCTAAACGGACCCTGAGATCATCGAATGGACTTCTGCGCATGTTGTATCCAATATAGGTATAACCGAAAGAAACACCGGAAAAGCTCTGAAATCTGGGATCTGATTTTAAACGTTTAACCTGGTAAGGCTGGACACCGTAATTATCAACAGTGCCGGCATAAAATTCCATTTCCTGGGTCAATAAATCAGGTACGATACGAAAGACATACTTTTTATAATTTGGTGTTCCCTCCCAGTAATCATTAAACCTGTCAAGAGTTATGTACTGATCCGATTTCCACTCCACAAACTGAAAAGGTCCGCATCCTATTGGATGACGATTGAATGAACTCTGTCTTATTGAAAATGTCTGAGGATCCTTGCCCTGAGAAACAGCCTCTTTTCGTATTGCTTTCTCATTAAGGAGGTGTTCCGGCAAAATACCCATTCCCCACGTAGCAAGTGCGGGAGAGTAAAGACGCTTATAAACGATTCGTACTGTAAGGGGATCAATCACTTCAACACCCTTGACCGGTTCGTAATCAGCAATGCGCGGGGACAGGTTTTTGGGATTCATTATTGCATCGTATGTAAACTTCACATCATGGGCATCAAATACGTGGCCGTCATGAAATCTAATATCTGGACGGAGGTAAAAAACCAAAACAGGATTGTGCTCTGTAGATGGCAGAATTTCATTGGCGTATTCAGAAATTTTGTTCTTCTCTATTTCGGAATCACATGTCAGGTATTTTTCTCCCTGAAAAAAAGAAAAATAATCTTTACCAAGGATTTTTGTAAGATTCCTGAAAAGGTCCTGATCTACTTTTGCAAGGACGAGTTTAATCCTGGCAGGTGAATTTACGTGGAGATCAATTTTTCTGTCCCCTTTATCTCCCTTTTCATCTTTGGTTACTGTAAATTCACTTGGAGGAAGAACAGAAACCTCCTTTATGGAATCCAGAGCTGCTTTCAATCCAGGATCTGATATAGCATCAGTTTTTTGTACTTCGTCTCTGATCAGGTCAGCCACTGACTCTGCACTCGCCTTTCCTGCGGACGGAATGACAGCTGATTCATTTACATAAAAGTAGGCCTCCTCGAATATATCCCATTTAACAGCAAGACGCCCTCTGAAACGCAAGTCCTTACCACGATCTATGAGGCCTTCAAAGACCATTGATTCGATCTGGCTGCTTGCCGAATCCGCTGAAAGGATTGGATTAAGAATGCTGGCATCACCGGTGGATGCGGTAATAAATTCATGCAGACGCTCAGGATTACCTCGCGTCTGTTCATCATAGGTGGGGATCCAGAAATATGACTGGATCAACAAAATGATTAGTATTACTGGAGCTAAGATAAGAACTCGTTTGACTGTCATAGGCCGGACAAAGCATCAGAAAATGTTAAAAGGGACAGAAGGCTGAAAAAACAGGAATTCCTCTTCCAGCTTTTACTCGGCAAACTTTGTGGCGAACTCAAGGCCCCTGCAATGGGTGATGGCAATAACTCAGCGATCTCTAAGTCCCTATTTCCCATGAAGAAAGGTAATCTTCCTGTTCCCTGGTAAGGACATCAATCTCAACACCCATGGATTTCAGTTTCAGCCTTGCGATCTCCTTATCAATTTCCGCTGGTACGGGGTAAACCCTATTCTCCATTTTCGAATGTTCCTTTGACATGAATTCAGCCGACAGGGCCTGATTTGCAAAGCTCATATCCATAACGCTGGATGGATGCCCCTCAGCAGCTGCCAGATTTATGAGCCGGCCTTCTCCAAGCAGATAAATTTTTCTGCCATTACTGAGAGTAAATTCTTCCACAAAATCTCTGATCTTACGCGTACTGGCAGCATCTTCTGAAAGGCCTTTCAAATCCAGTTCAACATCAAAATGTCCCGAATTTGAGATAATTGCGCCATCTTTCATTAAAAGGAAATGTTCCATCCTGATCACATTTATATCACCAGTCAGTGTACAGAAAAAATCCCCCAGAGGGGCAGCCTGAGCGATCGGCATAACCTGAAAACCATCCATCACCGCTTCAAGGGCTCGCAGTGGATCAACTTCGCACACAATAACATGGGCTCCATGGCCTTTGGCCCTGGCTGCAACCCCTCTCCCGCACCAACCATAACCGCTGACAACAAAAAAGCTTCCTGCAATCAGCCGATTTGTGGCCCTTATGATTCCGTCCAGGGTACTCTGGCCTGTCCCGTAACGGTTATCAAAAAGGTGCTTGGTATCTGCATCATTTACTGAAATGATAGGAAACTGTAAAACACCGTCTCTCTCCATGCTTCTGAGCCTAATTACACCGGTTGTTGTTTCCTCGGTTCCACCCATAACATTTGAGAGAAACCCTTTCCTTTGATCTTCAGGCAGATTCCTTGCCCATTCATTTACAGAAGGTTCCAATTCATTCCACTTATTAAGAGCGATAAAATGGATAGAGCTCACCAGGTCCGCGCCATCGTCCATCGTTAAATGAGGTCTGTGTTTTAAAGCTGAAAGGATATGGCTGTAATAAGTCTTATGATCTTCACCCTTAATAGCAAATACAGGGATATCATCATCAGCTACAAGACAGGCAGCCACATCATCCTGCGTTGACAAAGGGTTAGATGCACAGACTACTACATCAGCTCCTCCTGCCTTCAATGTCTTAACAAGGCTGGCTGTCTCAGTGGTAACATGCAGGCATGCCGAGAGTCTTAATCCTTCAAGAGGCCTTTCTTTCAAAAACCTCTCTCTTATAATTCCAAGTACGGCCATACTCTTCTCAGCCCATTCTATTCTCAGCCTGCCCTTTCCAGCAAGATTTATGTCTTTGATATCATAATCCATTTTCTAAACTCCGTGTCTATATTTTAATGGGTTACTAAAGCTTGTTTTTAGAGATCTTCACATGTTTATTATAGAAACCTGGCAATAGACTCATTCAGGACACAGCTTTTTTCAGTTCATCAACCATATCAGTCTTTTCCCATGTAAATTCAGGAAGTTCCCTTCCGAAATGCCCGTAATTACAGGTTTTTCTGTAAATAGGTCTCAAAAGATCCAGTTTTTCAATGATTGCAGCCGGACGAAGATCAAATACCTTTTTCACTATTTCAATTAATTCCAGATTAGATATTACACCTGTGCCATAAGTGCCAACTACAACTGAAATCGGCTCGGCTCTTCCTATAGTATATGCAACCTGTATTTCACACTTCTCGGCCAATCCCGCGGCCACGATATTTTTTGCGATATATCGACACATATATGATGCACTTCTGTCCACTTTGGAGGGATCTTTACCTGAAAACGCTCCGCCGCCATGATAGCCAAAGCCTCCATAGGTATCTGCTATGATCTTACGCCCTGTAAGGCCGCAGTCCCCCATGGGCCCGCCGATTACAAACCTGCCTGTTGTATTAATGAAATATTCTGTTTCATCATCAATCAATTCCTTATTGATGGTTTCCCTGATCACTTCTTCAATAATCGCCTGACGAAGGGTATCGTAATGCACATCAGGATCATGCTGAGCGGCTATAACAACCGTGTGTACTCTGAAAGGCTTGCCCTCCTCATATTCAACTGTTACCTGTGACTTCCCGTCAGGCCTTAGCCATGGAAGCCGTCCTGATTTTCGAACGTGGTCCAGCCTTTGAGTCAGACGATGGGCCAGGAATATCGGCATAGGCATGAGTGTCGGTGTATTATTGCATGCATAGCCAAACATTAGTCCCTGGTCTCCAGCACCCTGTTCTTTAAAAAGCCCTGTGTCTTCATCTACTCCCGCGGCAATATCAGCGGACTGTTTGTCAATCGTCGACAGAACAGCGCATGTTTCCCAGTCAAAACCCATGGATGAGTTATTATACCCAATATCTTTTATGGTCTGCCTGACCACATCCGGAAAATCCACATATGCACTTGTCGTAATTTCACCTGCAATTATGGCCATTCCAGTAGTAACCAATGTCTCACAGGCCACACGTCCCTTTGGATCCTGCTTGAGGATTTCATCCAGAACATGATCCGATATCTGGTCCGCAACCTTATCCGGATGTCCCTCGGTCATTGATTCCGAGGTAAATAAAAAATCTGAAGTTTTCATATTGGATCTCCTTTTAGTCACTTAAGTGCTGTCGAAATTAATAATAGATCTTTTTTCATTCAAGATTTAGCTTCACGTTAAAGCGTGATTCGAAATGACAATATTTATGTAAGTATTTGTTCGCTTAGACCGAGGGGAAAAATCTTTTCCAATTACATCATATAACCTTATATCTTATCAAAATTCCTTTTATTTCCTTTATTAAACTTTTGATATAAGATTCAGAAGTCTGAAATTTTTCCAAACAGCACTCTTCAATATAAGTATAATAACTTAATCTTATGATGTTATCTCAGCGTACAATTATCTATCAATCTTGTCTTTCCAACCCTTACAGCTAAGGCTATAAGAGCTTCACCGCCAATGGTCTGCAAAGCTTCAAGTGTTTCCGGATCACAAATGCTGATGTAATCTATATCTGTAAAAGGATTACTGTTTATCAGTAATTCCATCTCATTTTTTAAGATATTTGCATCTCTTTGCCCTTCTTTAAACAATTTTTCCGATAGCTCAATCGCCTTCTTCAGACAAAGTGCGGATTTTCTTTCCTCAGGACTGAGATACTTGTTCCTGGAACTCATAGCAAGACCATCCGGCTCCCTGACAGTAGGAACATCGAGAATCTGTAAATCCATGTTAAGGTCTTTAACCATTCTGCGGATAACAAGCAATTGCTGATAGTCCTTGCTGCCAAAGATGGCGACATGAGGCTTCACTATGTTGAACAGTTTGGCAACTACTGTTGTAACACCATCAAAATGCCCTGGCCTTGAAAGGCCGCAGAGGTGTTTAGGAAGCTTTTCAATATGGACTGTGCTTTGAAACCCTTGAGGATACATGTCTTCTACAGAGGGGAAAAAAACAATATCTACTCCCGCGCTATCAGCCTTTTTCAAATCACCTTCAGTATCTCTAGGGTAGTGCTTGAAGTCTTCATTTGGCCCGAATTGTGTCGGATTGACAAAAATACTAATAACAAGTTTATCTGAATAATGTTTTCCTGTGCGCATCAACTCAATGTGCCCTTCATGCAGAAAACCCATGGTGGGCACAAAGGCAATCGCTTGACCTGAGCACCTTAATGATTCCGAAGTCACTTGCATCTGCGCAGCAGCTTTAATTATTTCCATTGCTGTATCCTAAAAACGAGACTTATTAAAAATACACCTTTTCCTAATTCACTGTCAGCCATTCATTCAGTCAAAAACGGCAAAACTTGAACCGGATTCAGTGTTTATCATCGACTTTGTTTTTTGTCAATGAAAGTGCCGAGGCCAGGTACAAAAATTCATCCATGTCAAGGGTTTCAGCTCGTCTTTTTGGATCAATCCCACACATGTCCATTGCATCCGTAAGAATTTTACGATCCCATGAAGGATGAAAAATACTAAGCGAGTTTATAAGTGTTTTGCGCCTGTGACTGAAGGCAGCTTTTACGACTTTTTTAAAAAGTTTCTCATCATCCGCACGCCTTGAGTAAGGTCGCTCAAAATCAAGCTCTAAAAGCATAGAATCGACTTTTGGTTTAGGGTAAAACACCTCCCTCGGGGCTTTAAAAAGAATAGCTGGAGTTGCATGATAACGAACCAGCACGGTCAAAGCCCCATATGCTTTTCCTCCTGGAGAAGCACATAATCTGTTGGCAACTTCCTGCTGAAACATGAGCACAGCCCTGCTCAATATGGTTCGGTTCTCAATGAGTTTTTCCAGCAAAGGTGAAGAGATATTGTAAGGAAGATTCCCCAGGACCTTATATCTTTCATTACAAAGAGAGGCAACCTTATCCAGATCAAATGCGAGTATGTCCTGATTGACTGCATCAACATTAACAATTGCTTCACGGGCCAGCTTCTCTTTAAGCAGATCAACTAAATCTGCATCCTTCTCAACCGCTATAACCTGAGCAACCGAGCGGGCAAGAGGCAATGTCAAGGCACCCAGGCCGGGGCCTATTTCCAGTACTATATCTGTGGCATCCAGTCTGGCGAGTGAAATTATTTTTTCTACCAGCCCTGGATCATTCAGAAAATGCTGTCCAAGCCATTTTTTTGGTCTGAAGTCCGATATTTTTTTCAATTTCAGTCAGCCCGCAAACCCGGTAAACTACATTATATCAGAATTATAAAAACCCGACCATACACTCTCATTGAACGCCTGACGGCAAATTGCGGCGTTCCTTTCTTGATTTTTTCCATGTCCTTATGTGCTTGAATAGATTCAAAAAGAGAAAATAAGCTGGAATGGAAACAACAATCCCCATTACCAGACCGCCAAGGAGAAAAGCGGCAATGCTGACGCCGCCTGCACCGGCAATTTTCCCCACAATCACCATCGGCTCCTCTCCGGATCTGATAGCGGTCATGACAGAAGAAAATATTTTACTTTGTGCAGGCAACCCCAATATAAAGGCACCCAGTTTGTAATTCCAAAAATAAATAAAATACCAGTTAAAAGGATTACTTATCCAGGTGCCTATTGCCGCTGTAATCTTGCTTCCCTTGAATAGCAGCGCCAGCATTATAGCGGTAGCTATCTGAAATGGCATGATTGGCATCATGCCCGTGAATATCCCTAATGCTATTCCCAGTGCAAGCTCATGAGGCTCGCCTCGTAATCGGATAAATCTGAGGAAATAATATTTGATCTGTCTTTGAAATTTCAATCCGTTCTACTCTGAAATAATATTGTTTAGTTCTGAAACAGGAAATCTGGATTTGACATCAATTGAAAAATCAGCTTTTTCTCCGTTTAAAAGGCGATGGTACCCTGCAACGGCAATCATTGCTCCATTATCTGTGCAATATTCAGGACGAGGATAGTATACTTGAATACCATCACCTGAAACTGCCTCTAATAATCTTTCTCTCAGCCTTTTATTGCATGCAACGCCTCCTGCCAGCACAACTGATCCTGCACCGATATTTTCTCTTGCCCTCATCAACTTATTAACAAGCACATCCATTACTGCTTCCTGAAACGATGCCGCTATATCAGCACGCATCGTCTCTGAAATTCCGGTGCTGCTTTCGTATAATTTTTTAATATGCAGGGAGACTGCAGTCTTAAGACCGCTGAAACTGAAATCCATGGAGTCTTTTGATAAAAATGGTCTTGGGAACTTGATCTTATCCATATCCCCGTTCAATGATAATTTTTCAATGGGAGCCCCTCCCGGATAACCCAGGCCGAGAATCTTGGCAACCTTATCAAAGGCCTCTCCGGCCGCATCATCGAGTGTCTGACCTAAAAGGGAATAATGACCATATCCTTTTACATGGTACAAACTGGTATGCCCTCCTGATACCGTCAAAGCTGCAAATGGAAATTCAGGTTTTTCATCCTCTAAAAATACCGAGAGGATATGTCCTTCCAGATGATTTACGGATATCAGAGGTATATTGTTTACATAAGCTATACTCTTGGCATAGTAAAGACCCACCAGGAGAGATCCGACAAGTCCAGGCCCGACAGTTACAGCGACAGCATCCAGATCGTTCATCTCTATTCCTGCCTTTACAATAGCTTCCCGGACAACTGGCACAATATTTCTAAGGTGCTCCCTGGATGCCAGCTCAGGGACAACTCCTCCATGGGGGCCGTGTACTCGGACCTGGGATTGTACAACATTGGATAAAGCAAACATACCATCCCTGACCACACCGGCCGATGTGTCATCACAAGAGGTATCTATTCCTAAAATAATCATAGACCTTTTTATTGTTAAAATATTTCCAATAAGCCTTATGGCTTTTTACACGGGAATCAGACCACAGGCAAATGAGAAGTCCCCGGATCACCTTGAGCAATCCGGAGACCATTATACAAAATGGTTTTCCATAATACATGTTTATTTAATACAGCTTTTCAATCGGTCCCATACTGGAGATTCCTAAACATCAGAATGAGTCTTATTAATTCGGCAATAATATATGTCAATATTGTCATTCCGGTGAAAGCCGGAATCCACAATGATTTCGACTGGATGCCCCCGGATCGGAGTCCGGGGCAGGCTTATCAAGTCCGGCATGACGATTGATGTTTTTAATCGCCGTAGTAATATAAAGAAAGCAGTGAGAACAGCAAAAAGACTAACGATTTTATTGCTCTCCTGCCGATTCATCATCCAAACCGAATGCCTTGTGGAGCACACGAACAGCAAGTTCTGTATACTTTTCTTCAATTACACAGGAAACTTTTATTTCAGAAGTGCTTATCATCATAATATTGATGTTTTCCTTGGCCAGGGTTTTGAACATCTTCTGGGCAACTCCGGCATGGCTGCGCATTCCAACACCTATAACAGAGATTTTTGAAATATCCTCATCTCCCAATACCTTTTCAGCCCCGATCTTTTCAGCAATACCGCTTACCTGTTTAAAGGCGTTTTGAAAATCCGGTTTTGGCACTGTAAAAGTCAGGTCAGTAAAACCATCTTCGCTGGTGTTCTGAACAATAACGTCAACCACCACTCCGGATTCAAAAATAGGTTCGAATATTTCTGAGGCGATTCCAGGTTGATCAGGAACTTTTTTAATTGTTATCCTGGCTTCATTTCTGTTATAAGCCACCCCCGACACAACCACCTTCTCCATATCCTCATTTTCAGCAACCACCATGGTACCCCTTTCTTTAGAAAATGTTGATCTTACATGTATTGGCACGTTATATTTTTTTGCAAATTCAACGGAACGAATATGCAATACCTTGGCGCCCAGGCTGGCCATCTCAAGCATTTCATCGTATGATATAGAGTCAAGTTTTCTGGCCTTTGGACAAATATTAGGATCCGTTGTGTAAACCCCATCAACATCTGTAAATATTTCACACACATCGGCCCTAAGCGCTGCGGCCAGGGCGACCGCGGTTGTATCCGAACCTCCCCTTCCCAGGGTGGTAATATTCCCGCAATCATCGATGCCCTGAAAACCGGCCACTGCAACAATCCTGTTGTTTTCCAGTTCTTTCATAATACGTTCAGTTCTGATATCCAGAATTCTGGCCTTTCCGTAGAGACTGTCCGTATTAATGGCAATCTGGAAGCCCAGGAGTGAACTTGCATTATAACCAAGTGACTTTACAGCCAGGCTGAAAAGGCCCACACTTACCTGTTCACCAGTAGACATTATAACGTCCATTTCTCTTGGATCAGGCGAGTCGCTCATATCATGGGCAAGTTGAATCAGGCTGTCAGTCTGACCCGCCATGGCCGACAAAACAACCACCATTTGATTTCCCTGCTCATGGTATTCAATAACTCTTTTTGCTACAGCCATGATCTTTTCAACGCTGCCAACCGATGTGCCCCCATATTTCTGCACAACTAATGCCATGTTTTACCTCATAAGTTAATCACATATCTGAATTAATTTGATTGGGCTATTGATGGCTTATCAAAACATCAACATCATTTCCCTGATTTTTCCATATTCTGTAAAATTTCAATCGCTCTCGGATGACACGCGGAGAATACGATATCACGAAAATGCTCTTGCTCTGACGAAGAAAATGGAATTGAAAAAACAACATCCACTCTGCAATCAGGCAGGATCTCAGGCCACCGATCAGCCCACTCCAGGACAACAACAGCGCCCTGATAAAAATACTCATCCAGCCCGGCCGATAAAAAAGCTGAAAGACTTTCCAGCCTGTAAATATCCATATGATAAAAAACACATCGACCTTCGTAGACATTAACAAGCGAAAATGATGGACTTGTAATCACAGTTTCCGCAGAAATTCCAAGACCAAGGGAGATCCCTTTAGTGAAACAGGTTTTTCCGCTTCCAAGTTCCCCTGACAGTGCAATCACATCACCATGGGTCAGGACTTCTCCCAGTTTTCGCCCCAAATTAATGGTCTCAAGATCCGATTCAGAATGATGTATAACAGATCCGTCCGTCAAGGTACTAGCGTCCTTATTAAATCCGATTTTCCGATAATTCCGACAAGACGGTTACCATCAATCACCGGTATTGTGTAGATTTTTTTCTGGGCCATTATTGTCGCAATCTCATCCACAGGAGTCTTCTCATCAACTGTTATAACCTCCCTGGTGTAAAGATCTTCCACTGTGGTTGCATTAAGCCTCTGAAGTTCTTTCTCAAATTTTTTTGAGCTTTCAAGATAAAAGACCCAGTCAAAGATAGCCACGACAGTTGGTATATGGAGTTTCTTGTTTTTTCGGATCAGGTCGCTTTCACATATTATTCCTATCAACCCGCCTTCATCGTTTATGACCGGAACACCGTTTATATGACGGTTGTATAAAATCCCGGCCAACTCCTTCAATTTGGTTTCCTTTTTAACACACGTCACATCGGTAGTCATAATGTCACTTGCGATCAGCATTTCATATACTCCATTTCCGAAAAGGTATTAAAATTGTCAGAATGTTTCTCTGTTTACTCACTTTAATTTAACCTTCATATAATTCAAATTCCTTCATTCACCATAAACTTTGCCATTTCTGTCTGTCAAACCTGCTGCAGGTGAAAAAGACTATCCTTTTCAATCAAACCACCTGATCAGTGCCTTTTTCAAGAACTACCATTGCCATGCAGTATTCACCCTCATCAGAGAGACTCAGATGAATATCCGTTATGTTAGCCTGACGGCAAATTTTAAGGGATACTCCATACAATCTCAGTGCCGGTTTACCGCTACTGTAATTAAAGACCTCTATTTCCCTCCATTTTATGCCCTTCCTCATACCTAATCCGATGGCCTTGGAAAAAGCCTCTTTTGCAGCAAAACGCAATGCAAAAGCAGAATTGAGATTCGGCCTGTTATAGCAAATTTCTGCCTCAGCAGCTGTAAATACCCTGCTGACAAATCTGTCGCCCCATCTTTGAATTATTCTTTTTACCCTGTTTATTCTGACAATATCTACTCCTATCCCGTAAATCATCTTAAAAATCCCTGACGAGTTCAATCATCTCGCGTACGGCTTTTTCAAAACCCACTAACACGGCCCTCGCTACAATGCAATGCCCGATGCTGTATTCATCGATCTGAGGCAGAGCCTTAAATCTCTTTATGTTTAAATAATTCAGTCCGTGCCCGGCACTGACACCAAGCCTTAATTGAACTGCAGAATCCACGGCTGTAGAAACAGTCTCAAAGCAACCAATCGCTTCCAGGTCGGACTTGGCTTCTGAATACTGCCCGGTATGAATTTCAACAATATCAGCACCACATTTATGAGCGGCCTTCACCTGCTGAATATCCGGATCAATAAAAAAACTGACTTTAATTCCAGCATTTTTGAGCGTTCTGGTTAAGCCTTCGTAATAATCAACCTGTGCAATAACGTTAAGGCCGCCCTCTGTAGTCAGCTCCTTTCTTTTTTCGGGAACTAATGTAACTAAATCCGGTTTGATTTCAAGGGCGATTTTCACCATCTCTTCAACACCTGCCATTTCCATATTGAGCTTTGTCTTTACCATTCGGCGTAAAAGCTGCAGATCCCGATCATTTATATGACGCCTGTCCTCTCTGAGATGACAAATGATGCCTTCAGCACCTGCCAGCTCTGCCAGGCCTGCGGCAAGCACAGGCTCAGGTTCATTCGTTCCTCTTGCCTCTCGTACAGTTGCAACATGGTCTATATTAACTGCCAACCGTGCCATTTTCTGAATCCTCCCCGATCAATGCAATTAACCTTTTCTCCTCTTTCTCCATTCTATCGGCCTCAAAATCCGACTCTTCATGATCATAACCCGAAAGATGCAGTATGCCGTGTATGAGCAGCCGCTCTATTGTATATTCAAGAGATTCTCTGCACTCCTTTGACTCCCGCAACGCAGTATCCACTGAGATGACCACATCTCCGAGCATGCTTGAATCAAATCCCTCACCCGATATATTTGCCATCGGGAAAGCCATAACATTAGTAGGACCCCTTCTCCCGAGATAGTGAGCGTTTAGCTGTGCAATTTGCTCATCATTGGTAAACAAAATGCTTAATTCTCTGTTATGACATGCCAAGTCTTTTAAGACTTTCCTTAGATTTTGCCTTATCCTCCGTTTTTTTATCCCTGGAATCTCCTTTTGATACGTTATCAGTATTTCCATTTTTTCCCTTCCTGGTCGATACGCTTTTTGAAACTGCCTCCGGATATTCAATACGGTGATGAAATATGCCGCTCAATGTCTTGTTGAAGCTCTTGGCAATTTCATTGAGATCCTTTAAGGTAAGCTCACATTCATCGAGCTGGCCCTCAGAAAATACCTTGTTAATTATCTTTTGAACCATGCCCTGTATACGAGAGGCTGTTGAGTCCACAAGCGTCCTTGAAGCGGCCTCCACAACATCTGCCAGCATTATCAGACCGGCTTCCTTTGTTTGTGGCTTTGGCCCGGGATACCGAAAATCCTCCTCTTTTACTTGAATTGCCTTGCCATCCTTCTTCTGTGCCTGCTCCTTTGCCTTCTCATAAAAATAGCTGATTAAATTCGTTCCATGATGTTGTCTGATGATATCAGTGATTTCTTTACCCAGTTTGTATTTGGTGGAAAGTTCCACCCCATCTTTGACATGAGACAATAAAATCAGGCTGCTCATAGAAGGCGCCAGTTTTTCATGCTTATTTTCCTGATCCACCTGATTCTCAACAAAATATAATGGCTTATTCAGTTTTCCAATGTCATGATAATATGCAGCCACTTTGGCAAGCAGCGGATTTGAACCAACACCCTCTGCGGCAGCTTCAACCATATTGCTGACTATAACACTATGATGATAACTCCCGGGAGCCTGAATCATAAATTCCCTCAGAAGAGGCTGGTCAAGATTACCAAGCTCAAGAAGTTTTATATCACTTGTATAACCAAAGGACATTTCTACCAGGGGTAGTATCCCGGTAGCTACAACTCCCGTAAGAATTCCGCCTGCAAATGCCGACGCCAGGGCAATCAATGCCTCCAGGCTATATAATGAGCCGTAAATGGCCTCTATTGAAATGGCCAGTATAATACCTAACGCACCAACCTTCAGACCAGTCTTAATGAATACAACCCTCTCCCTACAGCTCCTGACACCAAATGCTGCAACAAGGGAAGTAATGAAAAAATAAATAAAGAATTCTGTTTGTCCATCCAGAACAAGTGATGCTAAAACAGAAATTATAATAGAGAAGCTGGCGGCGATTCTCATACCCTGAAAAACTGATATAAGCATAGCACCGCTTGCCACCGGTATAGCAAACAGAAGTGCCCGGGGGGCAAAAAATTGAAATCCTCGTGCGATTTCTTCGGCAATAAAATTACATGCAATAATTACCAGAAATATAACAAGAAGGGTTAATGCATTAAAGAGTAAATCTTTTTTAGCGACCCCAATTGATCGACGACTCATCAGCCCTACAACATACATTGCTGACAGCATTATTCCGATCAAAACTGCCATGCCTGGAGCACGGCTTATCATTTCCCTTTGTTTGAGGAACTTGTACTGCTCTGACAGCTTAAGGAGATGCTCTGGTGTAATTCTTTCCCCTTCTCTTACCAGCATCTCACCCTTTTTTACCACAAAATAAAAGGGTTTAACAGATTTCCTCGCAAGGTCCTTTCTTAATTCAGTCTCCCGTTTATTGAATGTGACATTTGGTTTAATCAGGGCAATAGCCAGTTTGATTGAAATTTCAGCTAAATCCGCCGAAGGCATATCGCCTTTCACTGAATTCATTTGCCCATTTAAATATTTATCAGCAGCTTTAATATCATAAAAATGATCCAGGTCTGTAACCTCAACCTCATTTTCCGTATTTATATTATGAAGGATTATGCCCTTGCCGCTCTCGTTCATGAGCATAGTTTTGTTACTCACAATTCCGTTTCTAATAACCGGAGAGACCAGATTAACTATCGCATTTTCCACTTCCTCCGGAAAGCCACTTTTAACAAGTTTATCAAAGGTTTTATCATCGGCAGCAATATCAAGATTTTCAAAAAAAGTCTTCTTAATGGAATCAATTATTCTTTCATCTGCTTTGGGGGAATTTTCGCTTTCAAGGGCTGGCTTTCCCAATTCTGTCCGGACTGCAAAAGCCTCCTTTATCCTGGGAATAAGATTAGTGGCACTTGGATCAAAGTCATAAACAGAAAGTACCTCCCTGACAGTTTCTTCTCTGTTCTTCTCAGTAAGATCCTTATTTTCAACAAGAAATTCCCTGCTGGCCTTGATGGCATGATCCGCTACATCTCCAACCTCATAAATTCTGGGTTGTGTCAGGATGTTTGGAAATAAAAGGATTGATATAATCAGGCTGAGTCCTAATAATATAATCCATCTTTCACCCTCTACCCCAAACCAGTTGAAATTACGGATTATATTCTTGCTTCCTGACAGAGAATCCCTGTCTTTTTTTCTGTAAAATCGGCTCTTTTTTAAAAATCCCATTATTTTCTTACCCTGCATATTTCAAACGCTCATTTCCGGCCAATACCAGTCAAAGTCTTTCATCCTGGAAGTGCCTCTTTAAAAACCTGGATGGCTTTAGCTTTAGCAGTATAAATCCACATGAGATAATTTTTCGCAGGCTCAAGTTGAGGATCCCGGCTCTTTAAAGGAGGAAGATAAGGATTTGAACCGCCCTGAAATGATTTATATCGGGACAGACACCCATACATTAGAAAATTTCATAAATTTATCCGCCTCTGGCTTGTCTGCAGATCTTTTATCGATTTATGGCTTGACGATGTATCTAATATCTTAGTCACATTAACATTAAAAACAAACGCTGAAATCAACGAAAACAGACATATATGAGTCAGCTCAGTTAGCTGTTACGTTTATTACCCATATTTTCGTAAGCGTCAATTATTTCCTGGACCAACGGGTGCCTTACCACATCATCCCTGGTAAAATATACAAACTGGATACCTTTTATGTCCTTCAGCACCCCGGTAGCTTCAATGAGTCCAGAAATTTTTCCCTCCGGAAGATCTGTTTGGGTTATATCTCCAGTTATAATCGCCTTTGAGCTGAAACCGAGACGAGTTAAAAACATCTTCATCTGCTCAGAAGTGACGTTCTGTGCTTCATCCATAATAACGAATGCGTCATTTAGTGTCCTTCCCCTCATAAAAGCAAGTGGCGCAACTTCTATTATCCCCTGGTCAAGAAGATTAGATGCATTTTCAAAATCCATCATATCATGCAAAGCATCATACAGGGGCCTCAGATATGGATTTACCTTTTCATAAAGATCTCCAGGCAGAAAACCCAGATGCTCTCCGGCCTCCACGGCAGGTCTTGTCAGAATAAGCCTGCTCACATCCTTTTTGACAAGAGATGCCATTGCCATGGCCATTGCAAGATATGTCTTTCCCGTTCCGGCAGGGCCGATCCCGAAGACAATGTCATATTTTCTTATACTGTCAATATATTTTTTCTGATTTGAAGTCTTTGGTGTTATGACTTTTTTCTTGGAGGAAATATATACCTCGTCCATGAATATCTTTTTAAGATCAATAGACTGATCACTGCTCAGGACCCTTATGGCATAATCTACATCATTATTGTAAACAGGATAATTTGCTTTCAAAAGTCCATATAACTGATTAAGCACCGCCTCGGATAATTCGACTTCCCAATCCCCGCCTTCAAGCAGCAGGACATTTCCCCTCACATGTACTGAAACTCCAATCTTTTTTTCCAGTAATTGTATATGCATATTATGCTCACCGCATAATGATCTCACCAATTCCGGATCTGGAAAAACCAGTTTCTTATTTTCCTTCAAAAATACACCTCATACTCATTCAATATTTCAGAACCTATTCCCCGAATATCTGCACTAGAATTCGACGTTCCCGGGGCCTGTTATCGAAATCGAGCAGGACTATCTGCTGCCATGTACCCAGGGTCATGCTGCCATCAATAACAGGAATCTGCATTGACGGTCCGATCATTGCAGCGCGTACATGAGAATAACCGTTACCATCACCCCACCTTTCGTTGTGTTCATAATAAAGGTCTTCAGGGGCCATCCTCTGAATAGCATTTCTTAAATCATTTATGACCCCGCTTTCAAATTCTATTGTAGTAAGGGCAGCAGTTGAACCGGGGACAAAAACAGTAATAAAACCATTCAGTATAGATGAATTAACAAGCTCTTCAGTTACCTTTCCGGTTATATCAATGATATCTGTTCTATCTGTTGTTTTAGCAATAAGACAGCTGTTTTTTACAGTCATTTCCTTCTCAATATTTGATTGTATTAATTAAAATTTCTTTTATCACAGGCCCTGTCTTCATGCAACAAAAACAGTTTGCACCATGTCTTGAGGTTAAGGATTTTATTCAGGGTCATAAAAATAAACAATGTTTTTAATATTGATATATGTTGGTTTAAAATGTTATAAAATTGCCAGTCTCGTAAAAAGACAATTTGTTCGCTGTGCTTCATCTCGTTGTTACTGCAGTGTAATGTAAGTATGTGTCTAATATGAGCTTTGTATATCATGAATTTTGCTCTTTTTACAAACCTTTACGGAATTTAATTTTTATGATATAAATAATATTTATTAAATTTAATTTCAAACCATTTAATTCGGTTATGGATTAAGAAATATCAATAATTTTACCGTTTATTACATTTGATTATTTCAAGAATTCATCTCAGGAGTGTAAAGATTAAGCCCATTGACAAATCCCGACCCTCAGGGCATCAGAAAATGGGCAAAAGGTAATGTTTTGAAGCTAAAAAAGGAGTTCTAATTATGGCTAAAATCGGTGTTATTCTTTCAGGCTGTGGAGTTTACGATGGCTCTGAAATCCATGAAGCGGTATTGACGCTTCTCGCATTGGACAGGGCAGGAGCTGAGATCATCTGTATGGCCCCGGATATGGATCAATATCATGTTATCAATCACATAACTCAGGAAGTAACGAAAGAAAAGAGGAATGTCCTTGTGGAATCCGCACGAATTGCCCGAGGTGAAATCACGGATATTAAGGGCATTGAAGCATCTGACATTGACGGGTTGATACTCCCGGGTGGAGCAGGTGCTGCAAAAAACCTGAGTGATTTTGCTTTCAAAGGGCCGGATGCTTCGGTTCACCCGGAAGTCAAACGACTCCTCAATGAAATGATAAAAGCCGGAAAACCAATAGGAGCCATCTGTATTGCCCCTGCCACTCTTACAAAGGGGCTATCGAATATTAACCCCGAAGTAACTATTGGAAACGATAAGGCTACGGCTTCAGCTATCGAAGCGATGGGAGGCCGGCACAAGGTCTGCGAAGTGGATATGATCCATGTGGATATTAAAAACAGGATCGTTACCACTCCGGCATACATGCTGGCCCCCGGAATCAAGGAAGTTGCAGAAGGTATCCGGAAACTGGTGGAGAAGGTGATTGAGCTTGCAGAGAAATAATTTTTATATCTTTGTCGGTAATCCTGTTTATTGTTGAAGATAGCTTTCATATGCTTTATGTACTGCTGTACTCATTATCTGTCCTAAGATATTAAATAAACACACTTTTGTTTTCCATGCAACTGAATCTTCTCTGCCTGGTAGCGGCAGTTGCTGTGGAGGGCATCAATTACTTTTTAAGCTTTTATAACATTGCTCTATGCCCGGATTGTTTGACCTACACAATAACGGCACTGACCTTAATACAGAGTTCCTTGCAGGGTTCACATCCTTTCTGGCCTCAATGTATGTCATCGTGCTGAACCCGTCTATTCTTCAGCAAACCGGTATGCCTTTCAATGGAGTCCTGACCGCTACAGTAATTATAAGCGCATTTTCCAGCATAATGATGGGGATGTATGCAAAAAATCCAATTATTACCGCACCTGGAATGGGAATTAATCACCTCTTTGTCTATGTAATTGTAAAAGCTGAAAATGTGCCCTGGGAAACCGCTCTGGGCTGTATCTTCTGGGCAGGAATTTTTTTCCTGATTTTGACACTCTGTGACCGCAATAAGTTTATTGTCAATGGTGTGCCAAGAGTCCTTCGCTTTGGTATAGCAGCAGGCATTGGCCTCTTTATTGCCCTTATCGGATTTGAGTCCGCAGGGTTTATTGAGCCTGATCCTGTCGGTGGGATATGGGGCTGGGGAAAGATAAATATCATAACCATAACCTTTATTATCGGATTGCTTTTCACAGCTATCCTTATTGTCAAAAAGGTTAAGGGCAGCCTGATCCTTGGCATCCTTTTTACGACCATTCTTTCATGGCCAATAGGGAGAACGTGGGGAGAAACAACCCTTTTAAACTGGACAGGACTATGGTCAGCTCCCGATTTCAGCCTCCTTTTCAAACTGGACATAATCGGATCCCTCAGATTATCCCTCTGGCCTATCATATTTGTATTCCTTTTCACCTGCCTTTTTGACAGCCTTGCAACATGCGTAGGAGTATGCGAGGCAGGCAATCTGATAGACGAGGAAGGTGATCCAAAAAACATAAAAAAAAGCATGGTTGCAGACGCAGCGGGCGTCCTCGCATCGTCCCTTATAGGAACAAGCCCCGCCACATGCTATATCGAATCCGCAACCGGGGTAAAAGAAGGAGGGAGGACAGGGCTTACCTCTGTTATTGCGGGCCTCCTCTTTCTCCCCTTTCTGTTTCTTTCTCCTCTGCTCTCCCTTGTACCCTCTATAGCTACCGCCCCTGTACTCGTGCTTGCGGGCGTATTCATGCTCAAGCCACTGGTGTATGTGAGGTGGGAGCGATATGATGAGGTCATACCATTCTTTATGTCAATGCTCCTTATCCCTCTTACATACTCAATTACTCAGGGGATCATCTGGGGGTGTATAAGCTGGAGCTTTCTAAAAGCAGCTCAGGGCAAATGGCATCAGGTCCCTCTTATGCTCTGGATTACGGACATCCTGTCACTTCTCTTTCTTATGGATGTACATCATTTCAAAATCTAACAGAGGGAGAATGGGAAACAAAGAAAAGATGACTAACAGGGAACACGATCTTGAATCCGAACAGGTAGATAAACACATAAGGAACTACTATGCCCTGCTCCGAAGCAGCGGAGAACTCTACCTGCGGGTCCTGGAACAAAGTCATGCCGAGATGGAATCAAACCTGCACAGATTAGCTGAATCAGGGGAGGTGGATATATCGGCCTTCCTTTATGCTGCTAAACGTCTTCCCGATTGTATGGACAGGATTTCACGGGTAGTAATGGGACAGAATGATGACGTCTTCAAGGATGGCGGCATAGGCGATATATTAAATTGGCAGAATATAAGCTCAAAGGCCAGAAACAGGCTTGTTCTTTTCGATGGGGACTCCACGCTTGCTGTATATGTATGCAGCCTGTCAGACATAGATGACCTTATCCCCTCACTCACCGCCCTGCAGATTGAGTGGAACAAGATGCATCGGTTTCTGTCGGAAAGCCCTCTTGGAAACAAATTGGCAGATGGGGAGATAAAAGCCGCGGCTGTAGAAGGAGAATTAAAAAAAATACTGCGGCTTTCCCATGATGACTGGGAACTTATCAAGGAGGTCTGGGGCGAAAACTGGGACCGTAAAATCGCTGCCATAGCATCAGCACCTAAAAATATAAAGGTGTGTCTCCTTGCAGGAGGTTTCAGTGACTACAGGCGCGCAGTTCAGAACTGGTGGGAGGAACTGATTCGACGCTTTAAAGAGACGCTTATAGAATTCCGCCCGGTCTATATCATCTCCAGCAATACGCACAGTATAAGCAATCTCCTTTCCGGCTTTGCTTCAAATTACAGACAAAAAATTATAGATCACACCCTCACCAATGATACAGAGGATATTAAACACCATTGGAAGATGCTGGAGGCAGACAATGAGGAGGGACCTCAGGCGAATTTTGTCTACTATGCAATGAGGCATTTTATAGATTCAGATAAAGAGAATCTTAAAAATCTCAGGAAAATGGAGGAGGAAGCGGGCATCCTCCACTACCACCCATCCCCCTATCTCGACCTCAGGGCACAGCTTATTGATCTTCGGAAACTCGTGCCGGACAGGATGGATAAACGCCTATATTCAAAAAATGCGGAGCTACTCTCTAATAGCAGGGCCATGATCATAAATATAGAATACCCGCTTGGTTTTGCTGCATACCATATCCTCTCCCAGATGCTCTCAAGTGTAAAGGAAATCAGGGGTATCTATATCATGGGAAAATCCGGGACCATATGCGGAAGGATAGGAGATATTATCATACCCAACGTTGTTTATGATACCCTGTCCCGGAATCTTTTTTTCTTTAAAAACTGTTTTTCGGTCAAGGATATTATAGGATACCTGAATGAATCTGCAGTATTTGACAACCAGAAATCCGTGTCTGTGAGAGGAACATTTTTGCAGAATCAGGATAGCATGAAGATATTCCACAAAGACGACTATAATGGTATAGAAATGGAGGCAGGGCCCTATCTGTGTGCGCTTTATGAAGACCTCTATCCTGACAGGTACCCTGTCCGGAAATCTATTAATCTTCCCTCGGAGGACATATATGATATCGGAATCCTCCATTATGCCTCAGACACACCATACAGCAGACGTGAAAGCCTCTTAAGCAGGAGGCTTGGCTATGCAGGCATCGAGGCCACCTATGGATGTTCTATTGCCCTCCTTCGAAGGATCTTCAAAAGGGAAATTGAGTATATAAAAGAGGCCGCACCTGACTCTTAAAGGATACCGACTGCATTTTTCCCTCGCCTTTATCCCAAAACACGGCTTCGGCCCATCCCGTTTATTCTAATCCTCAGATCTTTTATATGTGCCGATATAAAAGGGCTTGCCTGACTCAAGAGTAACTGTCTTTGCTTCTGTCTCCCGCAGTCCTGCCTCATTAGCCATGCCCTTAAACCTGTCTGAGGATATCAGGTTCATTATTGGATCAAGAGCCCTGAGGCTTTTGTATGGAGTCTCCGATACCTTCCCTGAGTTCTTTGCCGGAAGCTGAAGGATAGATACCATTACACCTGCGGGGCGAAGCCAGCCTGCTATCCTTTGAAGTAATACCTTAGGTTTCAGATATTCAAATATCAGCCCGGCAAATATAAGAGAATATGTATTGTTCTCTCCTGTGTATGTTTCAAGGTCGGCTTTTATTACTTCCAGACCCGGAACCCGTTCCTGATATCGTTGCCGAAGCACCTCCAGGTATTCGGGATTGATATCTACGGCTGTAAGCCGCCGGGTGACAGAATTATTTACATAATCCATACCGTTGCCCGTAGCACAGCCAAGCAATGCTATGGAGCTGCTGTCATATCTCTCAAGGCATTCCCTGAAGGCCTGAGCCAGAAATGATAACTGGGCAACCTCAGGGCTGTCCATATGGCCTTCATAGTCAGATGCCGGTATCTTAAGCCAGGGATTTGCCATTCATGCCTCGTTATTCTATGTTCGTATCCTGGTCTTCAAATGAAACATTAAGCTATTAACTTCCCTGGAAATACCTTATATCTTTTCGAAGTCTTTTTTTCCAGTTTAAATAACTCCGCTTCTTCCATAAATGTGGGTGAATTCACATCTAATCATGCCCACTTCCTTTTCCGCAACAGAATATATTCCTGGATATTTTGAAAAAAATAAGAAGGCCGCAAACCTGAATTGACAGGTGGAGGCCTGATACGCAGCCTTGGCGGATGGAGTGAAGCAAAGGAAGTTC
>DAINAR010000014.1:12526-63246 GCA_036733345.1 Deltaproteobacteria bacterium | reverse complement strand
CTTTACCAGATATTATAGTCTCAGTGCAAAGAAAATATCAACAAAAGGTGAGGCGATGTTAAAAAAAGGGCTTGTTCAGGTTTATACAGGAAATTCTGATCTCTTCAATTTTGCCCCCGTTGGATTATGCGTCAGGGCAGCAGGACAGGGCCTCAGCAGTCTTATTACCTGTTTTCTTCATCGGGACATTCTGAAAGGCGCCGCAATTGCCTCCTTTTTTCTCAAACCTTATTTAAATATAGACAACCTGGTTTTTGATCCATCTTTGTCTAATAAAAAAGTCGCTGAACAAAATGCCCTTGCTTCGTTTAAGAAGGCCGAAAATGCCGCCATCAGTGCTGAATTTGACATAATTGTCCTCAACGATGTACACGCACTGCTGGAAGAGAAGGTAGTCAGTGCAGAAAATCTTGTTTCACTAATACAGGATAAATCCTCAAAGGTCGAACTTATTCTTGCCGGACGGGATCTGCCATTGGAGATAGTGAAGAATGCTGATCTGGTCACTGAAATGGTGGTTTCCTTATCAGATCAAAATGATACTAAGCCCGTTGTTGAAGTGATTACAGGAGATGGAAAGGGAAAGTCAACATATTGTTTTGGGAAAAGCGTTCTAATGGCTTGTCTCGGAAGTAAAGCGCTAATTCTCCAGTTTATTAAATCCCCTCATCCCTATGGCGAGGTCAAAGCAATAAGGAAAATACCCAATATCCAGATCAGGACTATGGGAGAAGGATTCATCTTTTCTGATGATAAAGAGGAAAAAAAGAAACACACAGAGGCCGCTCAGCATGCCTGGCGTTCCTGCGAAGAAGAGATACTCTCCCGGAAATATGAGACAATAGTCCTCGACGAGATCAACATCGCCACACATTTTGATCTTATTAAATGGGAACAGATCAGGCAAATACTGACCCCGGAACAAAGAGGCATGCATTTTCTTCTGAGCGGCCGGAATGCTCATCCCGGTGCTGTAAAAGCAGCAACCAAATTTATTGAAATGAAGGAGATCAAACACCCTTATAAAAAGGGAATAAAGGCTCGAAAAGGGATTGAATATTAGAAGGTTAGTTGATAAACTTATACTATTCCCTGATCTTGGATTGACGGTATTGAACATATGCATCTCTTACTGCAGCATATGGATCAAGGGCAGATCTTTTTAGCGACTCATACTCTCCGAGCACAAGAGAAGTGCTGTTAACCCTGTCATAGCTCCTGACTATAAGATTGACTGCCGTCTCATTAGTAAGATCTTTTACATAGTAGTTGACAGGATCAAGAAACATATCACCGGCCAGGCCTATCGTATCCCTCAGACTTGATGGACCTAAAACCGGCCACATGATGAAAAAGCCAAAGTCCAATCCGTAAAATGCAAGGGTCTGACCAAAATCTTCATCATATTTTGGACCGGAAAATACCTTTTTTGCAGGATCACCAAGGCCCATCATACCGGCGGTCGTGTTCACAAAAAAGCGGCCAATCTCAATGCCAAAGCCGTCTATTTTACCCTGGAGGAGACAATTCACAGCACGGATGGGCATACACAGGTTATAAAAAAAGTTTCGGACATTCACTCTTATAGACTCCGGCACAACCTTCTTATAACCAGTCGAAACCGGCTTGAGTACCCAGAAATACAGTTTATCGTTGAAAATATAGAACCCCCTGTTGATGGGCTCAAAGGGGTCAGGGATAACATATATTCCTTCTTCATCTCCCGGGGAATAATCCGAACCGACTTTGATATCATCGATTTTATTTTGCTGTGAAAACCCTTCATGCCTAAAAGATTCTGAAGATTGGGGGAAATCTTCACCTGCGTAAGTATTTGAATAAAACAGAAGACAAAACAGTATTACAACTACATTTAATAACCATTTCAACCTGATCTCCATTAAAATCCTCTACTTCTCTTCCACACTATCCCTAAGTTTTTTAATCAAACCCTGATAAGATGACCTCGTTATTATGCTGTTGAACTGACTTCGGTAATTATTTATTAGGCTTACCCCTTCTATTAAAATATCATAGACAAACCATTTATCATTTTTACTTTTAAGCCTGTAAAAAACAGGTATCTCTCTATCATTTTTGGTCAATATATTTACCTTTACAATTGCATAATCTCCATCGATCTTTTCATCTATATAGCTGACTTTTTCGCCTGAATAATCTTCTACTTTTTCAAGGTAGGTCCTTTCAAGTAATTTGCCGAACAGATCTATAAACTCCTTCTTCTCATCATCGGTTCTCCCGACCCAGTTCCTTGCAAGTGTCCTTCGTGACATCTCCTCCCAGTCGAATCTTTCGTCAACTGCCTCTCTTATGAGCTTTTTTCTCTCACTTGCATTTTCAGGTGATTTAAGCGCAGGGTCACTCACAACAGCGATTATCCTGTCAGTTGTATGCCTGATTTCCTCTGTAGGCTCCCCTGCTGTTGCATTAGAAGGATTTACAGAGCAAATAACAAATAAAAGCAAAAATAATATCCCATGATACTCATATTTCCTTAGAGTCATTCTTTACTCCTTTATTAAGAGAGGCTTTTTTGAATAATTATCTATACGGCAATAATATATCTCAATATTGTCTCAGACAGTATCCGGTCCTTTTGTGTCGTCATACCGGCCCTAATAAGTCTGCCCCTGACCCCTTTATCTTCTTTCTCTAAAGCTTGCCGAATACATAATTGGAAATCAACTGCTCCATATCAACAGCAGGCTCGGTTTCACGAATACGCTCTCCCTGACCGATTATATTTTCAGAACCCCCCGGAGTAATTCCGACATATTTTTCTCCAATTAATCCCTTGGTCTTTATGGAAGCAATTGCATCCTCCTGGACTTTTAAATTCTCAGGCAAAATCATAATCACCCTTGCCTGATAATCATCAAGAATGATCTCTTTTACACGTCCAATCTCAACTCCGGCAATAACTACGGAAGAGCCGGTCTTAAGACCTCCTGTATTTGAAAAAACCGCATATACCTCATAGCCTTTACCGCGAAAAAACTCCATCCTTCCCAGCTTGACTGATAGATAGCCAAGGCATAAAATCCCCGCAATCATGAATATTCCTACAGCCAACTCAAGATCAAATTTTTTCATCTGCAACTCTCCCTTCACAATACCGTTTTATCAATAAAAGCCCTGACAGCAGGGTCCCGGGAAGTAATAAATTCCTGCGGAGTTCCTTCGATACGGACAACACCTTCATGGAGCAGCCCTACCCTTTCAACGATATCGAAGATCTCCGGAATCTGATGAGTGACAATGATACCTGTAAATTCCAAACGCCTGTGACATAAATTAATAAGGCTTAGAATAGAATGCCCTATAACGGGATCCAGGCCTGTTGTAGGCTCATCAAAAAGCATGATTTCAGGATCCATCACCAATGCCCTTGCAAGCGCAGCCCTTTTTACCATTCCACCGCTTATCTGTGACGGATATTTAATCTCTGAACCTGAAAGTCCAACGTTTTCCAGTTCCCTTAATACCCTGTCCTTTATAGCTCTGCCACTGAGCCCTGTCTTTTCTTTTAAAGGAAATGCCACATTTTCAAATACTGTCATGGAGTCAAAAAGAGCCCCGCTCTGGAAAAGGAACCCCAGCCTGCCCCTTAATTCCATCAAGCTTCGGCCGCCGAGTTTATTTATATCTCTGCCGTCAATAGTGATATTCCCCTGATCCGGCTTTAAAAGCCCTGACACATGTTTTAAAAGTACACTCTTGCCGCAACCGCTTCCCCCAATCAGAGCAAGGATATCTCCTTTTCTGATTTCCAGGGAAACACCTTTAAGGACTTCATTGCCGTCAAATGACTTTATTATATTTTCAATCTTAATCATCCTGCCTGAACTCTTCTTAAAAAAGGAGTGATGTCATGAAATAATCCCAAACAAGAATAAGTACCGAGGAAAGCACTACTGCCTGAGTGGTGGCCTTGCTCACACCTTCCGCGCCGAAACCGGTAAATACCCCGGCGTAATAACCCTTGAAACAGCAAACCCACGAAATTATAACACCAAAACTCAAAGACTTGTATAATCCTTCTAATATGTCCTGCATCTCGACATAATTAGCCATTTCACCCATATATACGCCTGAACCAACACCCAGAAGTTTAACCCCGATCAGATACCCTCCAAATATCCCGACTATATCAAAAACCGCAGTCAATAAGGGCAATGATATAATTGCCGCAATAAAATTTGGAACAATAAGATAACGGTAGGGATTAAGACCCATAAGTTCCAGGGCACTGATCTGTTCGCTTATACGCATGATGCCTATTTCTGCAGTAATAGCTGATCCTGCCCTGCCGGTAACCATCAGTGCAGCAATAACCGGCCCCAATTCCTTTATCAAAGCCAGGCCGACCATAGGACCCAGAAATGCATCTGAGCCAAAACGTGTTAATGTATAATAACCTTGAAAGCCCAGGACCATTCCAGCGAAACTTCCTGTAAGCAGAATAACCAGAGTGGATTGAAAACCGATAAAACGTATCTGTTTTAGAATGCGGGAAAATTTCAGAGGCGGTATTGCTGTATAAATAAAGGTCTTTATAAAAAAAAGTCCCATTACACCCATCCGTTTAACTTGCTGTAATGAGACTTTTCCTAATTTACGAATTATTGACATGCAGACAAGTCTTATATAAGTAACTAGAATTATAACCCTTTTCCTGTTCTAAACACTAGTCAGATATAAAGATCTTACTGGCTTGCAGAAAAGGATGACTATAAGGGTCAGCCTGTCTTAGGAATATTTCTTAGTTAAAATTGTGATGCATCAAATAAAAAAATGAGTTAGATAAATATCTTAATCTATTGCATCAAAGCGACAGGCAGTGAAACAGTTCATGCACTTGACGCATTTATCCTTGTCGATAAAGGCAGGCTGCTTTTTCTCCCACTTTATTGCTCCTGAAGGACAATTTTTAAAACAGGCGCCGCACATCTTGCACTTCTCTACATTTACTTCAAACTTAATAAGCGCCATGCACCGCTTTGCAGGGCATCTCTTCTCATATATATGTGCCTCATATTCATGCCTGAAATACTTAAGAGTTGAAAGTATAGGATTCGGTCCGGTCTGGCCCAGGCCGCATAATGCTGAATCGCGGATCATTTCACTCAGGTCTTCCAGTTCTTCGATATCACCATGCCTTCCTTCCCCGGCAACAATCCTCTTCAATATCTCCAGCATGCGCCTCGTACCTTCCCTGCAGGGTGTGCATTTGCCGCATGACTCATCCTGAATAAAATCCATAAAGAAACGAGCCATATCCACCATGCAGGTTCGATCGTCCATCACTATCATACCGCCCGAACCCATTATAGCACCTACTCTGGCGATATTGGCAAAGTCAACCGGTATATCCAGAAATTGTTCCGGCACGCATCCGCCCGAAGGCCCTCCCAGCTGCACCCCTTTAAATTTCCGCTTGTTGGGAATTCCACCGCCTATATCATAAATTATGTCCCTTAAAGGTGTACCCATGGGGACTTCCACCAGACCTATATTGTTTACATTCCCTGTCAATGCAAATACCTTGGTTCCCTTGGTATCTTCCGTACCAATGCTTGCATACCATTCCCCGCCTTTGAGAATGATCTGCCCAACATTAGCAAAGGTTTCAACATTATTAAGGATACTGGGCTTTCTCCAGAGGCCCTGCTGAGCCGGGAAAGGAGGCCTGGGTCTAGGCATACCCCGCCTTCCCTCTATAGAGGCCATCAGTGCCGTCTCTTCACCACAGACAAATGCTCCGGCACCCTGGTATATCTCCAGATCAAAATTAAAGCCTGACCCAAGGATATTCTCTCCCAGCAAACCGTATGCGTTTGCCTTTTCAATAGCTATGTGAAGACGTTCCAGGGCAAGAGGATACTCTGCCCTGCAGTATATATAGCCGTAATTCGCGCCTATGGCCTTTGCAGCAATGACCATTCCCTCAACAACAGAATGGGGATCAGCTTCCAGTACACTCCGGTCCATAAATGCGCCAGGATCTCCTTCATCAGCATTGCATAAGACATACTTGACATCCCCTGGAGATTTACTTGCAAATTCCCATTTCATGCCTGTTGGAAAACCGCCTCCACCACGTCCTCTCAGGCCGGATATTTTCATCTCGTGAATAATCTGTTCCGGAGTCATCTCTGTCAAAGCCTTGGCCGCACCCTGATAGCCATCATATGCAATGTATTCATCAATACTCTCAGGTGAAACCCGACTCTTATTTCTGAGTACTCTTAAAACCTGTTTAGAAAAGAAAGGGATATTGTTGAGGCTTGGTATGTTTTCAGCGGATGCAGGCTCAACAAAAAAGAGCCTCTTTACTGGCCTTCCCTTGAGCAGGTGCTCTTCAACTAACAGGGGCACGTCTTCCACCTGAACCTTCTGATAGAAGATACCTTCCGGTTGTACTACTATTACAGGCCCCATAGCACAAAAGCCGTTACAGCCCGTCTCGATTACCTGTACTTCGCGATTCAAACCCCTTTTATTAATTTCTTCAATCAGTGCGTATTTTACTGCATCACTGCCGGATGCCTTACATCCTGTTCCACCACAAATAAGCAAGTGTGTTCGGTATGATTCCATTGAATATCTCCGGATTTTTATCTTTTGCTTGTGCTTTTAATCAATATATTATCGTATTAAAAATCTAATATAAAAATATAAATACTCATCCCCTGGCCAATGCAAATTCAGACTGTATCTCGCCTAAAAGAATATGTCTTTTAAATACCTGCCGCATTTTATTAGCGTCCATAAATTGATAAACAACCGGCTCCTCTTCTCCTACTTCCACAGTCACATTTGGTTCACTGCTGCACATACCCATACATCCCGCAGTAACAATTGAGATATCGGTGCGGTCAGATTCTGCCACCTCTGCTAAAAGTGCATTCATGACCTCTCTTGCACCTGCAGCTATTCCGCATGTTCCCATATGGACTATAATCTTTATCTTTTTTTCGCCCAGCCTGGGGGTATTTTCCTTAATCACTCTTTGTTTAATCTTCTTAAGGTCTTCAATGGTTAATTTTGACATTACATCCTCCTCTCCATACTGTAAGACAACATAGACGGATTTCTAAAGGGTCCCCACCTGCAACAATCTTTTTATATCTAAAAAATGGGAGATATTAAATTTATTTAATATCACGCGTATCCAGTATCACTCTCTCACCGTCTATTTCATGATCATAAATGAAATCAACTCCGGGATTGCCGATAATCAAACTGCTCAAAGTGCTCTCCAGATCCCCCATTGGGGCTAAATCTATATGGTCAATTCTGAATGTAGCACATGTCTCTGTTCCTACACCAACCCTTGATGTGATCTTAAATTCCCCTTCACATCTTCTGCTGGCTTCTCTAAACAAAGACAAACCCAAACCTACACGACGAACGGATTTTGTTGTGTAGAAGGGGTCAGTAACCTTCTCAAGCATATCGGACGGAATGCCATGACCGTTATCAGCAATAGAAATTTTCAGTTTATTATTCTTATGGTCCTCAACTATGGTAATAGTTATCAGATTAGCCCCTGCTCGAATTCCGTTTTCAATTATATCCAGAATATGGAGGGACAGTTCTCGCAATCATACACCTATCTTTCTACCTGACTCCCCTTTTAAAGCCATCTTGATTTCTCCTAAACTTGCCGTTTCAACATAAAATTCAGTATGAACACGGCCGATATCTTTTATAAAATGGGCATCGGAAAAGGTCATGACAGGTAAATCCGTCATTGCTGATATCTCTTCAAACTTTGTAATCTGCGAAATTTCAATTCCGTCCAGAGGCAAATCCTTCGGGATAAAACCTAACTGGCTCATTACGCTGAAACTCGGCCTGTCTACGTGCGATGCTATACTTATACCTCCAAGTTTATGTACATTATCAATTACTTCTAATAATCCAAGGCCTGATGCTCCAATCAATAAATGATCATTAAACCCTTCTACTTCATCAAATTCATTTGCAACCACCTGATCACCAAAAAACTCAGGCCTGTTAGTCCCTTTTAAATGACTGTACACTATCTCCTGCATCTTAAGTGCCTGATCCGCACTTTCAAAGATTGCCAGAGAATGAACCTCCTCCCTTGAACAGACTTCAAGGCCAGGCAAAACCTTTAGCCCTTTTTTCAACCCCATCCTTATAGTTGCTTCAGCGTTTTCCGCTGAATTATGGTCGCATACGGCAATTAAATCCAGCCCCTTTTCCAGGCTGTTTTCCACAATCGCTTTAGGAGTCATGTCAAGATCACCACAGGGAGAAAGACATGTGTGGATATGAAAATCAGCTTTAAGGGTTATCAAAATGATTATTTGCCCAATCCTGCTTGACCTAGTAAACAGGACATCTCAAAGGCCGACTTGGAGGAAAGAAGGATCGCGATGCCCTCTTCTTCAGCCTTTGCCACAGTATCAGCATCAACTGAACGGCCGTTCACTATAATTATTGCTGCGATTTGTTTAAGCGCTGCCACTGCCACAATATTTTGATGACCTTGAATCGTCAGCCATACATTTCCTACGCAACAATTTGCCATCACATCGCTCAAAAGGTCACCGCAGTAACCTCCCGTGATCTCACGATCCAGATATGACTTTCCGGAAACGATATCTAAATGGAACAGATCACAAATATCCTTGACGAGCAAATTTATTCCCCTTTTTAATTAGTTAATGCCGCATAAAAATGCACTTATCTATTGAGGTCATTCCATCAACAACATCCTCAGCGAAAGTCCTGCAGTCAGGACATCCGCATACGCCACACTCCTTCCTGGGAAGGGTCTTTAGTAGAGTCTCAATATCTTCGGCTCTCTTGATACCCTCATGAATCGAGAGATGTGATGATTTACTTGAAAGTGGAACCAGTTTCCTTGTAGTATCGAACCAGCCTTCTCTGTACAATTTCTTAGCATATGAAAAATTTACCCTCTTTTCAGAACCAAATATTCGAATAAGTTTGTTGAGAGAATTTTTTGCCGCATATTTGTCAGTAACGGAAAATGCTCCTCCGATACACCCCTCACGACATGCTCTTAATTCAACATAATCGATATCTTTCAACAAACCCATCTCCATAGACTGAAGATAACGAATGGTCGTCTTAATACCTGACACTGCCAGGTGCCTACCCACATCAAGACCGGCAACCTCTCCGCCAGACATGGCCCAGCCAATTCCAACACCGCTGAGATAATTCAAAACAATGTGTTCATCCGGTTCCTGGACCTCATGAATATCACTCTTAATCAAATCGTAAATCTCATTTATACCGATTGCACCGTCTATACGAGAGATTTCCCCCGAAAGTGTTTCATTAAACGCCATCATCTGCGCCGGACAGGCGGTAACAGAAAATACCTTAATATCCTCAGGGTTACATTCATATTTTTTTGACAACCACTTTTTGCCTTCCCTGCAGACTATTTCGAGTGGAGTTGCAAAAGGAAGAATGTGTTTAAGAAGAGATGGAAAACGAAAGGCGATAAGTCTATTGACTACAGGGCACATTGGAGAAATCAGGGGCCAATGGGCATCATCTTTACTCCTCTGCTCATTAATATACAGACCGGTTGCCACATTAAACAGCTCCTGGGTATAGGATTGGTCATATACAAAATCAAAAGCCTTTCTCATGGCCAGTAGGATATCGTTGGGCATGACATCCTCTCCGAATTGTGCATACAGGGCTGACGTTACAGGAACGATATGATATTTACTCATTTTCAGTGCATCCTTTCCTGCCGTCACCGATGTAATAGCCCCTCTTGGACAAGCCCTGATACAATTTCCACATTCAATACAGGTACCCTGAATATGTGCCACTCCGTCATCAAGAACGCGGATTGCCTGTGTAGGACATGCCTTCATGCACAAAACACATCCATTGCAAAGTTTCTCATCAATTCTGACGTAGTGATAATTATTATCTTTTTCTTCTACATTATTCACGATTACCGTTTACTCTAAAAACCATTTTCAAATGTGTTCCGTTTCCTTTTTGTGATGTTATTTCGAAGTTATCGGAGTTTTTCTTTATGTTTGGCAACCCCATTCCCGCCCCAAAACCCATGTCGCGGTGTTCTTCTGAAGCAGTTGAATAGCCTTCCTTGAGAGCCATTTCAATATCCTCAATTCCTTTTCCGCAATCTTTCACCTCAAGGACTATTTCCTTATCACCAACGTTCAGTGAAAGAGTACCGTCCGCACCATGCATAACGACATTCATTTCCGACTCATATGCACATATGCAAATACGTCTTATAATATCCTGCTGAAACCCGATATTCTTTAATATGCTCTGAACGCCGATAGAGGCTTTACCGGCCCGAACAAAATCTTTCGCCTTTATTTCATATTCCTTTTTCAAATACTATCCATGAAATTCAAAAGATCATCAGGTATTATCTACAAACAAGCGGAAAGTCTGATTTTTAACGCATTGATTCTTTATCGAATATTCTTGAGGCCATTTGAGAACAACATCCCGCACGAAGAATACATATTGTAAGAACTTTTCAGGATAGGTATTCCATGTTCCTCAGCCAAGGCAATTACTTCGGAATTCGGTTCTTTTCCCCTCACAAAAATAATGGCGGTTATGCCGGCAATTAAGGACGTGTTAATCACCTGGATATTGGTCACACCCGTCAGCAGGAGAGACCCTTCCTGGTAATTACTTAGCAGATCACTCATCAGATCGCTTGCTGCCGCATCACTTATCTCCATTACCAATTTGTCATCGCCCACCACTACAGTGGCTTTTAAAATATCTCTGACCTCTGATAATTTCATAAAAGTTACTCTTTCGTACATTATATCTTTTATTGATACTGAACTAATATATTTTGCAGCTTATCCGGAGTTACTCCTCCGTGGGTATCATTATCAATAACAACTACCGGTGCAAGTCCGCATGCTCCCAAACATCGAACGGCCTCCAGGGAAAATCGCCTGTCGTCTGTCGTACCACCAACATTCAATTTAAGCTCCGACTCCAACCGCTGCAAAACCTCTCCAATGCCCTTTACATAGCAGGCCGTGCCCATACATACTTTTATAACATGCCTGCCTTTTGGTATCATTGTAAAATATGAATAGAATGTCACCACCCCATAAATAGTGCTCTCAGGAATATTAATGGCCTCACTAATATATTCCTGTAGTTCTACAGGCAGATATCCCACAATCCTCTGTGAATCTTCCAGCACAGGGATAAGACATCCTGGCATATCTTTATAGCGTTCAATGATAGAGTCTATCTTTGACATCACTTCACTTGTCAAATCCGGATTTATTGATGAAATATCATTAATGCTACGCATACTTTTAACTCCTTATTCTTAAATTCCAAGGAAGTCGTTCTTTTATTATTATAATGTTGAACTTTACGGCTTCTTGAATCTATATGCTATTCATCTCTTTTTTCACTTGTTCTTGGTCAACTTCGGTGTTAAAACACCGCCACAGGAAGGCATAAATCAGCTTTTTACGAAATATTAAGATGAACTCGTAAAAAGTCCAGCAATCGTCATTTCAGCCCCGAATCAAGTGCGGTATAAACCCGCCACAAACATTGGCGGGTAAACTCCAGCCTGTCCCGGATTCCTGTTCGGGGCCGGGGTTACGAAAAAAAGCAATCTATGACTTTTTACAAAACCATCAATACTTTTTCTTGAAGAAATCAATAGTCAGATACGTCAAAAACACCAATCCCACATGAAAACTGTCCCGTATGCAGTCGCGGGGTCCCCGGATGCTCAATCTCAGGGCATGGCCAGTGTATTCCGCTATTTTCGATTCGTTTGTAGCTTATCCCCCGGTAAAACGGCGTAACCTCGGCAATCTCTTCCATAATGGCCTCTGCATTTCCATAATTCATGGGAGTCCCCATAAGATTGGATAATTCGCAGAAAACATGCCAGGCAGACCTTGCCTCTCCCTGCTCTTCAATTGTTTTTCTAACTCGTTGGACTCTTCTTTCCATATTGGTAAAAGTCCCATCCTTCTCTGCAAATGATGCTGCGGGCATTACAACATCAGCAAGCAATGCATTTTCAGAAAGGAAAAGATCCTGCACAACCAACAGGTCCAGTTTGTTTGAGCTGTTTATAATAGCCTTTATTTCCTCACCAGGTTCATTAATAATCTCTCCAGCCACAAATAAGGCTTTCAGTTGACCTGTTTCAGCTTTTTCCAGCATTTCTGCTGCACTCATACCGGGATTTGCAGGGAGAGCTTTACTGTTCCATGCCTTTTCCATGGCCTTTCGAATATCATCATCTGCGACATTCTGATATCCCGAAAAGGAATCCGGCAGACATCCCATATCAAATGCACCCTGGCAATTGTTCTGCACTGCAAGTGGATTTAAACCTCCCCCATTAATTCCCATATTGCCGCAGAGCATTGAAAGGTTGACTAATGACTTTACGCATAGACTACCATCAGCCTGACTGCTTATCCCTGATGAATAAATTATCGAAGGTGCCTTTGCTTCGCCCAACTTGCGGGCTGCGTTAATGAGTTGATCTCCAGAAATACCTGTTACATTCTCCACATACTCAGGAGTATATTTTTCAATTTTTTTCTTCAATTCATCCATGCCGGTTGTTCTGGATGATACATATTCCTCATCATAAAGCTTTTCTTTGATTATTATATGAATCAAACCGTTAATCCATGCCTCATCAGTACCGCTTTTAGGTCTCAAATGGATAGCTGCAAACCGCGTCATACGGATCTGTTCCGGATCCGCAACTATTAATTCAGCACCTTTAAATACAACAGCACGCTTAACAAATGAGGAAAGCACCGGGTGATCATCTGTCGTATTAGAACCTGCTATCAGTATCAAGTCTGATTTTTCGATATCTTCAATTGGATTAGTCATCGCACCAATTCCAAGGGATCCTGTAAGGGCGGGTATTGTCGAGGGATCTCCCAGACTTGAAAGGGAATCAATATTATTCGTGCCAATTACAGACCGCATAAATTTCTGTGCGAGATATAACTCTTCATTTGTGATATTCGCACTGCATAACATTCCAATGGAATCAGGTCCTGAATTCTTGATTATGTTCGAAAGTCTATCTGCAATCATGGCTACGGCCTTATCCCATGATGCTTCTTCAAGCTTACCGTTATTTTTTATCAGCGGTGTTTTTAGCCGGCCTTCATCATTAATGAAATCAAACTCAAATCTCCCCTTTTTGCATAGACTTCCGTGATTCGGCTCCACGCCTTCCACACCTGTGATCTTTACAACTTTTTGGTCTCTTACGTGTAAATATAACTGACAGCCCACACCACAGTAACTGCATGTGGTCCTTATCTTCTCAGTTTCAGACTGTGTGGGCATTAAAGAAAAATCCTTTATTGGAACGAGAGCTCCTACTGGACAAGCCTGAACACATTCCCCGCAGAAAACACAATCAGAGTCTTTTAAGGCCCGGTCTCCTTTAGCAACAATCTTAGAATCCGAACCCCTGTATCCATAACTGATAGCATTATTCACCTGAATTTCATTACAGGCCTGAACACAGCGACCACAAAGGATGCAGCGGGAAAAATCCCTGACAATAAAGGGATTAACATTTTCAATAGGATACTGTACGTCAGTAGGGGTAAATCGACTTGTTTTTACCCTGTAACGAATTGCCAGGTCCTGGAGAGAACAGCTGCCATAAGACGGGCAAAGATCCTGGTGTTCCTTTACATCCATTGCCCTTAACTGGAAATCGGTCCAGGAATCCATATCCATATCTCGAACAAGGCAATTGTGATTTCCTGAAGACAACAAAAGTTCCAGATTTATGCGACGTGATTTAATGACTCGCGCAGTTTCAGTTCTTACCACCATTCCGGGGGCTGCAGGTGTTGCACAAGACGCCACGAGGTTTCTGGCTCCCTCAACTTCCACCAGACAAATTCGACATGCTCCGGTTGGGCTTGCACCTTTAAGAAAGCAAAGCGTGGGGATAAAAATGCCGTTACGCTCAGCGACACTAAGAATCATCTCTCCAGCATTGAAGGGATATTCTTGACCATCGATTATTATTGTATTTTCAGTGCTCATAATCCTACTGTGAAAAATCCATAAGGCTTAATATTATAAAAAATCAGATATATCCAAATATTCAAGTTATATGTTTATAAATCGCATGTTGGAATATAACAAAAAAAAAAAAAATCAAACTTTTTTGTTTATTTTTTTTTTGTAATCAAAAAACTTGACAAAACCGACTTTGGGTAATAACAAATTGACACTTTATAAAAAGTGATATACTGAATGACTGTAAAAAAGCTATAAAGCGTAATGAAATACAGGGACTCTAAAGTTCAGGGACCCAGAACCGGTCCACAGGGTATTTAAATCTGCTGTAATCTCTGGCTATCTTCAGCGGCTACAGCCATTTACAGATAAAATATCTCAACCTGACTGCTATACACCGCAAGTAAAAAGGCACAACTGCTAAACAGGATAAAAATGATAGCCAATGTCCTCTTTGTGTGGTTCTGTAAAATTCAAGATCTGTTTACGCATTTATATAACTTTATTTAACTAAAACCTGAGTGGTTTAATTCTATGACAACTAAAAAAGCAAAAAATGGTAAAATAACAATAAACAATGAACTGTGTAAGGGCTGTTACCTGTGCATTTCATTCTGCCCAAATAACCTGATAATCCAATCAGATAAACTTAATCAAAAAGGCTATTATCCCGCCAAATTCACCGAAACAGAAGATTCAAAAGATCGCAAATGTACAGGCTGCGCGATATGTGCAACTGTCTGTCCTGATTTAGCAATAGAGGTTTATCGTGAGTAAAAAATTATTAATGAAGGGGACACATGTGATCGGCGAGGCAGCTGTTCGAGCGGGCTGCCGCTTTTATGCAGGATATCCCATTACACCCCAGAATGAATTAACAGAATACATGTCAGAAACCATGGCAGCCCTTGGAGACGGAACTTTCATTCAAGCCGAAAGTGAGCTTGCCGCTATCAATATGGTTATCGGAGCTGCAATGACTGGTTCGAGGGCAATGACGAGTTCTTCAAGTCCCGGGATCAGCCTTAAGCAGGAAGGTATTTCATTCCTGGCAGCTCAGGAACTTCCTGCGGTTGTCGTAAATACTATGCGTGGCGGTCCCGGACTGGGTAATATTGCACCTTCTCAGGGCGATTATTTTCAAGCCACAAGGGGTGGCGGACACGGAGATTATCGCACAATCGTTCTAGCTCCCCACTCTGTTCAGGAATTGTCAGATCTTACAACTAAGGCCTTCGAATATGCAGACAGGTACCGTACGCCCGTCATTATTCTTGCAGATGGAATGATGGGACAAATGTTGGAGCCAGTTGAATTTGCTGACCCTGTTGATCTTAATAAATTGCCGCCAAAAAACTGGAAACTTGATGGCGCCAGGGGAAGAGCCAGCCGCTTTATTCGTTCCCTGCTGCTCGATCCAGCTATGGAAGAAGAACTCAACTGGAAACTTGTAAGGAAATACCAGACAATTACAAGGGAAATTGTACAATCTGAGACATACTTGACTGAAGATGCCGACCTTGTTGTTATGGCATACGGAACCGCTGCAAGAATTGCAAAGGGTGCAGTTAAAAGAGTCCGCAGCCTGGGGCTTAAGGTTGGTCTTTTACGCCCAATTACCCTTTGGCCTTTCCCGGAACGTGCCGTAGTGGAAGTCAGCCGGTCAGTGAAGGACTTTCTGGTATTTGAAATGAACACCGGCCAAATGGTAGAGGATGTAAAACTTTCCCTGGAAGGAAGGAGCGACGTGCATTTCTATGGGCGTCCGGGAGGTACAGTCTCCACTCCAGATGAGATCGCCAAGGTAATCAGCAGCCTTTATCATCGCCAGAATATTAAAGAGGGCCAAAATGTATAAGAAGGTTTTTCAGAGACCCAAGTATTTAAAAAACGCTGTTTTTCATTATTGCCCAGGCTGTGGACACAGCATTATTCATCGCCTTGTAGCTGAAATATTTGAAGAACTGGATATTGGCGAAAAAGCAATAGGAGTTCCTCCTGCAGGCTGTGCTGTTCTGGCCTATAACTACCTTGATGTTGATATGGGAGAGGCCCCTCACGGACGTGCTGCTGCCGTGGCAACGGGTATAAAGCGCATGCTTCCTGACAGGATAGTTTTTTCTTACCAGGGTGATGGAGATATCGCAGCCATTGGAACGGCTGAGACTATCCATGCAGCAAACAGAGGAGAAAATATTACAGTCATTTTCGTGAATAACGGTGTTTATGGGATGACAGGAGGCCAAATGGCCCCTACAACTGTTTCCGGCCAAAGCTCCACGACTACGCCGGGTGGAAGGAATATCCCACGAGACGGCTTTCCAATTGATCTCAGTCAAATGCTGGCAATTGCAAATGGAAGTGCTTATATTGAACGAACTTCAGTCACATCTCCGAAGAATATCAGACAAACAAAAAGAGCACTGACCAAAGCATTCAAAACCCAGATGGACGGCCTTGGTTTTTCACTCGTGGAAATTTTGTCTCCATGTCCTACAAACTGGAAATTATCTTCTATTGATTCCTGCAAATGGATAGAGGACGTTGTTACGAAAACTTACCCTCTTAAGGTTATAAAAGATATTGGGGGAAAAGATGATGATCTGGCCTCAATGCCTGCGGATGAATGAAGCCTGGGTCCAGTTTAGGTAATTAATTAAGTAAGGAATAATGTTGTTATGACAAAAAAAACAGTCTTTTCCGGATTTGGAGGACAGGGAGTCCTCATGATGGGTTTGGTTCTGGCGGTATCGGCCATGAAGGAAGGAAAAAACGTAACTGACCTTCCTGCATATGGAGCAGAAATGCGTGGTGGTACTGCTAACTGCACAGTTGTTATCTCAGATCAGGAAATCTTTTCTCCTGTTTCATCTTCTCCTGACTACGCTGTAATAATGAATAACCCATCCTTAATAAAATATGAAGGAATGATAAAAAGAGGCGGCATCGTCTTTCTCAATTCAAGCCTCGTTGATTTAGAACCAACAAGAGATGACCTGGAAGTAATAAAGATCCCTCTTAATGATATTGCAAAGGAATTAAAAAGCGACCGAACAATTAACATGATAATGCTGGGTGCCTTTGTTACAAAAACTGGCATAACAACGCTTGACTCAATTATGGACGGGCTTGGCGAGATTGTGAAAGGTAAAAAGGCCTCTGTCATGAAATTGAACCGAACAGGCCTGGAAAGGGGCGCTGAATACATCTTAAAAGGAGCCTGAAAATGAAAACAGTTAAACAAATTGATCTCTTGCTGAATAATGAACCTGGGACCCTGTCCACAGTCAGCGAATTGCTTGGAACAAACGGTATAAATATTATTGCATTCTATGTAACGACATCAAAAGACGAAGGAAGACTTCATTTCGTCTCCAATGACCCCGATAAGGCTATTAACGTTCTTAGAACAGCCTCTTATGAAATATTTGTCAAGGATGTAATAGCCTGTGAAACGCCTAATCACCCAGGCGGAATGAATGCCGTCTTAAAGCCCCTCAAATCTGCTGGCATTAATGTAGACTATATTTATCCCTGTATCGGCACAGGCGATATTACAGTCCTGATAATAGGGGTTGGTCCTGTTCAAAAGGCACTTGAGATAATGAAGGATAACTGGATCAGAGTCATAGGCGAAGAACTTTATCATACATAAAAACAGTAGAAATATAATCCTGCCCGTCTTAAATGGGCATTACGAGCAGGAAAGTTTACTTTACTTGATTAGGATTCAGGAATTTCCCTATACCAGTTAACTTTCAGGTAATAGCCAACATTCTCAAAAAAATATTTTCATTCAAGCAAATATCAATCACTAAAAAGATTATCGCGCCATAACACCGCCATCTACAGTAATAATCTCTCCTGTAATAAAATCGGAAAGTCCTGATGACAGAAATAATACTGTACCGACAATATCGTCAGTCTCTGCAATTCGTCCCATTGGTATGTCCTTTGTAATCTCTGAAAGCATAGCCTCTTTGCCCCAGAAAGGCTTGCTGAATTGAGTTCTGATTACATACGGGGCTATTGCATTAACATTGATATTATCTTTAGCATGCTCAAGTGCCAGAACCTTTGTAAGCATTTCCAGTGCTGCTTTTGAGATACAATATATACCCATGCCCACTGCGGCCTTTTTTGCAGCAATTGAACTGATATTAATAATTCTTCCGCTTCCCGTTTTTTTCATCAATTTAATAGCCTGCCCTGAAGTCAGATAGGCGCTCTTTAAATTTGTATTTATAATCCTGTCCCATATGCCTTCTTCAGCCTCAACAGTCGAAGGAGTAAACATATTAATTCCCACATTATTAACGAGCACATCCAATCGTGCAAATCGATCTTCGACTTCTTTAAAAAACCCGGCAACCTGTTCAAAATTGCTCACATCAGTCACCATGGAAAAAATATCCGCATTTACCTTGCGAAAATCCTCCAATGCTTCATCAAGGGTATCCTGTCTTCTGGCGCAAATAGCCACCTTCATGCCTTGTTTTGCCATTGCTAATCCTATTGTCCTGCCCAAACCGCGGCTGCCACCAGTTACAACAGCCACTTTACCTGATAAACCAAGATTTATTTCAGACATCAAAACCTCCCTAACATATAATGTGAAATTCAAAAATCTCTTTTATTACATCTTACACGATACTTTTGCTATATTCCATAATACGTTAATCGTACTCCAGGTCATCTCCGGGCCTTCATTAAAAAGAGCTTCAATATTGTCAGTCAATTATCCCTTAACAAAATTTACTCATTACCACAAGCCAAGAAATCAAACGGAATATAACTATAAATCTGCAACGGTTCAGAAAATATATTTGGATGTTAAAAAATTCCGAATCTGCTTGAAAAATTGCGTAAAGCATTATATACACTTTCAGTTAAAAAATTTTCAAATTAATCTTGATGAACTGGCAAAAATGTAAAAGAGATCTCTTTCCATCATTCACGTCCCGAATCAAGTGCGGGATAAACTCCAGCTGGAATCCAGTCTCTACATGCAGTTATGAAATCCTTGGACCCCGGTTTTCAAGGGGTGACGACTTCCAACGAACTCAAGTTTATTGTTCACAGGATGCGGCACACAGCATATATTGGCTTTTTACCAGATCATCAATCTTTGATTTCACAGGAAAAATAAAGACCAATGTTAAAGACAAAACTCTTTAAAGCCTTTGCTGCATTAGTTTTAATCTTTTCAATACTATCGGCCTTTATCAGCGTACGTCTTATAAAGGACCGTGTCATTAAGGAAGCTCAGACGCAACTAATATTGGATTTAAGCGGTGCCAGGAGCGTCCAAAACGCCGCAATGCATGAAATAGAATCAACATTGAAAGTTGCGGCCGGCAAAGAGGTTATTGTTAATGCCTGTTTCAATAATAAATGGCCTAACAAGGATGTTCAAAACAGACTCGAAAAAATTAGAATAACCCTTGGACTTGACTTTCTCGCTATTGTATCTCCCGATGGTCAGGTTGTTGTTCGTGCCGCACCTCCTTATAATACAGGTGATTATCATATTTCAGAGCCTGCAATTATAATGTCGCTTGAGGGTCACACCGTTACCTGTATGTCCCTGATGTCAAAAAAAGATATAGAACGTGAGCAGGAAGGATTATCTGAAAAGGCATTTGTAGTTCTTGAACCCACTCCCCATGCCAGGCCAACTCCAAAGACTGAAGAGACACGCGCTATGGTTATGATAGGTGCAGTCCCTGTAAAAAAGGGAAATTTGATCCTGGGCAGTTTATACGGCGGAAATATGATTAACAGAAACCATATGCTGGTTGACCAGATCCATGATATAGTCTTCAAGGATGAAAGATATGGTAGTACTTCAACTGGCACTGTTACATTTTTTCTTCATGACACCCGAATTGCTACAACTGTCAGACTGGCCAACGGCAATAGAGCAATAGGTACAAGGGTTTCCAAGGAAGTAGCTGATCGGGTGCTTGATAACGGCAATCGCTGGGAAGGCAGAGCTTTTGTAGTCAGCGACTGGTATTTGACCGTATATGATCCAATCCGTGACTGCCAGGGGAAAATTATTGGTATGCTGTATGTAGGTATACTTGAACGTCCTTTTACAGATTTGGTCAGAAACACTATCTTCAGATACGCAATCCTGTCCATATTTTTACTGGTTATAGCATTGATTCTGGCCTTTTTCCTTTCATCACGTCTTGCCAAACCTCTTTTGCGTCTTTCAGAGGCTGCACAGAGAATGCAGAAAGGTGAGCGCCCACAACCGGTTAAGTCCGACAATGCTTCAAAAGAGACAGAAACGCTAATCCGCGCATTTAACGAAATGGCGAAAGATCTTTCTGAGCGTGAAAAAACACTTGAGGAAGCAAAAGGAAATCTGGAAGAAGCAAATCTTTCATTAAAGAACTTGAATCGCAGCTATATGGAAGCAGTTGGATTCATTTCCCATGAATTAAAAAGCCCGCTCTCAAGTATCATGAATTATGTATATCTTGTGAGCGAGCAAAAAATGGGCACTCTGAATGAAAAGCAGCAGCGGGCAATGAAAAATATTGATGGAAACGTCAGGCTTATAGTAGAAATGGTAAGGCACTACCTGAATCTGTCACGCATAGAAAACGGAGAATTGGATCCGGTTTTTACCCGCGTACAGCTTAATGAAGAAGTGCTCGTCCCTCTGCTTGATTCATTTGGTGCAGGTGCCTGGGAGTATAACATAAACCTTGTTAACAATGTAGGAAATGACATAGCCCTTAAAGCAGATTTGAATATGACCCGTGAAGTTTTTGAAAACCTCATAGGCAATGCTATCAAATATGGGAGAGAAGGAGGCAAGATACGCATAAATGCAGAACCTGAAGGAGATTATATTAAATTCAGCGTCTTTAATGAAGGCGAAGGGATTCCTCCTGATAAAACAGGTGCTCTTTTTCAAAAATTCTCCCGTCTGGAAACAGAAAAAGCGGATACTAAACAAAAAGGAACCGGCCTCGGCCTTTTCATCACCAAGGCTATTATCGAAGCCCATGGCGGCAGTATTCATGTTGAATCAAAACACCATGAATGGGTAGATTTTCAATTCACACTGCCGGCTTACAAAAATGATAAATAAACACACAAATATAACCTGAATTTGTTCGGGAATAAACAGCATGAGGAGTGAAAATATGGCAACCCCATTGGAAATTGTTAAAAAGAGAAGGGCTCAGGCCATACACAGGATTGTTGAAAAGGGATATCTTACAACAAGGGTATACGTCGGTATGGCCACCTGTGAAATTGCCGCCGGCTCTAAAGATGTTATGGATGTCTTTGAAACAGCTATCAAGCATGGTCAGATTAAGAATGTCTATTTAAGTCAAAAAGGATGTGCTGGAAGGTGTAATCTGGAACCGATGGTTGAGATAATCGAAGAGGGAAAAATACCAGTAAAATATCAAAAAATCACACCTGACAAGGCACGTGAGATAATAGACCGTCACCTGATTAATGGAAAAGTTATTGAAGAATGGGTAATTCATTAGACCACTGGAGAAATTATAATGAAAGAAGCTAATAAAAATTATGTCATAACCCTTTGCTACGGGCCGACCTGTATAAGTAATGGTGCGGTCCAAATCAAAGAGGCCCTGGAAAAAGAGATCGCCCGACGCGGTCTTTCGGAGCGTGTTAGAATAGCCCTTTCAGGATGTCTTGGCTTATCCGAACAAGGCCCTATTCTCATTGTCAACCCGGGTTTTTCTATTTTCGGCAAGGTGTCTGTAAATGACGTATCCGATATAATTGAAGAGCATATTATTAATGACCGTCCGCTTGCTCGACTCGCAATTCAAGCAGATCATCTGTTCAATCGTTTTTACAGGATATTCGGAGACGTCAATTTCTTTGGCAAGCAAATGAGGATAACCCTGAGAAACTGCGGAATTATTGATCCGGAAAGCCTGGATGACTATCTCGCTTTAAGGGGATATGAAGCACTTGCCAAGGTTTTGACCGAAATGTCCAGACAGGATGTTATCGAAGAAGTCAAAAAATCCGGATTAAGGGGAAGAGGAGGCGCAGGTTTTCCTACCGGCATAAAATGGGAATTCGCAGCCAAGGAACAAAACGATATAAAATATGTTATATGTAATGCGGACGAAGGTGATCCTGGTGCATTTATGGACAGAAGTGCAATAGAGGGTGATCCTCATACAATCCTGGAAGGAATGGCTATCGGAGGATATGCCATAGGTGCTTCCAAGGGATTTGTCTATATTAGAGCAGAATACCCGCTTGCAATTGAGAGGCTCGAAAAAGCGATTGCTGATGCAAAAAAAGAGGGATTTCTGGGAAATAATATTCTGGGATCTGAATTTTCATTTGATATTGAAATAAGACTTGGCGCAGGTGCATTTGTCTGTGGTGAAGAAACCGCCCTGATGCACTCAATAGAAGGTCAAAGAGGTATACCTACACCTAAACCCCCATTCCCCGCGGTCGAAGGAGTATTTAAAAAGCCCACTATAATTAATAATGTCGAAACATGGGCAAATATTCCAGTGGTTATTCTCGATGGAGGTGAATGGTTCAGCTCAATTGGAACTCTAACAAGTAAAGGCACGAAGGTTTTTGCGCTGGCCGGCAATGTACGCAATACAGGGCTTGTTGAAGTCCCCATGGGAACAACGCTGAGAGAAATCGTATATGATGTTGGAGGTGGAATACCCAATAACAAGAAATTCAAGTCAGTCCAGACAGGAGGCCCCTCAGGAGGTTGCCTGCCTGAGATGTACCTTGACACTCAAATAGATTATGAATCTCTGGCAAAGGCCGGTTCCATCATGGGCTCAGGCGGCATGATAGTTGTTGACGAAAACACCTGCATGGTGGATATGGCCAAGTATTTTTTAGAGTTTACTCAAGATGAATCATGCGGAAAATGCACCCCCTGCCGCGAAGGTATTGGCAGGATGCATGAGATCCTCTTACGGATTACAAAGGGAGAAGGCAAACTCGAAGATATTGATCAGTTGAAATATCTGGGGCGTATTATTAAAAGCGCTGCGTTATGCGGACTGGGGCAGTCAGCACCAAACCCTGTACTCTCCACATTACAGTACTTTGAAAACGAATATATTGAGCATATTGTAAATAAGCGCTGTCCGGCGGGAGTATGCAGTGCACTCACAGGGGCTCCCTGCCAGTCAGCCTGCCCTCTGGGCACTGAAGCATGGCGTTACATAGCACATGTTGAGAAAGGTGAATATGAAAAAGCCTATGTCGCACTGCGTGAACCAAATCCTCTTCCATCAATATGTGCACGAGTTTGCAATCATCCATGCGAGCGAAGCTGCCGTGCGGGAAGAGGTGATGGCGAAGCGATTTCAATCCGTAATCTGAAAAGATTCGTTACCGATCGTATTGATCCTTCAGCATATATACCTGAGCAGAAGGTACTTGACGATGATGAATTAAAAAAGGTTGCAGTTATTGGAGCGGGGCCCGCAGGACTCGCCGCTGCCCACTATCTTTCTCTAAAGGGATATAAAGTAACAATATTCGATGCTGAGGACAGACCTGGAGGATTGCTGATAAAAGGAATTCCTTCCTATCGTCTGCCGAGAGACGTCTTGAGCAGGGATATTGAATCTCTTATGAATAAAAATATAACCTTTACAGGCAATACCTATTTAGGCCGTGACACATCTCTAACCGAACTTTTTGAAAAGGAATTCAAAGCTATATTTATTGCAATTGGTTCTCATCAAAGTCTGAAATTAAATATTGAGGGAGAAGGATTCTCAGGCGTCTATCCTTCAATGGATTTTCTAAGAGCCCACAACCTTGAAAACAAAAACCTTGCAAAAGGCAATGTTGGGATTATCGGGGGAGGAAATTCTGCAATTGATGCTGCACGCATTGCACGGCGTCAGGAAGGTGTTGAAAACGTTAAAATCTTCTACAGGCGGACACGCAATGAAATGCCGGCTATGGATGAAGAAATTGAAGCCGCACTGGAAGAAGGAGTGGAACTGGAAACACTCATTTCACCCGAGAAAATTGTATCGGAAAATGGAAATATAACAGGAGTTGAATTTATCAGAAATGTCCTGGGCGATACCGATTCATCAGGAAGACGAAGACCTGTACCGGTAAAAGGCTCAGAGCATCTTGTAAACCTCGATACCCTTATTGTTGCAATCAGCGAACAGCCTGACGGCTCAGCCATTGCTCAAGACGGACTTGAATTGACGGATTGGGGTACAATCAAGGCTGACGCAGATTCACTTGAAACCAGCATACCAGGCGTATTTGCCGGAGGTGACGTTGTAACCGGCCCGAATACAGTTGTCGACGCCATTGCCGCTGGAAAAAAGGCAGCTACTATGATTGACCGATACCTTTGCGGAAGGATTTTAAAACAACCACCTCAGGTTCATTTACCTGAAATATTTATTCCACAGTCAACTGCTGATGAAGAAGAAGAGCTAATTGAATTCCACAGGCCCACGACTCCATCAGTACCAGTTGAGTTAAGAAAAAACAGCTTTATTGAAGTAGAGCAGTCACTTTCTGTAGATGATGCAAGAAAGGAAGCCAGAAGATGTCTGAGATGTGACCTGGAATTCACTCAACAGAAAACAAAGGCATAATATTAATGATTCGATATAGATAATTATTAATAAAGCCTGAGGCATTTTATAAAATTTTTAGCCTTACGACCTTGTCCATAGGGCTAACAATTGGAGGTTATTATGGTTGGCGATGCAAATAGAGATGATGAAGATAGAAAATTGAACGAATTAAAGGAGTTTATTGAAAATGTCCAGAAAAAAGAATACCCCAACTCCTATCTAATAGCTGTCCTGCATAAAGCACAGAATATTTATAACTACTTAAGAAAAGATATAATTCATGAAATCGCAATAAAAATGAATATCCCCGTTTCCACTATTTGGGGAGTTGCAACCTTTTACCACTACTTCAATCTTGAACCAAGGGGTAAATATGTAATATTTGTTTGTCTTGGCACTGCATGCTATGTTAAAGGTGCAGAAAGGATATTAAATACACTGAGGGAACAACTGAAAATTGACATTGGCCAGACAACAGATGATATGCTATTTACCCTGCTGGAAACAAGGTGTCTTGGTGCATGCGGCATCTCTCCGGTTATGATGGTAAATAACAAGGTGCACAGTCAGCTTACACCAAAGAAAGTAGTTGAGATAATTAACAACTACCGAAAGGAGCAATAAAAAGGAGCAGATTTGCATGTCTGAGATTAAAAAGATCCTTCTTGTTGACGATGACAGGTCTTTTGTCGAGTCCAATACCGACCTTCTGGAGGCCTATGGGTATGAAATCTGTACAGCCTATGACGGAGCCAGCGGCTTTAATATTGCATTGAGGGAAAAACCTGATCTGATGGTCCTTGATGTAATGATGGCTCATGAAACAGAAGGTTTTGAAATTGCGCAAAAGATCAGAAAAGAACCTGAACTGAAAAACATGAAGGTTCTCCTTGTAAGTGGAATAACCAGGCAGATGAATCTCCAATATAAACTTGAGCCTAACGATTCATGGCTCCCTGTTGATCGTGTAATGGAAAAGCCAATTGATCCTGCACGGTTTATTGCGGAAGTTGAAAAACTGTTAAGATAATACAGCTGGACAGATAACTGGCAAATAATATCTATTGATGAAATTATTCAGCATGTTTCCTGCTATTTTCTTGCTGTAAAATTTATATAAACGAGAGGAAATAAAATGTCAGACGATAATATAAGAAAAAAAATACTAATAGTTGATGATGACATAAGCTTTGTTAACAGCGTACAAGAATTACTTGAAAATGAAAATTACCTGGTCCTGAAAGCCTATAATGGAGAAGAAGGACTGGAGCTCGCAAAAAAGGAACATCCGGATTTAATGATTCTTGATGTTATGATGACTCACAACACTGAAGGATTTGAAATCAGCCGAGAAATAGTAAAGATACCGGATCTCAAGCAAATGTATGTTATTTTGCTTACAGGCATAACAAAGGAAATGAATTTACCTTTTAAATTTGAGCCTGACGAAACTTTATTACCTGTCAGCATAGTCCTGGAAAAACCGGTTGCGCCAGGCAAACTTCTCAATGAAATAAAAGAACGAATAGGCTAAAGGCAGTTGAATGGTTTGAAGGTTGATTTTTAACTGACAAACCAGACAACTACTTAATCAATCAACCAGCTCTTATGGAGGTATAAATGGCAAAAACTATTTTAATTATTGATGATGATCCTGATTTTACAGAGTCAACACGAGGTGTTCTGGAGTCTCAGGGTTATCAGGTTATTTCCGCTCCAAAGGGTGCGGAAGGCTTTAGTAAAGCCCAAAATGAATCTCCTGACGGCATCCTCCTCGATGTCATGATAGAAAATGACAGTGCCGGACTTGAAACGGCCAAAAAATTGCGGGATGATCCATCAGTTTCAAAAATTCCTGTAATCATTCTGACAGGTATCAGAGGTGCAGATCAGCTTCTTGCGAGTTACGCACCAGGAGAGGCCTGGCCAAATGTTAAAGATGCACTGGAAAAACCGGTTGACCCTGATCTCCTGCTTAAATTACTTGAAAAGGCAGTAGGCTAGACTTATTCAGTCTGTTTCAAAGGAATATGGGATCCAGAATGCGGACGCAATAACGGCCTAAGGTTTACTTTTCTTATTGTTTGTTTTTTGTGAATCATGATATAAACTTAGCGATTTTTTAACCTTAAATTAAGAAGGACAGTCAGTTATTTTATTTTCTGCCTATTATTAATAAATATTCAGAGAAGGATAAATCATGCTTTCAAAAGGCACTAAGGCTGAAATAGAGATTCTGCTCTCTCGGTATTCTTCAAAAGAATCTGTTCTCATTCCTGCCCTTTATTTAGCTCAGCAGGAAAATAACAATTACCTTTCTCATGAAGATATTGGAGAAATAGCGGAAATTTTGGAAATAACAAAGAGCAAGGCATTCGGTGTTGCAACCTACTATACAATGTTCAATACCAACCCGGTAGGTAAATATCATCTTCAGGTTGACACAAATATTCCTGCAACTCTTATGGGTGCCGGAGAATTAATGGCTTATCTTGAGAAAAAACTTGATATAAGGGCGGGAGAGACAACACCGGATGGCTTATTCACCCTTTCGAGCGTTGAAGACCTTGGCTCTTGCGGGACCTGCCCTGTTATACAGGTGAATGATACCTATTATGAGAACATGACAATTGAAAAGGTCGATGAACTTCTAAAATCTCTTAAAAAAGGGATTCTTCCACCAAGGGAAGACGATTCATTTTTTGGTACTAAATGCGATATTCTTCTTAAAAACAGAGGAAAGAAAAATTCAACTCACATTGATACATATAAAGAATCTGGTGGCTATGAAGCGCTTACAAAGGCTCGCACCATGAAACCGGAATCCATCCTGACCATGGTAAAAGAGGCCCTTCTTCGCGGACGGGGCGGTGCAGGATTTCCTGCCGGTATGAAATGGAGCTTTCTGCCAAAGAATGATCCGCGTCCGGTATACCTTATCTGCAACGCAGACGAGGGTGAGCCCGGGACATTCAAAGACCGTCAGATTATGGAATATGACCCCCATCTGTTAATTGAATCCATGGCTATTGCATCATATGCGCTGGGATGCAAGACAGCTTTTATTTATATCAGGGGTGAATTCAAATGGATTTCCGATATCCTTTCACAAGCTATTGAAGAGGCCAAACAGGATGGAAAACTTGATGATCTGGATATAATCGTTCACAGGGGTGCTGGATCATATGTATGCGGTGAAGAAACAGCCTTGATTGAATCACTCGAAGGCAAGCGGGGCAATCCACGAAAAAAGCCGCCCTTCCCTGCCAATGTAGGTCTTTACGGATGCCCCACAATCGTAAATAATGTTGAGACTCTATCATGTCTGCCATTTATTATTGAAAACGGAGTAGAGGAATTCAAAAAGATAGGCGAAGCAGGCAACTTCGGCCCAAAGCTCTTTGGAGTAAGCGGACACATTAACAGGCCCGGAGTTTATGAATATCCCATTGCCACACTTTTACCGGAAATTCTTGAAGCAGCCGGTGGTGTAAATGGCAACCTGAAAGCAGTTATTGTCGGAGGATTATCTGTGCCAATTATGAAGGGTGATGAAATCTCTCATCTGAAAATGGACTACGACGGATGCCTTAATGCAGGAACCATGCTCGGATCAGGAGGTATCATGGTTATGAACGATACTGTTTCAATACCAAAGATAGCTCTTCGTACAATAAAGTTCTATGCTCATGAATCCTGCGGCCAGTGTACTCCATGCCGTGAAGGCTCAATAACAATTCGCAGACTTCTTGAGAAGATAATTAATGGTTTAGGCAAAAGCGAAGACATTAATAAGATCTTAAATATATGCAAAAATGTAAAAGGGTTGACTCTATGTCCGACCGGAGATGCCTTTGCAATGCCTATTGAGGCAATGATCACAAAATTTAGAGATGAATTTGAAGCATTAGTATCCTAATAAAGTACTAAAAGTGCAAAGGAGTTGACATGCAGATTACTATTAATAATAAAACGATTGAAACCCGTGAGGGCCAGACAGTTCTTCAAGCAGCACGAGAAAACGGGATATATATCCCGGCGCTTTGTTATCATGCCAAGACAGGGCCTGCTGCAAAATGCCGCGCATGTGTGGTTGAAGTTGAAGGCATGCGAGGCTTGCAGACCTCGTGTACCCTTCCTGTTAAAGAAGGATTAAATGTAAAAACAAACTCCGAAAACGTGCTGGAAGCCCAGAGGCTTGTTGTGAATCTGCTTTTATCTTCCGGTCACCATGACTGTGTATCCTGCGAACAGAACGGAAACTGCGAACTTCAGGATGCGGCTTATTATCTGGGAATTGAACATCCTGCATTCAGCCTTCCCGAAGAAGAAATTGAAATAGACAACTCATCAGAATTCATATACCGGGACCATTCAAAATGTATCAGCTGCGGTCGTTGCGTTGCCGGGTGCAACACAACTGTCGTTAACGAGGTCCTGGACTTCGGGTATCGCGCCCATTCAACTAAGGTTATCTGTGATGATGATTTACCTATGGGTTCCTCCAACTGTGTTCAGTGCGGGGAATGTGTTCAGCTTTGCCCTGTGGGAGCTATTATAGACAAAAATTCAATTGGCAGGGGCAGGACATGGGAATTGAGAAAGGTCAACACAGTATGTTCCTATTGTGGAGTAGGTTGTCAGATTACATTTCACATAAACGATAAAACAAACGAGATTGTGAGAGTAACCGGAGTAGAAGGATCTCCTACAAATGATGGAATGCTCTGTGTCAAGGGAAGATATGGCTATGATTTTATAACTTCTGAAGAACGACTGACTGCTCCCCTTATCAGAAATAATGAAGGACAGCTCGTTGAAGCAACCTGGGAAGAAGCATTGAGCTTGCTTGCCGGTAAATTCAATCAAATAAAGAAAGAATACGGACCCGATTCTATAGGTGGGCTCGCCTCTGCAAAAGTTACCAATGAGGAAAATTATGCCTTTCAGAAATTCATGAGAAGGGAGATAGGGACAAATAATGTAGACCACTGTGCACGCCTCTGACACAGCTCAACGGTAGCCGGTCTGGCTGCCGCATTTGGTTCCGGTGCAATGACAAATGATATTGCAGGTATCAAAGAAGCTGATGTGATTTTAATAATCGGTTCTGACACATCCGAGGCCCATCCTGTTATTGGAAGCAGGATAAAACAGGCTGTAAAATTCGGAAAGACTAAGCTGATTGTTATTGATCCAAAAGAGATCAATATGGCAAAATATGCAACTATATATGCACGCCATCGCTCTGGTACTGATGTTGCGGTACTCAACGGTATCATGAATGTTATCATTGAAAACGAATGGTATGATAAAAAATTTGTGGAAGAACGCTGCGAAGGATTTGAAGAACTCAAATCAGTAGTTAAAGAATACACCCCTCAGAGAGTTGAAAAAATCTCTGGAGTTCCAGCACAGAAGATTAGAGATATTGGCGAACTTTTTGGAAAGGCCAGGGTAGCCGCTCTATTTTATGCAATGGGTATTACCCAGCATACCACCGGGGTCGATAATGTTTGGTCAACAGCCAACATTCAAATGCTGTGTGGCAATCTGGGCGTAAATGGCGGCGGAGTAAACCCTCTCAGAGGCCAGAGCAACGTGCAGGGCGCATGCGATATGGGCTCACTTCCTGTCGTATTTACCTCATATCAGGCAGTAGCCAACCAGGAAGTGGTTGACAAATTTTCGAAGGCCTGGAACAGAGAACTATCAAGCAAACCTGGTCTGACCATGATAAAGATGCTGGAAGGAGCAGGTAACGGAACGCTTAAGGCGCTTTATGTAATGGGTGAAAATCCAATGCTTAGCGATCCTGACCTTACTCATGTTAAAAGTGAACTTGAAAACCTTGACTTTCTTGTTGTACAGGATATTTTCCTTACAGAAACCGCCAAGGTTGCAGACGTTGTATTACCGGCTGCCTCATTTGCAGAAAAAGAGGGATTGTTTACAAATACGGAAAGAAGGGCTCAGCGCTTAAGAAAGGTTTTGGATCCACCTGGCCAGGCCAGAGAAGACTGGGTAATTATTCAGGATATTGCCAATGCAATGGGAAGCGACTGGAGCTATGAATCTGCCCATGATATTGCTCAGGAAATTTGCCAATTATCACCTTCCTATGCAGGCATTACATGGGAAAGGGTTGGAGGTACAGGAATTCAGTGGCCCTGTCCCAATCTGGATCATCCCGGCACACCTTTCCTGCACAAGGAACAATTCTCACGCGGCAAGGGTTTGATGAAGGGTATAGAATTTAAGGAACCGGCTGAATTACCGGATGAAGAATATCCTCTTATTCTAACTACAGGCCGTGTGTTACAGCAGTTTCATACAGGTACAATGTCCAGAAAGACTCAGGGCTTGAACAATCTGGCAGGGCCCATGGTCATGATTTCAATAGATGATGCTGTGGATCTTGGCATAAATAACGGTGAAATAGTTAGGGTAAGCAGCAGACGGGGCGCAATTGATACACCTGCCTTTGTAACAAAAAGGATCGGCAAGGGAACGATATATATACCCTTCCATTATAAAGAGGCAGCGGCTAATATGCTTACAAATCCGGTCTATGATCCTGTCGCCGGAATACCAGAGTACAAGGCATGTTCAGCAAAGTTAAGCAAAATAGCTGTATAATTTAAACTCGTATATATTGGACATAATTTCATTTTTGACTAAGACGCAAAGAAAAAGCCACGAGAGGCTTTTTCTTTGCGATTAATATTTTATAAAAAGGCGAAGTGAGGAGAAATATAATGTCGGACAAAAAACGGATTATGGTTATAGATGATGATCCTGACATCTTGGAAGCTGTAAAAGCAATACTTAGTTCAACGGGTTTTGAAGTTATTACTGCTCAAAGCGCTAAACAGGGCCTTGAGCTTTTAAATGAAATAAGGCCTGATTTAGTATTATGCGATATGATGATGGAGTCAGTTGATGCAGGAATTGCATTTGCAAATGATTTCAGAAACAAATATTCAGAAATACCTGTTTATCTTATGAGCAGCATTGGTGATGCAACCGCAGCCAATATAGAAATCGACAAGATTGGATTCGAGGGAGTGTTCCAGAAACCTATCGATCCCGGTTTTTTGCTCACTACCATAAAAGGCTTTCTAAAAAGCTGATGGTGTTTACTCAAAGCGGATAATTATTAAGAAATAATATCATTTCTAAATCTTCTTGGGTCTCTTTCGCCATATTTCTCAGATTCCTGTTTCCTATTTCATTCCATGGATCTTTTCATAGGGCCACATTATGAGACCACCATCCATAACTCTAACACGAGTAAAACCTACTGCCTTGAGTTTTAGAGCCGCTTCATAACCGCGTATGGAATTTGTGCAAAATGTAATGATTTCCTTGTCCCTCGGCAATTCATTCAGTCTACCCCTGAGTGCGCCCAAAGGAATTAATGTTGATCCAGGTAAACGTGTATTTGCATATTCCTGAGGAGAACTGAGATCCAGAAGGATGAATTTTTCTTTGTTCCTCATTTTTTCATAGACTTCCATCGGAGTAATGCCTTCAAAAAAACCTGCCAGCTTGTTCTTGGCAATATTCGCACCAGTGATAAGATTATCCATTGCCAGAGAATATGGAGGGGCATAGCACAAGTCAAGATTTGCTATCTGATCAACAGTCATTCCCGCAGTAATAGCGGTGGCTGCAACGTCAACACGTTTGTCACCCTGTCCGGGCCCAATTGCCTGAACACCTAACAGCTTACGTGTCTTACGATCAACAACAAGTTTGAGCATAATTTTCTGTGCTTCCGGCATAAATTGTTCCCTATCCGGCGCACCGGTAAGAACAGTAACGATATCATAACCGGCTTTGCGTGCCCACCTTTCAGTAAGACCAACACGTGCAACGCAATAATCAAAGACCTTGCACACAGTACTGCCTACAATTCCAGGAAATATTTCATCACCTTCACATATATTCATAGCTGCAATACGTCCCTGTTTGTTAGCAGTCGAGCCCAGAGGAACATAACATGGCATTCCAGTTACAATATCCTTGTTTTCCACACAATCACCTGCCGCATATATGTCCGGGTCTGAAGTACACATATGATCATCAACTTTTATTGCCCCTGTGGAACCGATCTCCAATCCGGCATTTTGTGCAAGTTCTACATTAGGCCTTACACCAACACCCAGAACAACCATATCGGCAGAAAGGATGCCTTTATCTATAACTACTCCTTCAACAAACTCTGTGCCAAGAAAAGAATTGGGTTGGGTTCCAGTTATTACTCTAACACCTTTTGATTCCATATAATTCGTAAGCAAGGCAGCCATTTCCCAGTCGAGTATTCCCAGTATCTGATCAGATAACTCAACAATAGTAACACGACATCCGCAAGCCACTAAAGCATCAGTCATTTCAACGCTGACCAGACCTCCCCCTATCAGGACTACGTCCCTGGCCTTCATTCTGCTTACGTGGGATTTAATGCCCTCCGCATCGCTCACTCCATGCAGTTTAAATATATTTTTCAAATGCCCCCCAGGAATGGATGGAACAACAGGAGTTGCGCCAGTGGCAATGGCCAGCTTATCATAAGGAATCCAGGTATCCTGTCCACTCACAAGATTCTTTATTCGCACTCTTTTTTCTGATCGATCAATCTCCATTGCCTCTGTTCGATTCATAACTTTGATACTCTTTACATTCTGAAAAAATATCGGATCACGAACAATACCCAGCGGAGTGGAAAGCAATTCCTTCTGTTCCTTTACAACTCCTGATACATAATATGGAAGGCCGCAACCCGCATAAGAAAGAAATTCACCTTTCTCGATAACGGTTACATCTGTTCTTGGCTTAACCCGAATAATCTTTGAAGCAATCTTTGGTCCTGCGGCCACCCCACCAATAATTACAACTCGACTGCGTTCCTTATCCTTTTGTGCGTCTTTTCTTGGCAGCTCAGAAGCAGGTATTCGCGGCATAACAACACAGAAATCAGCACCCCCAAATTCTGATTTATCAACCCAGATTCGGCCTCCTGCCCGCTCGACAAGAGACTTGGCAAAAGTCAATCCAAGTCCCACACCAGGCAATGTCGTTTTCTGAGCAGCATCAGACCTGAAAAAGGGCTCAAAAATCTTTTCCCTGAATTCTTCAGAAACACCTATGCCGGAATCCGCAATTGAGATAAGGATAGCATCCTCTTCAGCCAGATATTTAACAGTAAACTTAATTTGTCCATTATTCGGAGTATATTTGAATGCATTGTTTACTATGGCGTTTAATGCCTCTGATAAAGCAGACTCACTCACCCTGACATGGGCAGGCTCAACAGTTATATCCAGGATGACCGAAATATTCCTTGCGCTCGCATCCTCAGAAAAACTCAATTGGGTGCTCCGAACAATTGAGACAACTTCGGAGATTGCACCCTCATCACTTTCTATTTTATCCGACTGAGCAATGACCAGCATCCTGCTTACAGATTTCGCAGCCTCCTGAAGGCGCTTATCCGCCCTGTCCAGAAGATCCTTCTGCTGGGGATTAAGATGGCCCACATATTCACCTAATAATGTCTTAAGAAGCGATCCCGCTGCTCCTACTGGGGATTTTAGCTGGTGTGCAATCAATGCTGCAAGTCTTAAAGCTTCCTCTTGCGTTGTATTTTCACTCATTTTATAGTCCTTAATATTAGCTAAACTTTTAAATCTTTATAATAAGATTAAATAATACATAATTTTAATTAATATATTTATCTTAGTTAATATAATTATTATATATAATAATCAATCAATGTTCAAGAGCAAAGCCTTAATGGTACAAAAATAAAATATTTTATTGCTGCAATTCTCTTAGTAGATTGATTCCCTATTACTCCAAATTCATTCATACTGTTAAAACAGAATAAACAGACTGGAATCAAACTCTCAAAAAATTTATCCATTCAAAATCTAGCGTGGGATAGAATCGATAATAAACGAGGATTGTGAAGGTGTAAGCCTAATTTTTACAAATAACGATTCCAACTCATCCGTATTCATCCTTTTTATTATAACTTACAATAAAATTCCCTGAAGGGGCAGAGACCCTTTGCACCGCAAAATCCTCACAAAACCTGAAAATATCCTGTTTTCTTATGATTCATTATAGGTGAATATTATCAGGATTCAACAAAGATTCAAGAATAAATAATTTTATAGGTCAACTGTATTTAGGGAACGGTGGGATTTAACATTATCTGATTGAGCCCTGTGGACAGTTTAAAGAAAAGAATATTCAGACTAAAAGATACCTTTTCATTACATCTTCATTTTTTTTAAGATCTTCAACACTTCCCTGATAGCGAATAACTCCTTTATCAATTATATAGCCTCGGCTGCTGAGCCTTAATGCAACCTTAACATTCTGCTCAGCCAGCAGGACTGTCAATCCTTTTTCCCTGAGAGTGCTGATTTGTTCAACCAGCATTTCAACTATCATAGGCGCCAGACCTTCTGTAGGCTCATCCAATAGCAGAAGATCAGGATTAACCATAAGAGCGCGGGCTATTGTAAGCATTTGCTGTTCACCCCCACTGAGAAAGCCGGCTTTTCGTGATTTTATATGTTTTAGAGGTGGAAAAAAATCATAAATACTGACTCTGTTCCACGTTGCATTTTCCGTAATATTTCTTTCAGAAATTTGAAGATTTTCATCAACAGTAAGATCAGCAAAGACTCGCCGGTTGTCAGGAACATAACCGATCCCCTGTCTAGCCAGTTGATATGGTTTTTTTCCTGAGATTAATTTTCCTTTATATCTAATTTCTCCTTTCTTCGGAGGAGTCAGGGACATAATACTTCTCATCGTTGTACTTTTGCCGGCACCATTTCTGCCCAGAATACAGACAATTTCTCCTTCAGAGACGTTAAATGAAATTCCGAACAAAATATGGCTTAACCCATAGAAAGTATGAATTCCCTCCACTTCCAGCAGCATCAGTCCGAGCCTCCCAGGTAACATTCCCGCACCTCACAGCAGTTTTTTACCTCTTCTGGCTTACCTTGAATAATTGTTAATCCCTGATGCATGACCATAATGCTTTCAGCTATATTGAATACAACATCCATATCATGTTCACAGAAAAGGATTGTCAGCCCCCTGGTAGCAGCCAGTTTTTTAATAAGCTCCATGGTGGCCTGTGTTTCCTCAGGAGACATACCGGCTGTAGGTTCATCAAGAATCAGAAGGTCCGGATCAATTCCCAGAGCAATAGCTGCTTCCAAAACCCTCTGATCGCCGTAAGAAAGAGAACCTGCTATTTCCGAGGTCTTATCCAGTAGCCCCACGCTTTCCAGGATACTGTTTGTTTCTTCTACTGCTATTCTTCGAGCAGAATGAAACAGTTTCGTGCTTTTTTTCTTTCGGGATAGGACAGATACCTGAACATTGCGGAAAACGGTAAGACGATGGAATATATTTGTGATCTGAAATGACCTGCCTATTCCCCTGTTGCAGATCTGGTATGTGGACAATTTGGTTATATCTTCATTCTTAAATATAATCTTTCCCTTATCGGGCTTTAATTGTCCGGTAATCATATTAAACAGGGTCGTCTTTCCTGCGCCGTTAGGCCCAATAACTGCAACGAGTTCACCTTTTCCTACATTTAGGTTGGCTCCGTCAACAGCCTTGAAACCTTCGAATGATTTATGCAGTCCCTCAACCTGAAGCATCTTAGTCGTTTTCTCCTTCAACAGATCCTTTTGCCCGCTTCTTGATTTTTTGTATAACAAAACCCCAAACACCTTCAGGGAGGAAAAAGATCAGAAGAATCAGGATGATCCCAAGTATTAGAGTCCAGTATTCAGTATAGGACCCGATAAAACTTCTGAGAGATACCATTATCGCCGCCCCCAGCATAGGCCCTCCGAATGTAAACCATCCGCCAAGGAGACACATCATGAATATCTCAAGTGAATATACCCAAAACATCATATCAGGAAAAACCGAACCTTCCACAACAACGAAAAGAACCCCGGCAATGCCAGCAAAAAAAGTAGCTATAACGATGGCAATAAGCTGATGACGTCTGACATTAATACCGACTGCTTCACATCGATCCGGGTTATCGCGAATGGCCTGAAGAGTTTCTCCAAAAGGTGATCTAAAAATCAGATACATGATTATCAGGCAGATCACCAGGACTATTAATATGAAGTAGTAAGAACCCTTGGTCGAAGATATTAAAGAAGGGAGTGTTATCCCATGTATTCCATCATCTCCACTGGTCAGACTGTACCATCTGAAAATTATTGCCCATATAAGTGACCCTAATGAAATCTGAAGCATGCCGAAATAAAGTTTTGTCAGCCTAACACAGAATAAACCTATCAGCAGGCCAGCCAATGCCGATGCAACAGGCGCTGCCACAAAAGCAATCCACGCAGGCAGAGAGGTTTTTGTCAGGATAAGAGCCATGGCATATGCACCTACTCCATAAAAAGCTGCATGATGAAACTGGAATAGGCCTCCATGTCCCACGACCATATTAAGACTCATGGCAAGAAGAGCGGTGACAAAAATCGTGGCAAGCAAGTATGTATAAAACCTTGGAATAACCGCGGGCAGAAAAAGCAGAATAATGAATAATGCAATTACAGGTAAAAATGATTTCGCTCGAAAATGTTCTTTAAACAAAACCTGCTCCTGTTTACCACACGGATTTGAGCATTCCCTTCGGGCGCCAGGTCAAGACAATTACCACTGCAAGATATGGAAAAACTATTGCAAACTGAGGTAAAAACAAGACACCAAAAGATTGAGTAATACCAAAAATAAGCGATCCCACAAGCGCGCCCCACATGTTTCCCAGTCCTCCGATGGCAACTATTAAAAATGCCTCCATAATTATATCATGATCCATCCCGAGGGTAATGCTTACAGTCGGGGAAACTAAAGCTCCGCCAAGACCTGCAAGAAAACAGCCGAGTATGAATGCAAATGCAAATACCCAGCTTACATTAATACCGATAGCGCCAACCATTTCTCTGTCAACCGCTGCCGCCCTGGCGATTTTCCCAATCTTCGTTTTATTTGAAAAGAGCCAGAGGAGAATTGCTACTACCGGACCCACAATAAGTAGAAACAGGTTATAACGGGGAAAAGGCGAGTCAAAGATTGATACAGAGCCTCTTAGTAAAACAGGGGCCATAATTGACCTGTAATCAGCCCCCCAGAAAATCTTTACCAGATCACCGAGTATAAGCATCAAGCCAAATGTGAATAACAGGAGCATAAGATGCTCTCTTTCATATAGATGACAGAAAAGAGATCGCTCTGCAATAAAGCTGATAATGGCCACTACAAAAGGAGATAGGACTAGAGCCATCCAGAAACCTATGGAACCGCCGCCAAGCAGGTTAGAAATGCTGAAAGCCGAAAATGCCCCGATCATATACAACGATCCATGAGCAACATTAGGGACTCTGAGCACACCAAGCACAAGACTCATTCCTGAAGAAACAATGAACAGGATCATTGCCCGGCTTAGACCTACAAGCAGATGACTGCCAATAGCGGAGATATTCAGGCTCTGCAAAATTTCCATTCTAACTTATCTTACTGCCTCTAATAATACGGATTGAAGATTGTTATACACCGGGGAAGATACACTCCTTCCCCGGTTCTTGACATTAATATAGAATAAATTCCCCCTTCATTCTCCTGCCTGTGAGGGGGCTCTCCATTACTACTTGATTACTTGCGGGATTCGGCTATTTCCTCACATGTAGGCATAACCTCGTCACCTGTCATAGTTATTATATCTGAAGAAATAATAAAGTCGTATTCAGGAGACTTTTTTGTCACACCCAGATACATCGGGAGGACAACCTGATGGTCACAGGCACGCATCTCCAGCTCACCTGCAGGGCTTGATATCTTTAGCCCCTCCAGTGCGTCAATAAACTTTTCTGTATCCGTTGATCCCGCTTTTCTGTATGCCTCTCCAATAAATTTTCCAGTTATATAACCATGAAACGCTGGAAAGCCAGGAGAATATCCGTATGCGGCCTCATATTTCTTTACGAAATTCTTATTGGCCTCGGTCTCAGGATAATAGAAGTGGTAGTCCATGGTGCCCATTACTCCTTCTGGTGCTTCCGGACCAAGAGGTTTAAGAACAGCATGATCCGTACCTGAATGAACCCAGATTGCAACCTGTTCCGCCATTCCTGTAGCCTTTATCGCCTTCAGTACGTTTGTCATACTTTTTCCACCGGTACAGAATATAACCGCATCAGGCTTGGCGGTAAGAATTGCAGTGATATATGGAACCAAATCAGGCTCACCAATCTTCCACCATGACTTACCAATCAATTCAACATCAGGTTTCATTTTCTTTAGATTTCTCCAGGCAGCGTCGCCTATAGCATGACCATATTCATAATCATCCCCCGCAATCCAGTACTTCACATACGGTTTTTTGGACAATGCAACGGCGCCAGCCTTGCCTGCCATAGCACTATTTTCGCCGGTCGAAAAAACATATCGATGCCCCTTTTCTCCTGTTATTCTTTCACTTTTTGAAATCCACACGATAAAGGGGACTTTTTCGGCCTTGGCAACCGCGTCAGAAACTGCCATTGCAACACCACTATTGATAGTACCAACAAGGACATCGACATCTTCCTTCATCACAAGCTCTTTTGCCACGCTGAGCGCTATATCAACCTTGAATTTTGTGTCACGGGTATCAAACTCGATCTTCTTGCCCAGAACCCCCTCCTTGTTTATCTCTTCAAGGGCCATTTTAAATCCATTAAGGGCGTCCTTTGCGTAAACAGCTGGAGGGCCGCTGTAGCAGTCTATAATACCTATTTTTATATTCCGAGCTTCAGCCTGAACAGGCAATAAAATGAAGGTTATTGCTAAGAGGCTCCCCAAAAAAATAAAACATTTCATTAAATGACTTCGTTTCATTTTAACCAACCTCCTTAACCTGAGTGATGAGCATATTAATATGGTTTGATCATAAAAATAATAAATGAAGATTTTTTTCTTTTTGTCACCTCCCATCTATATTGAATGAAAATTTTTTCTATTAACAAATACTAACAATTGAATATAAATTTAGAAAAACAGGCTATAATTGTCAAACTAATTTTTAAAAATGGTCAAAAATGCTTATCCAGAATCTATAGAACCTATAGCTAACAGGGTGCTTGCTTCAAGCGCCCTGGATTCAAATATGTAAAGCTATTCGATAATTTAACCATCCATCTATTGATATACAAAGTTATAGCCTATTTTCTTATATAATTCCGCCGTCTATCTTTAGTGAGACTCCACCCTCAAAGCAGGTAGAGCCTCACTTTATTTTTTGGCAAAATCCGCATAATACGTTTCACTAAAAAAAGCGAAGAATCATTAAGAACCTCACTGTATGCTTCCTTTACTACTAATTTATATAGGTTGTTTTTTCCTTCACATCTTTTCTGGCTGTCTGTAACGGTTCGCCGGCCGGTTTACCAATGCATATAAGAGCAATCGGAGTCTTTTCCGGAATAATGTTCAGAATTTTCCTTACTTCTTTTTTGTCAAAAAAAGTAAACCACAGGCTGCCAAGACCCAGGGCATAAGCCATAAGATGGATATTCTGTATTGCTGCAGCACAGGCATGCTGATACCCAACTTTGCCTTCATCTTGAAACGCATCAATGCCCGTTTTTTTAGGGTCCCCTATTACTGCAATTATGACGGGTGCGGATTGTAAAAAGTCTGCCCTGTAATTTCCCAGCCATTTCCACCCGCTTGTTTCCAGACCCCATTTTATGCACCTCTGAGCCTCATAAAATAGTTCCTCTTTTGTATCCTGTTTTGTGACAACTATGAATTCCCAGGGCTGGGTATTCAGTGGAGAAGGAGCCCAGACAGCGGCTTCAAGAATTTTTTCAATAGTCTCTTCACTAACCGCTTCAGGCAGAAAATTCCTGCAACTTCTTCTCTCTTTAATAGCAGTTAAAACCTCCATATTTTCCCTCCATTAATATCTAAATGAATATCAAGCTATTTTTCTTATTTTATCAGATAGTTATATTGATAAGCTACATTTGGCAAGCCTAAAATGAACTACCCCGCAGCAAGCTACGGGGTATCAACCGTCATTCCGGCGAAAGCCGGAATCCAGAAACATGCTTGACTGGATCCCGGATCAAGTCCGGGATGACAAGACGAAGCTAGCTTCGGGGAATTAAACCCGTAGAGATTAAACATGATTAAAGCTTTCACTTTCATAGTATTTTACTTTAAAAAAGCCCCTGTATCTTTAATTAATTGATGCTTATTTATATTTTTATATGAACCCTCGAATTTGAGGTATAAGATCATTTATTTACCAGGACGGCAATATTTGAACAGTAACAGGCAATTAATTTAAAAAATTATTTCTTCAGAATAACCGGTGCAGGCTCATATTTTCCTGAAACAACCTCTTCCCAGAAGGACTTTTCATCTCTCTGCCATTGAGGGCCGAATTTGGCATTAAAAAAGCCGCCCAAACGTTCGAATAAACTTTTCCAGGCAGATTGGTATTTTAAATTTAACACATCTTCAAGAAATGGCACTATGTCAACCATTTTTTCTTTGGGGAGATAAGCCCTTGCTCCCATTTCTATTGATTTCTTAAGCGCATCCATTGAAAGTGCATGTGCTGTTAACATAACCGTAGGAAAACCCAGGCTGACGGCAGCATTCAAAAGATCAAAACCTCGAACCCCCATTATATCCAGTATAACAAGGTCATATGTCCACGATCTCAGCAGATGATAACCTGTATCATGATCTGTTGCCTTATCAAATACAAGGCCTTCAAAATCTCCCAGCAATTCCTCTAATGTATAAAGGATATCAGGTTCATCATCCACCGCAAGTAACCGCTTATTATTCAGTATGCTTTCATCCATTTATATATATCTCCTCTACTTCTTATTCTTGGAAGGACCCTTCCGACGTTCCTCATCCCGGATCTCCCTTCTCAGGAGTTTACCAACCTTGGACTTGGGCAACATATCTCTGAACTCAATATAGCTGGGAACCTTGTATGAAGCAAGCCTTTCACGGCACCATTTGGTCAAATCGTTGCCTCCTACACCTCTGGCATCTTCCTTCAGCACAACGATGGCCTTTATTCTTTCACCGACTTTTGGATCGGCAATTCCCACTACACATGCCCCGATCACCGTTGGATGATCCTGAAGAACGGCCTCAACCTCCGAGGCTGAAACACGGTACCCTTTATGCTTAATTATGTCCGCAGAGCGTTCCACATAAACAAGATCTCCTTCAGCATCCTGCAAAACGAAATCACCCATCCGATAATATATCGTACCATTAATATCTACATAAGAACGTTCTGTCTCTTCCGGTTTATTCAAATATTCTTTAACCGAATAAGGTGAAGTTACCAGGAGTTCACCGCTTTCCCCAACAGGCATCGGCTCCAGGGTTTCAGGATCCACTACAATGCATTGTCTGCTTTTTAATGGCAACCCAATGCTGTTTGGTTTGGGTTCCCTGTCAAGACGGCTGTAACTGACATGTCCGGCTTCAGTTGAACCATATACCTGATGAATGGGCACGCCATACCGATCCTTCCATCGCTTGTAGACCTCAGCAGGCAGGACATCTCCTCCGCAATAACAGTATATAAGCGAACCAAGATCATAGTAATCAATGCGGTCATTTTCAAGCATCATCCGGTAAAGTGCAGGAACTCCAAGCATCCAGCGTGCCTTATATACCTGTATGGTCTCAAGTATTGCATCAACATGTGGCATGGGCATTAGCAATGTTGTATTGCCCTTGTTCAGTCCGATTGCCATGCAAAGGCCCAGCGCCATGATATGAAAAAGCGGGTTTACTGCAATATATACATCTTCCCCCTCTTTTAGATAACTTCCGCCTACATCCTCGGTTACATCATTGACATATGATGTCATTCCAATATGGTTGCCCGGAACCCCTTTTGGAAAACCTGTTGTGCCTCCTGTATAAAGGATATACGAAAGATCCTTCCATGGATCTATATTTACAGTAGATTTCAAAGGGTGGTGTTTCAAGAGTGACCTGAATGAATATACATGACTGTTTTTTTCAACCTTCCCGTATGGGATCTTATCAAAAAGCACACCCAGAAATCTTTTCCAGAATGGGAGAAGATCCACCAGATTTGTTACAATAATTCTCTTGAGCCCTGTATTATCTAAGACTTCCTTTACATAACCAAAATTTGTATCCAGGCAGATAACCGTCTCCACTCCTGCGTCCTTGATCATATATTCTATTTCAAATGATGTATAGATTGGTGAAACAGGGACAAGAACTGCTCCAAGCCTCTGGATGCCTAAAAAGGCTATGATCCACTGAACGCAGTTGGATATATATACCATGACGCGATCACCCTTATTGACACCAATATCAGCAAGTGCTCCGGAAAACCTTTCACTCAAATCCCTTAAACGTGAATAAGAAAACTTTTCTCCTATATAAAGGACAGCAGTCCTATCAGGGTAAAGTTCACTCATTCTGTCAAATCGAGTAAAGGTCAACTCTTTTTCTAATTCTATGTCGCTACTTTTCATGACCCACCCTGCTCCTCTCATAATGACTTCTAACATGAATCATCATCGGGTAATGCAAAACTCATATTCCAGCATCATGGTTGTCTCTATTTTTAAACTCCGAAATAGGCTGCCCGTACATCCGGATTATCCATCAGCTCTTCCTTTGATCCTTCCAGAACTGCAGCGCCGTTTTCCAGAATAAACGCATAATCAACAATAGGAAAGACTGGCCGTGCATACTGCTCTGTGATAATAATAGAAATCCCCGTATCATCGCGAATCCCCTTAATCGCACGGACAAGTATTGTCTGTATAAGTGGACTCAATCCCATTAAAGGTTCATCAAGCAACAGAATTTTAGGCTGTGCCATAAGTGCCCTGCCGATAGCCAGCATCTGCTGCTCTCCTCCGCTTAAAAACCCTCCGAGCCTTTTTTTCAGCTTTTCAAGTGCTGGAAACAACTTAAATATATAATCAAGAGTCTCCTTTGCCTGGGATTTGGAAGCCAGATAAGCACCTATCCGGAGATTTTCCAAAACATTGCTTTCAGTAAAAATCCTGCGTCTCTCAGGGCAAAGAACAATTCCAAGTTTAGCCCGCTGGCTTGGTTTAACGCGCGATATATCCTTATCAAGGTAATGAATCTCTCCAAGCACTGTAATCCTCTCACCGCCGGCCATTTGCTCCTTCTTTCTGATATCTTCCATTATCCCGGACAGTGTATACATAAGCGTGGATTTGCCGGCACTATTGGCCCCGAAGACTCCAACTATTTCATTTTTTCTGCATCTAATGCTCACGTTATTCAGTGCAAGCATATTCTCATAAAACACCATCAGGTTGGCAGCCTCAAGCATGGTCCATGACCTCCTTTGCCTCCTCAGATCCGAAATAGGCCTCCTTGACCTTTTCATCTTCAATGACTTCCTCAGGTACACCCTCAATGAGTTTCTCTCCAAAGTTCAGCACCATCACACGGTTTGCAACCGAGAATAGTTCACGCAACCTGTGTTCTATCATGATCAGTGTGATTCCGGCCATCTGGAGACGTTCAATCAAAGGCAGCATGCTTGCAATCTCACTCATGCTCAAACCCGAAAAAACCTCATCACACAGAATCATTTCAGGCTTTAAAGCAAGACATCTGGCAAGTTCAAGTCTTTTAAGATATCCGGTCGGAAGTGTTGATGCCAATTTGTAAGGCACATATGAATCACGCTCAAATCCGATTTCCTCCAGTATATCAATACTTACCGTATCACGGTCTCCGAGCTTGCCGCCCCCTCTCCAGCCTCCGGTACGTTTTGCACGAGGTGAGAAAAGCGGGATAACAAGATTCTTGTATGCAGGCATGCTGTAATACGGTCTCATTATCTGGAAAGTTCTTGTAACCCCCATGTCGGCAATCTTATGTGCAGGCTTGCCTGTAATATTCTTGCCCCTGAAACTTATCTTGCCGGATGTCATCTTGATAAATCCCGTAATGCAATTTATCAAGGTGGTCTTGCCTGAACCATTAGGGCCGATGATACCCAGAATTTCACCCTCATAAAGATCAAAACTTACCCTGTTCAATGCAAGAACGCCGCCAAAGGCCTTTGTTGCATCTCTGACTTGAAGGATAGCTTCCTTGTTCATACTTTGGTCCACCTTTCAAACTGATGATATTTCCTCTGGCCATAGACCATAATTCCCTCGCTCCGGAATACGATAAACCCGACCAATATGATCGAGTAGAAAACAATACGCAGTGTACCGAACTCACGCAGCAATTCGGAGACGGGCACCAGGATAAGGCAGCCTAATACAGGGCCTACCAGGGTGCCCGCACCTCCGATAACAGTAGCGGCAATAGGAAGAATGGAAAAATCAAGCGCAAACAGAGAAAGACCTGTCCACATGTATATATGGACTAAACAGGCACCACCCAGACAACCCATTGCAGATGCAATAAAAACAGCCAATGCCTTATAGTTGGTAATGCTCATCCCTGATGCCCTTACAGCCTGATCATTATCCTTAACACCACGGAATACCAACCCCAAATCAAGGTTTACAAGCCTTCTCAAACCGAACAGGATCAAAAGCACTACCGCAATGACAAGATACTGTTCAACCCATCTGTTGGGAAAATCATCTATGCCCATTATGCCGTCTGTGCCACCGAGAATATCCATCGCCTCTATGATTCTTGCCAGAACTAATGGATACATGAGGGTGACAATTGCAAAATATACCCCCCGCAAAGGAAGGCATGGGAGCAGTAATAATGTACATATTATCCCACCGAGTATTGTGGCTATTGGAATACTTAAATACGGGGGGAAACCAAAAGAGGTGTTAAAAATGGCTGTCAGGTATCCCCCCGTTCCAATAAAAAATGCCCCTCCAAGAGAAACCAGCCCAACATAATGAGCCAGGAAATCAAAGCTGAGCGCCAGAAGTGCGTAAATGCAGACAATAGAAATAACCCTTTGCCAGTACATGCCCGGCATTATAAAGGGCAATATCAGCATCCCTACAATCAATACCAGTCTCGGCACCGTCAGATAAGACAGTTCGCGCCAGGACATGAGAGCGTAAAGTCCGTCAGAACGTACTTTTACACCCCGGTCTATCCTTTCCCTGCGACGTTGTTCCATGTTCACCTTTAAACCCTTTCTTCAAGTTCTTTTTGCCTGCCAAAAAGCCCGGATGGCTTCAGTATCAGCGTAAGAATGATAGCAAGAAGCGCAACCACCATCTGATAATGAGACCCCAGATAGACCACCGAAAGGATCTGAGCAAAACCGATAATAAAGGCTGCCAGCACAGCCCCCATCCAGCTTCCCAAACCTCCTATGATACATACCGCAATTGCCATTGTCAGGACGTTATAACCAGACTCCACAACAATATTACCCAGGGGAAGAAGCAGTATGGCACCCAGACCTGCAAGCATGGCTCCACCTGCCATAGCCACCAGGGCCATCCGGTCTGAATCTATTCCCAGCATCATGGCTGCCCGCTCATCCTGCGCTATTCCCCTCAGGGCCAGACCCAACTTGGTATAATGTGTAAAGCCCCATATAAATGCCACCAGGGCAATCCCGACCACAACCGTCAACAGCCTGTGATAGTCAACAGGTACATCGCCGATATTTACACTTCCTTCAATAAATACCGGCAACCGGTAACTAAGCCCCTTGAATCCTCCCCATCTCAGGCCTTCTAAAATAGCAAGGCCAATGGCATAGGAAGCTATGATTTCCGAAATTGCCATCCCTCTTACGCGAATAAGTACGAACTGGTAAATAAGTGCACCAATCACCCCTATAGCAATAAGAGACAGTACAATGCTGAGAAAATAATTAAGGCCGAGGGTGTTCAGCAGACTCCAGGTTATGAAGGCTGTGATTACATAAAGAGCGCCATGGGCAAAATTCGGCACACGGCTGATTCCATAGACCAGGGCAAACCCCAGTGACATGAGAACCAAGGCAATGCTGTTTATGATGCCATAAATCAATATCTCCATAACTGCTTCCTAACTTTTAAAAGTTTTAATCCGGATACTCAGGTTGAGTGTCAATGTATCATCTTCTATTTATTCATCCACGGCGGCAATTTTATTTCACCAGTGGCAATACTCTTTGGGAAAACAACCACCCTTTTTTCGTCCTGCCATTGAAGTATGGTGCCCACAGCACCTTCTTTTGGATCAAGAGCAGGGATGACCTGATGGTTTTTAGGATCAAACCTGATCCTGCCGTAAACTCCCATTAAATCAGTTTTTTCGAGTGCTGCCACAACCTTATCTGAATCAATGGTACCTGCACGTTCAATAGCATCCTTCAGTACATATACAGCCATATAACTGCTTGAACTCCCAAGACCCTCAGGCTCAACGCCCCATTTTTTGGTATAGGCATCATAAAATTTCATGGTCCAGGGAGTTGCTTCACTCGGGGCATTTCCTGCGTTAACAACACTGCAAAGACAGTACTCTCCCTTTCCTTCCGTAGCCTTCCAGAAACCCGGCTGCTCTGCAGCCGCAAGCGTTGATCCGAAAGGAAGCGCAGGTATTTTCATATCATACCACTGCTTCAAAAGGATCGAGCTTTCAGGCATATCCATCCATATATTTATTATCTCTGATTTTGCCTTTCTGGCCTTTAAAAGACCCATTGAAAAATCAGTTGTTCCTGTCGGATAGACCTCTGTGCCTGTAATGGTCCAGCCTTTTTTTGCTGCTATCTTACCCAGGACTTCGCCTCCGCCCCTTGCATGAGATACATCCTGAACAATAATAAAAACCCTGTTCAATCCATACTTTGTCTTGAGATCCTCAAAACATGACAGTATTTCGCCTACAAGCTGTTTTGCTTCGCCATGAATTCTAAAGCAGTACTTGAATTTGTCATAGTTCTGAGCAACCATGGCATGGTATTTTGGGGTCAGAACACCGGTTGTAAGGATAGAAACCTTTTTATACTTGGAAAGCAGGCTCATTGCAGCCAATGCCGCTTCGGACCGGACAGGGCCTCCAACAATAAAATCCGCATTCTTTCCAAGAATCAGTTTCTCAACTGCCAGTAAGGCTTCACTCACAGGCACACCAGGCTCCAGGTCTCTGGTATCAATGACTTCCACTGCGAATGGCCTTTTTTCCCCTCCGACAGTGACACCCCCGTTGGCGTTTATTTCATCAACAGCCAGTTTGATTCCTCTTTCAGCATCCCAGCCGTAGAGAAATGCAGTAGAGAGAGGGCATCCAAGCACGATAGGCTTTTCAGCCATGGCATTGGTTCCTGACATTATTATTAGAAATGCAGCTGCCAGGAATAAAAAAGTTTTGAAAAATTTAGCCTTCATGACTTCTCCTCCTTGACTAAAACAGAAAAGGTTTTTGGTTAAAAAAATCATAACGAATCAGGCTCTTTCAAGCCGTGCTCACTGATCTTGCGTTTAACCCTTGAGAGTGGAATTTTTAAAAGACGAGCTGCTTTTTCCAGGTCCCAGTTGCTTTTTTCCAATACCTCCTTGAGATGTTCTTTCTCTCTTTCTTTTAGTGTTTTTATCTCCATGCCAGTTCATCTCAATTAACTTTTTAAAAATATCTCTGCGAACATCATGCCACTTATTTAAAAAAATTAAAAAAATTGTAACTGATTATAATCAGTACATTTTTTTGAAATATAAGAATAAATAATGAAACGAATAGAAAAAAATTATGAAAAAAAAATAGAAAATAATTTTCAGGTGTAGAAAAATTTTTTCATTCAATGAAGATTGGACTGGGGTCATCGGGAAGTATATTTTAGATGGGTTAAATCTCCTGCAGCAAGCTTACAGGGGACCCTTTTCAGGTAAAACAATATCATATTTTTTGATCTTACTGCGAAGTGTTGGTAAAGAAACACCAAGGATATGGGCAGTCTTTGACCGATTACCTCCAACCGATAAAAGAGTGTTTCGTATATGCTCCTTTTCAATTTCCGGCAGAGAATATGATGAGAACCCCCCTGGAATATCATTGTCGTTTGAGCTAAGAATATCTTCAACCTCTTCCAGAAGAATCACCTTGCTTCTAGCTCTTACAACCGCTTCGACCAGCACATTTTCCAGCTCTCTTACATTTCCTGACCAATGATGCTCCATCAACCTTTCTATAACTCCATGTTGAAGTCTGCTGACATCTGTACCCAGCTCCAGGTTGATTTTCTGAAGGAAGTGATTTACAAGGTCAGGAATATCTGTCAGGCGTTCTCTGAGAGGCGGCAGATGGATATTCACAACTTTGAGACGGAAAAAAAGGTCTTCTCTGAATTTGCCCTTTTTAACCTGTTCAGCCAGATCACGGTTGGTTGCCGTAATAATGCGGCAACGTGCCTGCAATATCTGCTGCCCTCCCACACGCATGTATTCATGCCTCTGCAGAAAACCTAAAAATTTGCCTTGAAGATTCAAAGGTAATTCACCTACCTCATCTAAAAAAAGAGTGCCGTTTCCAGCCAGCTCAATTTTGCCCGGCTTTGAATGGATTGCTCCGGTAAAGGCACCTTTCTCATGACCAAAAAGCTCGCTTTCCAACAGTGTTTCAACTACCGAGGAACAATCAAGAGTAAAGAACGGCTCCTGGCTGTAGATGCTGTTTCGATGGATCATCCTTGCAACCAGTTCCTTGCCCGTTCCTGTCTCTCCCTGTATCAGGACAGTGGCCCTGTGCTGGCACAACAGGCCGATCATCTTAAAAGTCTCCCTCATCTTTTCACTTCTGCCAACAATAACCTCAGATCTGAGAGGCTTATCAGGACCTGAAGGCATCGGAGTTTCACGGTCAAGGGCGAGAATAGAAAGGGCACGATTCACCGCTTTTTCAACATCATCTGCATCCAGTGGTTTGTGTATATAATCATATGCACCTCTTTTCATAGCCTCTATAGTGGTATCCATGTCCTGAAATGCAGTAATCATGATAACCTTGGTGGGTATCCCATTTTCCTGAATAACACTCAGGATATCAAGGCCATTCTGGTCAGGAAGTCTTATGTCCAGGATAACTATCTCCGGTTCGTATTTGAAAAAGAGAGAAAGGCCCTCTTCTCCGGTAGAGGACTTATAAACCGTGTGCCCCTTTTCACCCAGAAACATTTCAATGGATTCAAGGATCGAATATTCGTCATCAATAACGAGTATATTAGACATTGTTTTTTCCTACTGGCAGCAAGACTCTTAATGAGGTTCCTTTAGGTTTGAGATTTACAACTTCCAGTGTGCCCCCGTGAACATCTACAATACGTTTTACATTGCTCAACCCCAGGCCTGTCCCCTTGCTTTTTGTGGTAAAAAACGGCTTGAATATTTCGTCAAGCAGTTCTTCAGGCACACCGTGTCCTTCATCTTCTATAAGTATCTCCGTCCCTGGAGAACCGCCGTCCGGAATATACAGAGTCTTTATAACTATCTTTCCCTTCTCTTCTGAAGCTTCAATCGCATTAAGTAAAAGATTTATAAAGGCCTGCTCCAATCTCTGCGCATCCGCCCAGAGCTTTGGAATATTAGAATCAAATTCGGTAGATATTTTTATGTTTTCTTCATTTAATCTCATCTCAAGCAGCTCTGAACAGGAAGCGAGGATATCATTAATATTCGTAAAGGCACGCTCCAACTGCAGGGGTTTTGCAAAGTCAAGCAGTTCACTCAGTATCTGCTCAAGACGAATAACCTCTTTTACTGATATATCTATTCTGCGCTGATCATTAACCTTTAAATCAGTATTTTTCTTAAGGATCTGCAGGTTCATCTTGACAGCGGAAAGCGGGTTTCTAATTTCATGAGAAAGGGATGTGGCAATCTGCCCTATATAGGCCATACGTTCCGCTTCCCTCATCCTTTGTTCCATCTTGACCCTGCCGGTGATATCCCGGCATATTCC
>DAINAR010000014.1:0-12426 GCA_036733345.1 Deltaproteobacteria bacterium | reverse complement strand
CTTCCCTCATCCTTTGTTCCATCTTGACCCTGCCGGTGATATCCCGGCATATTCCTATATTTGAAGGCCTGTTTTCATAATTCGTGATCTTGGCAGTTATCTCGGTGGGAAAGCTTCCACCATCCTTTGTGAGGCGTATGTATTCAAAAACATGAGGAGCAGGGCTTTTTTTAAGGCTTTTATCATATATTTGAAGAACTATTCCCAGACTCCTTGGATCAATAAAAACCTGAAATTCTTTTCCAAGGACCTCCTTTAACTGATAACCGTGCATCCTGCAGAATGCCTTGTTTGCAAAGACAATAACCCCATCCTGAACCACAAAATATCCGTCGTTGATCTCCTCAACCAGTGTTTTATATTTCAGCTGTGATACCTTCAGCTCCCTCGTCCTTTTCCTCACATCTTCTTCAAGTCTGAGGGCATAATCCAGTATCTGCTTTTCGTGCATTGCCTGAAAGTGATCGCTGAACCTGTGAATGGTATAGGCAAGCAGGGTATCAATACTGGCAATAATGTTACTGAACTCCCCTATTTCCATTTTTTGTGCCAGGATTCTGATTATAATGCTCCGGTAAAGTTCAAATGCCTTCTGAACATCGGAAAGCTTGAAACCTGCCTCCAGGCGCATTCGTGTAATCTTTTCTATGAATTTATTAATTGGGCTGAAATCATCGTGAATCAATACATGGTAGTTGGCGTCATAGGCCTCAAGAACTGTTTCAAACAGCTCTCTAATGGGCCTCTTGGAATAACGCTCTCCAACCTCAGCGTTAAGCCTCTTCGCCCACTCCCTTCTGACACTGGATCTATTTTTCTTGAGAAATTCGGAAAGATCAAAGCCCATGACAGCCTTACTCGAAGCTATTAGTAAAAGAAACCTTAAACCATTCAGTGGGAAGTCCCAAAATTCATGGGCCGGATTTACCGTTTGCTCAGCATACAACTACGGATTCCCGGCTTAGTCTTGCCGATAAAGGACAATAACAAAATCCCTTACCTGAAAACCTGCAACGTCTTACCTGCAACCTTATTTTATATATACCCACTTCCATTTTATTCAGTTGGAATGCATTGCTTATAATTTGGAATAATAATCGAGTTGAATATGATATTGTTCTTTGATATGGATATGTAATTACTATATCTATCTGATCATTGCAAGCTTAATGAAATATCTTTAAATCGTACAGTTGAAACCTGTCCTTAATATCCTCTTCAGGGCATAATGACTGATAAAATTTGTTGAATTTGAAAAGCCTGTATTTAGAGACGGTTACAGGAGTTCTATGAGTCTTGTTTTCGAAAAACAACTGATCAAGGCAGGATATATTTCCCCTGACAGCACTTTGAAAGAGCAGGAGATCGAAGTAAGAATAAACCCCATATCTCTGCGGCAGAGCAGGATATCCTTCAGCAGACAGCAACAGCATGAACCCGGAATTGAAAGTCTTCCTGACCCGCCGCCTGACGCCGGCCTTACTGAAACCTGCCCGTTCTGCAGACCACAGATCTTTGAAAAGACTCCGAGACTTATACCTAAGATTTCCGATGGAGGCTATCTCCATAATGGAGAATCAATACTTTTTCCCAACATGTTTCCCTACGGTTCCTACTCAGCGGTTTCGGTCTTTGACGACAGACACTACGTCGAAATCGGTGATGCTGATGTAAATACCTATGCTGACTGTTTTTCAAACTGCTCCGAATATCTGAAACGTATCCGGAGCCTTGACCCTTCCGTTGTTTATATGGCCATAACACAGAACTTTCTCCCCTCTTCCGGCGGATCACTCCTGCACCCGCACCTTCAGATACAGGCCGACAGGGTTGCATCCAATAACCACCAGTATCTCATAAAAAGGGCTGAAGAATATTACAAAACCACAGGATCATATATATTTTCCTCTTATCTGGAACACGAAAGGCAGGATAAAACCAGATTCATTGGAAACACAGGGCCCTGGGAGTGGGTGGCCTCTTTTGCTCCTGAAGGGTTTTATGAAATATGGGGGATTCTTCCGGGTATCACATCCTTTCAGCAGCTAACAGGGGAAGACTGGCTTAATCTTTCAAGAGGTGTCCTTAATACTCAGAGATTTTATCGCAGCCTTAACAGGAACAGTTACAACCTCGGCATTCTATCCTATGAAACAGAGGAAAGCGCGCTTGAGATGAGGGTAATACTACTTGCCAGATCCAATTATGCTCCATGGACAAGAAACGACCATACCGGCTTTGAAATCGCCCTCGGCGATATGACGACATTTGTCGCACCGGAAGAGACTGCTGAGCTTGCAAGGCCGTTCTGGGATGGGCATTAAAGGGGGTATTCTCCTGTAAACTGAAAACAACCAGTATGGTATTTCAGTCCGATCTGAACAAAATTATATGAAAAAAGGCTGTTTAATCATTTTGGATCTTCCGACAGATGGCTGCATGAAACAGAAAGCCTTTTATGAGTATAGCACTTCATGGACTAGTAAACTCAAAGATATAAGGAGTACATAAATGAAATATCTTATATTTGTGTTTAGTGTATTTTATATCGGGGTCGGACCGAGGCAAGTATTTAATATGACATCAATATCATCTAAAATCACCTTGTTTTTTCGTCTTAAAACAGTGTTTTTAACATCAAAAATAGCCGTTTAAGGTTGCAGTAATAGAATGCCAAGGGCTAATCGACATTACATCCCAGGATATGTGTGGCATATAACCCATAGATGTCACAAGAAAGAGTTTCTTTTGAAATTCGGCAGAGACAGAAACCTTTGGATCAGATGGCTGTTTGAAGCAAAGAAGAGGCATGGGCTAAGTATATTGAATTATATGGTTACATCAAACCATATACATCTTATGGTACTTGATAACGGAGACAGAGATACGATTCCCAAATCCATACAGTTAATAGCTGGCAGAACGGCGCAAGAATATAATCAAAGGAAGGGTCGAAAAGGAGCTTTTTGGGAAGACCGTTACCATGCTACTGCCATTGCATTTGATGAGCACCTATTCAAATGTATGGTATATATTGACATGAATATGGTTCGAGCTGGAGTTGTCAAGCATCCGTCGGAGTGGCCTTATTGTGGTTATAATGAGATACAGAATCCGCGTCAAAGATACTCTCTTATTGATTACCACAGACTAATACCGTTACTTCAAATGAAAGATATTGGAGAATTACAGGAATCCTGCAGAATGAGAGTTGAAGAGGATATTGCAGCAAAAAACAAATCAAGGGAAAGTAAATGGACCGAGAGTATAGCAATTGGAAGTGAAGAATTTATAGAGGCTACTCAAAAAAAGCTCGGAATAAAGGCCAAAGGTCGGAAGATTGTTGAAAGTGATAAAAGCTACGAACTTCGTGAACCCCCTGTTCCTTACGGGGCCGATTTTATACCTAAAAATGGCCTTTTAAGGCTTAACAACACCTATTTTTGGTATGATATTGTTTAAATATCAATAGCATAGCTCGGTCCGACCCCAATTTAAATTTAAATTTAAATTTAAATTACCGGTCCTGATCAAGAAGCTTAATGAAACGCTTCGAGGTTGGGGAAATTACCACCGCCACGTGGTGGCATCGGAAGCCTTCGGCCGTATAGATACCTATGTTTTTGAACAATTATGGCGTATGGTCAGACGGCGTCACCAGAACAAATCGAAAGGATGGCTGATTAAACGTTACTGGTCAGCTACCGGACGAAAACATCGGTTCGCCGTCAGAGTTAAAAGTGCATCTGGTCGTTCAACAGTGTACAAGGTAATTAAACTACACGAGATAGGTATTAGAAGATACATTAAAATAAAGGCCGATGCAAACCCTTATCTTCCGCAGTATGCAGAATATTTCTGGTACAGACGGAACGAGAAGGGCAGCAAACTGCTGGCGGCAATGTCGGCCCGTGAATTTCAGGCTATGAAGGCCGCTTAGGAGGTTAAACAGCCGGGCAGCTCCCTAAGGGCTGCCTTTAGAGAGGCTTGAGCCGTATGATGGGAAACTATCACGTACGGTTCTTAGGGGGGAAAGGGGTGGTAACACCTCTGACCTACCCGGTCGCATACCAAAATAATCCGCTTGACATATTACGTTAGCCGTAATACTATTTTCGTATGATAAAATCATTTACCTGTCGCGATACTGAAAAGTTATTTAACGATCAACGAGTTCGTCGTTTCCAATCTTTTGAACGGCAGGCAAGAAAAAGGCTTTTGGTTCTTCATGCTGCCCCGAGTTTGGATGCTTTAATTCTTAATCCTGGCAATAAGTTTCATTCTCTAAAAGGGGATAGAAAGGGACAATTCGCTATTAGCATTAATAAGCAGTGGCGTGTTTGTTTTGAGTGGCATGAGGGTAATGCATTTAATGTAGAAATAACAGATTATCATTGAGGTATATATGGGCACTAAAAAACTTCTTGATCCGATAACACCCGGGGAAATCCTTCGTGAAGATTTTATGGAACCTTTGGGAATCAGTATTAATAAGCTTTCCCGTGACCTTTCTGTTCCTCCCAATAGGATCAGCGAAATTGTCAACGGAAAAAGATCCATTACTGCTGATACCGCATTACGACTAGAGCAATATTTTAATGTTGAAGCTCAGTTCTGGCTGAATTTACAGAATGAATATGATTTGCGAATGTTAAAGCGAAAAATTGGGTCTGATATCGAACAGCGAATTATTCCAGTAAAAACTACGGCAGTAATTGAACAAAATACAATGGCATAATCGGTTAAGGAGGAGATTTTAACTCCCCCTCCCCATAACACTCCCGATAAAACTGGATCTTCGACATGCTGGGAGTACACCACACACTCGTGCCGACCAAAAAAAACCGGGCGGCACGGTTTAACTTACAACAACCAAACAAATAGAATATGGAAAAAATGATTTTTATAGATAAGCCATTCGTTTCTGATTTTTTAAGAAATACAATTAAAGAAAACGGATTTACCGTTGTCAAAACGAAAATTGCAGAAAAACTCGGTTTCAATAAAGGAGTAAATATACTTGATGAGGAGAATGCTATTCAACAAGCAAAGTCCTCAGAAGATATCTTGATCTACACGATATCTGAAAACTCTATCGGATGGATAGCCAAACATTTGTCGTCCACAAAACTTCCCCAAAAAATTGAATTGTTCAAAGACAAGGTAAAATTCCGAACCCTGATAAAGTCAATGTATCCTGATTTCTATTTCAGAGAAATACAACTATATGAATTGGATGATCTTTCTTTGGAAAATATTCCTATGCCATTTATTATTAAACCTGCCGTTGGTTTTTTCAGCATGGGAGTTTACAAAGTCACTGGTCCCGGAAAATGGGAGCAGGTAAAAAAAGCTATAAGGGAGGAGATACTCCGTTCCAAAGATTTTTATCCAACGGAGGTTCTGAATACAAGATCATTCATTATCGAACAGTGTATCGAAGGTGAAGAATTTGCAGTTGATGCTTATTTTGATGGTACAGGTGACCCCGTTATTCTCAACATTCACAAACACATATTTTCTTCCAACGAAGATGTAAGTGATCGTATTTATATTTCATCAAAAGAAATCATAGAAAGCAATATTGACCAATTTTCTGTCTTCCTGAAGAAAATCGGGAAACTATCGGGGGTGAAAAACTTTCCTGTCCACGCTGAGATCAGACGTGAGCGTACCGGTTCAGTATTGCCAATCGAGATCAATCCAATGAGATTTGGTGGCTGGTGTACAACCGCTGATGCGGCCCACCTTGCTTATGGATTCAATCCTTATGTGCTATATTTTTCACAAAAACGACCTGAATGGAAAGAAATCCTGAAGAATAAAGAAGGAAAGCTTTACAGCATCATCGTCCTTGACAATTCTACAGGTACTGAAGGGACTCAAATAGCTTCATTTGACTATGATCTATTGTTGTCCAATTTCGAAAAGCCACTTGAATTACGTAAAATCGATTACGAAGAATACCCTGTTTTCGGATTTCTATTTACTGAAACAAAAGAGGAAAACATACTTGAATTGGAAAGAATCCTCAAATCGGATTTAAAAGAATTTATTACTGTCAACGAATAAAACTGGGTTCCATCTTCCGGCTTCACCAGGCCCAAAAAGGCGGTGGTCAATTTCTTAAATATGCATTTCTTTCGCCGGCTTTTTGATCTGCTGAGCCTGGATTTTTAGCTCTCAATAATAATTTACGATTCAATATACTTTATGGAAGGGGTAAGCGATGGGCGTTGACATAGATACCATTATAGATCTTTGTAAAAGCCATATGGGAAACCAGTCGTTATACTAATAGGAGTATTTCTTGTTTTTATCACTTGTGATTTTGTTTTTCTGTCAGGCCATAATGTTCATTACGGTTCATATCCTCTTGATAGTGTGGTGGAAATTAACATTGATTCCACTGGTGTTCAATACAGAGTCTCCATCTCAATCGGGAATAAAAAATCAAAATATTCTTTTAAATACAGCCTTATCAACCCTGATGAAAAAATTATAATCAATGGTGAAGACATCTATCGTCGAAATAGAAGATCCTTTGTATTTATTCCTGAAGAAACAGGCATATATCAATTGAAAATTCAATCGGTGTATGGTGGCGGTCCACCATCCGTAATGGTATCTGTCGATAAAAACGACCGATCGATTATCGCGCATCGGTTCCGTTAGTAAAAAAGTGAAAAATAGGGCTCAAACCTGCCTTTGACTCTTTCATTATTATGTGACAAACTTTCTTTCAATGCTATTAAGAAACTTATTCACTATAATCAATGACTGGAGCTTGAAGACATTGCATCCCGGGAAAAGTATTAAACATCACTCACGGTGATCTCAAAAGCCTTACGGCTTTTGATTTGGATGATGCACGATGTTATGAGTAAAGTGACTATGGCAACTGTTCAACGTATCTTCCTGCAGCATTTAGGATAATTGACCCATGACTGTTGTTTTTTTATTGATTAACTAAACAGAGGAGAATTTTTTATGGCATACAAGGACATTCTGAAAAACGCAATAAAGTCATTCGAGGATTTGGAAAAATGGCTTACTTCGCGGAAGGCGAAAGTTGACCCCAGACTCAGGGATGTAATCGCCAAATATCCTATGAGAGTGAATACTTACTACCTCGGCCTTATGGAAAAAATGAATGACGGCATTTGGAAGCAGGCGATCCCTGACATAAGAGAACTTGAACACTACATGGACTTATCAGAAGACCCACTGGATGAGGAAGGAGATATCCCGCTTGGTGGTCCGAGGACGATCGTACATAGGTATCCTGACAGAGTTTTGCTGTTTGCGTCAAACGAATGCGCCATGTACTGCAGATTTTGCACGCGAAAACGAAAAGTCGGTGATGACCGTAAACACCCATCTATGGAGGAAATAAGAAAAGGAATTGAGTATGTGGCATCTCACGAAGACATCAGAGACGTGCTTGTTTCCGGAGGAGACCCTCTACTCCTGTCAAATAACAGGCTTGATGAAATCCTGGGTAAATTATCCGAAATTCCACATGTGGAAATAATGAGAATCGGCACAAGAGTTCCATGCGTCTGGCCACAGAAAATTATTGAAGATAAAGAATTAATTGAGGTACTTAGAAAACATACGCCCCAGTCGCTTAAAGATCCGCAGCTCTTTGTCAACACCCATTTTAATCATCCGAATGAAATAACTAAAGAGAGTTATCAGGCTGTTAAGATATTGAGGGATTTAGGCATCCCCCTGGGAAATCAGACTGTCCTGCTAAAAGGAATTAACGATGACACTGATGTGATAAGGGACTTGATACACGGCCTTGGTAAAATGGGAGTGAAGCCATACTATCTGTATTATGCCGATCTTGTTGAGGGAACCGGCCATTTTAGAACCCCGGTATATAAAGGGAAAGAAATCTGCCGGGATCTCTGTGGATCTACTACTGGATTCCTTCGTCCGGTTTATGTAGTAGATGGACAGGGTGGAAGAGGCAAGATTCCTGTGGATCTTGGGTTTTCAGATGGAATTGGTGAAGATAAAAAAGGTGGAACTTTCACATCTGCAATTGGACTGGGGAAGGTTTATGTAAATGATCCAATAGAAAAAGTAGAAGGAAAACAAAAGATAAGACGGAGTAACACAAAGCCGGCATAAGGAATGTCATTCCGTACAACAGGCTCATCCGGGGGGTGGATTAAATGCCGCCGCTGGTGCCTGTTTTTTTTCTGACATTACTATGATACAGGTTACCTGACAGGAGAAAAAGATATGGAAGCAAAAACTGAATCGAAACGTAAGAAGGTGCTTGTGCTGACGGGAAGTCCCAGGCCGAATTCCAACAGCACTATCCTTGCGGAACAGGCGCTGAACGGCGCAATAGCAGCCGGGGCCGATGTCGAGCTTTTTCATCTGGCCATGATGAAGATAAACCCATGCACAGCCTGCGACGGATGCCGTAAAAAGAACGCAAAGGGATGCGTAATCAGGGACGATATGCAGCTTTTGTATCCCAGGGTAATGACTGCCAATGCTATAATAATAGCAGGGCCGGTATACTGGTTTAATATGAGCTCTTATACAAAACTTTTCATGGACAGGCTCTATGCCTTTGGAGCCGGGGATTACCGCGCCCTTCGAAAAAAGCGAATCGGCATCATTCTGACCTACGGCGATGCGGATCCGTTCGTGTCAGGCGCGGTCAACGCACTCCGTTCGTTTCAGGACAGCTTTTCATACGTCGGAGCATCAATTGCCGGCATGGTATATGCGAGCGCTGAAAAGGCCGGCGATATTAAACGGAATACTCAGGCAATGGAGGATGCGCGTGAGCTCGGTCGGACGGTTGTCTAAATAAAAGATAAAGGGAGATTCCACTATGAAATTAATGATTATTGGTGCTTCTTGTGGTATAGGCAGTCAGTTATTGAAATTTGCACTTGAGGAAGGGCACGAGATTACCGCTCTCCTGAGAAAGCCGGATAAAGTGCACATATCAAATTCGAATTTGCGTAAAATCAAGGGCGATATTCTTGATCCATCCAGTTTCGTTTCCTTCACTTCCGGCCAGGATGCTGTCTGTGTCTGTGTAGGAATGCCTCCAACGCTGAAACCTGTTGGCCTTTTTTCGAAAAGTATCATGAATGTACTTTCAGCAATTGGCAAAAATCCGGAGATGAAGCTTATTGTAATAACCGGGATCGGCGCAGGAGACAGCAGGGGGCACGGCGGCTTTCTCTAAGACCGGATAGTAAACCCTCTGCTTTTAAAACAGATATACAAGGATAAAGACAGAGAGGAAGCTATAATCAAAGGCAGTAAATGCAATTGGATGATAGTGCGTCCCGGATTTCTTACTAATGGCCCTCGAACAGGAAACTACCGCGTTTTAAACGACCTTAAAGGAATAAAAGCAGGGCGGATTTCACGTTCTGATGTTGCAGATTTTATATTAAAGCAGTTGAGGGAAACAACTCATTTCGGAAAAACACCATTACTGACCTATTGAAATAAGGGTTAATCCGGCGGAGATATTAAAACACATTCAGCACCGTCCCGCTTTCCTTCCTGCAGTGGGTAATCAGTTACATTGGCCGCCTTAAATTATTCCAGGAGAAATAAAAATGACAGAAAATATGGCATGCGAAGTGCCCTTAACAAACCCGCTTGATGATGAGATAAAAGATATACTTGAAAAAAATAAAGTAGTTGCTGTTGTGGGGCTTTCAGATAATCCCGCCCATGACAGCTATAGAGTCGCAGATTATCTTAAAAATCATGGGTATACAATTATTCCGGTCAATCCTTTGAAACAGGAAATCCTGGGTGAAAAATCCTATCCGGATCTGACATCAATTACCGCGCATGTAGATATTGTCGATATCTTCAGGGATGTATCTGCAATACCCAAAATAGTTGATGAAGCGATTAGAATCAAGGCAAAGGTTGTATGGATGCAGCTTGGACTTGCTCATAATGACGCTGCCGATAAGGCAGCAGATGCAGGACTTAAGGCTGTGCAGTCAAAATGTATGAAAATCGAGCATGCGAAACTTATAAAATAGTGTGATTAACGAAAGGATATAATCATACTGCTGTAAATATGGGGTTGCCCAGGATAAAAAGTTAATATAAGTTAATATTGTCTAAATTCAACCTGTTTATTAGCTTAAATAGTTTTTATTAATATAATACAAGTCCATTTAAGTAAGATAATATCTTTGTGAGGAGGATAAACGTGATATCAGTACCTGATCAAATAATGATCTGGCAAATGCCGGATTCATCAATATTGGACAACGCAACACAGGAAACTAATACGAAGCTCCTGGAATTAGCCCAACCACCGGTTCCTGAACTTAAGGCAGGTGAAGTCCTTGTGGAAATAGCCGGTTGTAGTGTCAGCCAGACCTTTAATTCCAAATGGCATACAGTTACTGCAACTGCGAACAATGGATCATTTCCTCCAATCCATGGAATTTCAGGTAGAGTGGTTGCGGGGGACCAGGCCTGGATCGGGCAGGATGTCCTCGTTCCACCCTCCATACCCTGCGGTGAATGCCGGAAATGCCAGGCAGGAAGAGTGAATCATTGCCTTTCTCCAAAACCGATCTTCGACGTGTTTCACAACGGATTTGCCAGCCACGTTCCATTGTCAACCGAATATCTGTACGCTATAAATGAGCGTAAAAGAACGCCCCTTGAAAACCTTTCAGCGATTCCGCTTTCCGTGGCCCCATTGTTTCAAGCCGCACAATGTGCCTCTCTGAACGCCGGTGACAATGTGATCGTCATAGGTGAAAATGGAAGCACTATTTCCATGGTCCATATGGCAAAGGCTTTGGGGGCCGGCAATATAATTGCCGTAGATTCCGTTGAGGATGGATTTCAAAAGATACTCTCTTACGGCGCCGACCTTACCGTAAACATCAATGGTAATAGCCCTGCAAAGGTGTATGAAGATGTTAAAAACATCCGTAAGCAAAAGGAATTGCCCCAATCCGCATGGAAAATCTTTAACGTATCTGGAAATGATGCAGGTAAAGAAACTGCGTTACGCCTGACAGGCGATACCGATATGCTCATTCTTGTTGGTTGCTCTGAAGAAGAGGCCGAATCTGCCAAACAGAACCACACGCCATCGGATGCCACGATTATTGGCACCCAGGGCTGCCTGCCGGAATTTTATCCGCAGGTTATGGATATGGTAATCTCGAGAAGGTTCATAATTGGGCCTTTCGTGCTTACCCGCCCCATGAGCTGGATACGCGAATTTTTCATGGAATTGCCCAAATCACCGGGAGACATACTGCTGGTTTTAACCACCGACGATTTCGGTCTGGATTATACCTGGGAACCCAAATCATGCCGATAGAAGCTGAATAACGAAAATGAGACCTGCCCCGGTCCCCGATTCGGGGGCCATTTCGGCCATTTCGGCGCATTTCCATTTCGGGGTCGGACCGAGGCAAGTATTTAATATGACATCAATATCATCTAAAATCACCTTGTTTTTTCGTCTTAAAACAGTGTTTTTAACATCAAAAATAGCCGTTTAAGGTTGCAGTAATAGAATGCCAAGGGCTAATCGACATTACATCCCAGGATATGTGTGGCATATAACCCATAGATGTCACAAGAAAGAGTTTCTTTTGAAATTCGGCAGAGACAGAAACCTTTGGATCAGATGGCTGTTTGAAGCAAAGAAGAGGCATGGGCTAAGTATATTGAATTATATGGTTACATCAAACCATATACATCTTATGGTACTTGATAACGGAGACAGAGATACGATTCCCAAATCCATACAGTTAATAGCTGGCAGAACGGCGCAAGAATATAATCAAAGGAAGGGTCGAAAAGGAGCTTTTTGGGAAGACCGTTACCATGCTACTGCCATTGCATTTGATGAGCACCTATTCAAATGTATGGTATATATTGACATGAATATGGTTCGAGCTGGAGTTGTCAAGCATCCGTCGGAGTGGCCTTATTGTGGTTATAATGAGATACAGAATCCGCGTCAAAGATACTCTCTTATTGATTACCACAGACTAATACCGTTACTTCAAATGAAAGATATTGGAGAATTACAGGAATCCTGCAGAATGAGAGTTGAAGAGGATATTGCAGCAAAAAACAAATCAAGGGAAAGTAAATGGACCGAGAGTATAGCAATTGGAAGTGAAGAATTTATAGAGGCTACTCAAAAAAAGCTCGGAATAAAGGCCAAGGGTCGAAAGATTGTTGAAAGTGATAAAAGCTACGAACTTCGTGAACCATCTGTTCCTTACGGGGCCGATTTTATACCTAAAAATGGCCTTTTAAACCTTAACAACACCTATTTTTGGGACGATATTGGTTAAATATCAATAGGATAGCTTGGTCCGATAAAATGAGAAAGATGGTCTCCTAATGAGGGGAAACCTCATTTGTGTTAAA
>DAINAR010000013.1:0-65595 GCA_036733345.1 Deltaproteobacteria bacterium | reverse complement strand
GCCTGATTCCGAAATGAAAATTTTTGGTGCGTTCTCATAGACGCCGATACGAAGTGTGCGATTATTAGCGCTTACTGATTGGATTTCAGCATCAAACACGACCAACAACAAAACGACCAGGCTGAATAAAATACCCCTGTAAAAAGCCTTCTTTCTGTTGCTGATCATCATAGTTTCCTTTTATTGGAAGGACACAATCTACTTTTTTAATGTTGCTTGAAAAAAGACTACAGGATTTATCGCCTCCTAGTCCAGAAAAAAGAGCGGCGCACGAATATATTCGCTATGGCACACAGGGCATTTGCCCGGCTTTTTGAGACGCCCGCGTTTTTCGAAGACAAAACCGCACTTCACGCATTCGGCAGGCTGCACTGTAAGGCGCCGGCCAAGACGCTGAAGAGTTGTGCGTACATGTTCGAGATGATAATACACATCCTTCTCGGATATCCCTATCCTGCCGGAAATATCCCGTGCCGACAGCGGCCCTTCCTCCAGTTCAGCAAGCAGTTCATGACGGATTGTATTTTGCGCCGCAACAGGCGGGCGCGGGCCTTGCTGATATTCATTCTTCTTCCTGATCATAAATATAGGATACCTTTTTTTTGCTCCTGCGTCCAGGATCCGGGAATTTACTCAAAACGCAGTGTACCCTGGAAGGTTGAATAAATAATAAACTACCCTGCCGCAGAGCAGCGGGGTATCTTAAAAAGCATTGAACGCCCCAAGGGGCGGGGACTTGTCTGCCTGAGGCAGGATCGAACCCTCGTCCGCCTTTTACCAGCCTTTTATCAGCCTATGGCTAGTTGGCTGGCTGGCGGATTGAATTATCAAAGTAGTGATGGGAAAACAGTAAACGAATTAATCCTGCTCCCGGCTTATATTTTTTCTATAAGAATCAACGCCAGGCTTGACCACATTTGGTCAAATATCTTAAGCTGGATACAGTTAAATCAAATTATAAAGTTGGGCCTGCAGGATGCTTTTGTGCTATGGCCCACCAGGATCTGAAACCTTTGCTTTAAATATTATCAGGGGTCACCGGCAGGATTGACCACATCAAAAAGGAAAATCATGGAAAAACTAAATAGTTTTCAAAGAAAACACCTGAAAGGTCTTGCACACAGCATAAAGCCCGTTGTATTTATCGGCCGGAATGGATTGACTCCGGCAATATGCCTGTCTACTGAAAAGGCCCTTGATCAGCATGAGCTCATAAAGGTTAAGTTTATTGATTTCAAAGAAAAGGATCAAAAGAACGAAATAGCAGGTTTTCTTGAAAGTGAGACCGGTTCCGAGGTGGTGGGGATCATCGGACACGCGGTTATATTGTATCGGCGGCAGAGCGACCCTGAAAAGCGGAGAATTGAGTTGCCCGGGAGCAAGCCGTAACTTTAAGAATTCAATATCCAGATGCGGGCTGTCACATGATGAATATTGGCAGGCTTGGGGAAAAGATCTTCACATGATCCCATCATATCATTAGGTCATGATGATTGCTCCGCAATCTTCGCATCGGTATTCGACTCCACCTTTGTCTTTTATTCTGACATCCTCAAAGTCCCGCCGCCTCACGCCGTATACCTCCTGGCACTCAGGACAGCAACCGCTCCCCAGCTCCTTTTCGTCAATTGTGAGATGACAGTGTCGGCACCGGATCTTCTTTGCCTTCTTTTCAAGGAGGACAAGTTTTTTATGTCTGCATGTTGTCATAAATATGAGGATACAGGATTGTATTTTTGAGCGCAACCCGTCCGACAAACAAAAATATCTAAAATCCGTCAGTCGGTAACATAACTTCCCAAAGGCCTCGGCCATTCTTGGAAAATGGAGCCTCCGGCAGGAGCCGGGGGCTTTCTGGAGCGGGGTAAACATAATCAAGGTATAACGGTTTAATATTTCTAGTAAATACTAAAGAGACATAAGCCTCAATCCATCTCTTGCGCAATAAATCGGGAGCAAATAAATGATGATCTGAAGATTTTTCAGGTGGTCTTGCCTGAAATGTTCTAGTATAATTATTGTATTTGCCGGGATGAAATGCCTTTAAATCAGGTTTAGAACGGCTGATGATTATACTTTGTTTTCTTCAAAGGATAGAAATGAACTAACCCGCAGCAAGCTATTGGGTATCTTAAAAAGCATTGAACGCTCCAAGGGGCGGGGATACTTGTACGCCGTGTTTATGGCGGGTTTACCCGCCAGTCTTTGTGGCGGGCTTGTCTGCCTTCTACCAGCCTTTTACCAGCCTTCGGCTGGTTGGCTGGCTGGCGGATTGAAATACATATTGAAGAAAATAGTGCTAAAAATACAACCTTAACTATGTTAAATTAACCTTTATGGTTCTTACACCTGTCGCCGGGCAGTTATTTATTCGAGCCTCAACAAAGATAAATGTAAAAGAATAAACAAGGCCGTTTTGTTACTATGGATCTCACGAAAAAAATACGTCATTCACTTGAAGAGAACCGGTTAAATTACAGGGAACGTCATCATCCACCTGCGAGCACCTGTGACGAATCGGCAAGGGCCAGAGGTGAAGAAAAGAAAATTGGCGGTAAAACCCTGATGTTGAAGGATAAAAACGGGCTTTACCACCTCTTTGTCCTATCAGCAGACCTGGAAGCGGATTCTAACAAGATACGAAAAATCCTGAAATCGCAGAAGGTTCGCTTTGCCACGGATGAGGAATTAAAGGCCCTGGTGGGAGTCGAGAAAGGCGCCCTGCCCCCGTTCGGAAAGGACATACTGCCCTTTGACCTTTATGTGGATCGCTCGATACTGGAAAATGAGAGAATCGCATTTCAACCGGGCGTTACAACCATATCTTTTATCATGGATGTAAGCGACTGGCTTCGATTGACCCGCCCTGAAATATGTTCCTTTGCCCGGAGCAGGGAGAGTAAAAAGGAAAATATAATCACCCCGCCGCTAAGGCTGCCCAGGATGGTAGAGTCTGATCCGCGGGGCCGGCAGCTTCTTCATATTCTGACCACACAAACCCGGCCGCTGTGGCAGGGAAGCGAACTAAAGATTTTTGTAACCGCGCTCAATCACAAACTTACTTCGGTTCTGCTCAACGCTGTCAGTGCAGGACAAGTAGTTCGCAGTCTGGATAATGCGGAGCGTACCCTGGACGACGAGGATAAGGGGTTGCGTCTGGTTGACCGACGCAGTGATATGCCGCGCGGTATGCGCATCTCCCGTCTGCTGTTATTGGCTGACGACGGTGCCGAACGCTTTTATCGCCAGGTGGAGAGACTGATGCGACGTCACGGCCATCGGGTACTGGCAGTGAGGCTCGATGTGGATGCATACAAACTGGGTGAGTTGCTCTTCGGCCCGGATATCCTCGTCAGGCTGCTGATGCTTGATCACAAGGATGCTGTTTGCGAAGCCCTCCTGTCTATATCTGATACACTATGAGTTTCGATAAAAAAACGCTGATTCAGATCTTCATGACGTGTTGTAGAAATCCTCACAAGGGATCTGCTCACAATCAAGTTATCATCCGCGGCTTGTTGTGCTCAATAGACTCTATTTATCGATTATCAGTTATTGTTTACAAGTTCAGTTCGTCAAATTCGGGTTAGCTTTGAGTTCTCATTCACATCACCCATTTCCCTTTACCCTTTACCTGATTCACAGAATACCTGACTCCATTCCTTTCGGATATTGCCTTCCGGCTACTGTTTCAGTTTTCATATTTCGATGTCCACAATCGGACACTCAGGCATTTCAGGAATGATAACGGGCGCCGGTTCCTCTATGACCCTCATGCTTTTCCATTTCCCTCCGAGAAAGCGGAACCAGAAAACCAGGCCAAGGAAAACAATATAAGCTGACGCGATTATCCAGCCAGCCATCAAGCCGTAATCAAGCACAATAATAACTATAAAGGTAGGAATCACCAGCACACATGCTGATATCACAACAACAGCATTCATGACAAATCGTGTATCTCCTGCGCCTTTTATGGCTGAAGCAAAGATAATATTTAAGGCGTCAAAAATCGAATACACAGCCACAAACCGTAACAGAATTATGGTAAGCCGCTTTATCTCTCCAAAGGATGCAGGATCTGCCTGTGCGGAAAACGGGGCAGTAAAAAGCTGTGGGAGGAAAATATAAAAAAATGAAACAGTTATCATGTACATAAAACTCATACCAAAACCTGAATAAACGCTTCTCTTTGCCAGATCCGGTCTGTCTTTTCCAAGGTACTGCCCCACAAGTACCGATACCGCAATACCGAACCCGATCATAGGCATAAATGAAATCGTACTGATATTGAAAGCAATATTAGTGGCAGCAAGGCTTGTGGTCCCCAGGCGCCCCATAATAAGTACAAAGGCAGTAAAACCAGCCATATCAAGAAAAAACTGCACGCCCGAAGGTACCCCGAACCTTATCAGACGGATAAAGAGCTCCCTTTCCGGTCGCCATCCCTTAAGACTCTGATAGATGATATTATGTTTAGGTCTCATGATAAGGGCCACATAGACGATAAACGAGAATAAACCCGCCAGCACTGTTGCTATTGCCGCACCCTTGATGCCCATTTCCGGCAGGCCCCATCTGCCGAATATCAATATATAATCAAGGAAAATGTTTACCGCTGTAGCGAATGTATTTATCCACATAACAGGCCAGGTCTTTCCTCTCCCGGAGAAGAATCCTGACAGTGCCAATGAAGCTATGATCGGTACTCCGCCGAGGCAGAGATACTGAAAGTATACCACTTCATTTTCCTGAACGGCCTTTTCATGACCAACCAGGGAAAATATAGTCCCTGCAAACGGGATAAAGCAGAGGATAATGAGGCCTCCCAGCAGTGCTATATACATGCCCTGCCACAAAGACGGCCCGATCCGGCTGCATCTCCCGGCTCCGTAATACTGGGCGACAAATGTGTTCACATAACTTGCTGTACCTATGAAAAAGCTCATGATAGCAAAATTCAATACACCTGCAGGCATGGCAGCTGCAATGGACTCGCTGGAGTACCATGTAAGAAACATCCTGTCCACAAAGTGCTGGACAGACCATGCACTGGTACTGAGAACCAGAGGAATTGCAAGTTTAATCACCTCCCGGTAACCGCCATCGCCATTCCAGCGTCTTTGCAGGCTGTCTTTTATATATCCCACCATAAAACACCACGGATATGACAAATTCATACATCAATATCTCTTAAACATTTCCAAAGACACCTTTACCTATCCGTTTTACCCCTTTTTTGTCAAAGATAATAAACTATCCTGTTATTCCGCACGCGGTATCAGAGACAGCCCTTTTTATTTCAACCTTGATAACTTTAAAAAAAGGCATATTATTATATATTATAACATGTGAGTTAATTATATTATGTAAGGGGAAATGGCTTTGAACCAGGCAGACATAGAATTTGTTACATAGAGAATTGACAGTAATGATGGCACAAGAAAAATAGCAACACTTTAAGTTTTAAGGGGGAAATATGGGATTAATAACAGCACAGAATATCTACAAAGAATATCAGGTAGGAGAAATCAGCCTAAGGGCATTGAACAACCTGAACTTTGAGATTGAACCTGCTTCATTTCTTTCCTTTGTCGGACCCTCCGGGAGCGGCAAAACTACCCTTTTAAACCTTATAGGCTGTCTTGATACTCCTACGGGCGGCACGCTGAGCATAGCAGGAACCAATGTTGTCACCCTTGACAGGAAACAGAGGGCTTTCTTCAGGGGCAGGCACATGGGGTTCATTTTCCAGGATTTCAACCTCATCCCTGTTCTTACCGTATACGAGAATATAGAATATCCTCTTCTCATGGTCCAGAATATACCAGCGCAGGAAAGGAAGCGCAGGATTCTTGAACTCCTTGAATCAGTTGAAATGACAGGACAGAAAGACAAGTACCCTGATCAGATTTCAGGGGGCCAAAAACAAAGAGTTGCCGTTGCCAGAGCGCTGGTTACAAAACCTGAACTTGTGCTTGCAGATGAACCAACGGCCAACCTTGACAGTAAAACTGCATACAGGATCATCGAGCTTATGAAAGACATGAAAAGCGAATCCGGCACCACCTTTATTTTTTCAACTCATGATCAGAAAATCGTCGGCGCCGCTGAAATCATTTATACCCTTCAAGATGGAACTATCATCAGCAGGAAGGAAACAGGAGGTGATGTTCATGTATAATCTATTAAAGATAGCCATCAGAAATCTTTTAAGATATCGCAGAAGAACACTTCTTACATCATCGCTTATCATGATCGGAATTATCTTTGTTCTGGTCTTTCTGGGGGTTACGGGTTCCATCAAAAGCCTGCTCATTGGACAGATTACTGATTCCATGCTCGGCCATCTTCAGATTCATAAAAAGGGATATGTCGCATCCATTGATAATCTTCCACTTACAATAACGCTGAGTCCTAAGGCCGTACAGAAAATTGACAAGGCAATCAGGGGCATTCCCGAAATAGAGGAATATTCGAATCGAATAAAATTCGGTGCTCTGTTCAGCAATTTTGTTGAAACAACAAATATCCGCCTGAATGGTGTTGTCCCTGAGATGGAATTCAAGGCTGTTCCCCTTTTGAAGTCGAGAATTATCAACGGTAAGAAGACCCTGGAAAAAGGAGATATCCTCATCCCGGAACTCCTGGCAGGAGGTATGAAGGTAAAGGTAGGCGATACGGTCGTTGTTATTGCCACCAACAAAGACGGATCAGTTAACGGGAAGCAGTTCAAAGTAAGTGGAATTCTGGAAAGCGTTACCGGACCGGGAGGTCGGGACGGTTATATCCATATAGAAGACGCCGTTGAAGTCCTGAGAATGGATGAAATTGAAATAAGTGAAATAGTTATAAGACTCAAGGACTTCGGCAGGCTGGAGGACGTTTATGAATCCCTGTCAGTAACGCTCGCCAGGGAAACAAATGAGGCCGGAAAGCAGGTATTCGAGGTCCACACCTGGGAAAAGCTGTCGCCTTTTTACAATATCGCCAGGATGATAGACATTATGACATTCTTTATAAAGATCATGCTTATTGCTATGGTCCTGGTCAGCATCATGAATGTTATGATAATGGCCGTCTACGAACGAATGCGTGAAATAGGCACCATTTCAGCAATAGGAACCATGCCCGGAAAAATACTTTCAATGTTTGTTCTTGAGGGGCTTTCCATTGGCATTTTCGGAGTTATAGTCGGCGATATTATAGGCTTAATAATAATATATATATTGAACATTTCCCATATCACCTTTAATTTCGGCAGGCAGACAGGTCTGCTTCTGGCACCCTATATTGGAGTTACTGATGTTCTAATGGTTTCACTTACCGTCATTATAGTATCCGTAGCGGCAAGCCTCCAGCCCGCGTTCAAGGCATCGCGGATGGAGCCTATTGAGGCACTTAGACATGTATAGGAGAAGTCATCATGAAAAGACTGTTTTTGATAACCGCAATCCTGTTTCTTTGTTCAGTTATTGTCAATGCTGGCGAACTGCAAAACATAAAAATTGCTGTTGCATCCAATGATAAGAATACAGAAGCATCAATAAGCAATAAAGCTGCAAAATGTCCTTATTATCTTATATTTGACGGCAATGGAAAATTAATTCAGGTTCTTGAAAACCAGTACAGGAATGCAAATCGTGGTGCAGGGCCTTCTGCAGTCAATTTTCTTTCTCAGATGCGGGTTACTGTTGTAGTCGCTGAAAACTTTGGCTCCAAAATGATAAACGCTCTTCAAAACAAAGGCATAACCCATATCGAATTCAAGGGCAAGGTGGGGGATGCTGTAAAAAGGGCATTAGATGGGAGGTAATAACATGCGAAAAATTTTAATCGTAATTATAGCGGTTATGTTCGGAACACCTGTTTATGCAACAGACAGCAATGATTTACTGGAAAAGATTGACAGGAATTTGAATCCCGATTCATACGAATCCTACAAAAAACTTATTAATATCGAGCCTAACGGCAGGGAAAAGGAATTTATTCTATTCTCTGTCAAGAAGGGGAAAGACAAGGTAGCCGCCATGTTCCTGTCGCCTGCAAGCGAAAAAGGTAGAAGCACCCTCCGCCTGGGTGAAAACATGTGGCTTTATATCCCCAACGTTGGGAAGCCCATTCGTATAACAAGTCTCCAGTCTGTGGTCGGTGGCATATTCAACAATTCTGACATTCTTCGCCTCGACTATTCGTCCGAATACAATGTAGAAAAAATTGAGGACATGGGAAATGAATACATCCTTCACCTGAAGGCGAAAACCAGGACCGTCGCTTATGACAGGCTTAAAATGTGGGCTATTAAGGAAAAGCTGCTTCCTGTAAAGATTGAATGCCTTACCGAAACAGCCATGCTCGTGAAGACCATTTACTTTAAAAATGTAAAAGATTTCGGGGATGGAATAGAAAGACCTTCGGTAATAGAAACCGACAGTCCTCTCTACAAAGGGTACAAGTCTGTAATGATTTTCGCAAAAATAAAGGAACGGGAACTTGATGACGAAGTCTTTACCATGACCTTTATGCCGAATATCGATTCACTCCGATAACGGATAACAGAGATTAATAATTTTCGCAGATAAATGAAAATAATCATATTTATAATATTTATTCTGGCACTTGTGCCGCTGTCTGCTTTTGCTCAAAACGAATACTCTTTTGACCTTTCTGAAATCGAAAAGGAGATAGAAAAAAAACCTTACAGTATAGGTGGTTACCTTGAATTTATGCCGAAGGTTTTTAAGACAGATCATGACTCCCCCTTCTATAAATTAAATTTTTACAACCGTGCGGGAAAAAATTACCTGGATGAATACAATTTCAAGCTCTCAATGAATGGGGCATACCAGAAGGGCATTTCAAACATCTATCTGCGTGCAAATATAAACAGAACAGAGTCAGATTTAAAGTCGGGAACGGATTTTACTATTGATGAAGGATTTCTGTCGGTCAAACCGTCTTCTAATTTAGACATCACCATAGGCAAAAAAGCTCTTAAGTGGGGAAAGGGTTACGCATGGAATCCAGTAGCATTCGTTGGCCGTGCCAAGAATCCCGATGATCCCGACCTTGCCCTTGAAGGCTATATCATGGCGTCGGCAGATTTTACAAAAAGCTTCTCAGGACCACTTAATGCAATATCCTTCACTCCTATTGTAATTCCCGTATACGAGCATATTAATAGTGAATTCGGCAAGCTGGAACATACAAATTACGCAGCAAAACTGTATCTTCTCCTCTATGATACTGACATTGATTTCATGTTTTTCAAAGGAAACAGCAAACCAGACCGTTTTGGAATGGACTTTTCAAGGAATATTACCTCGAACTTTGAAATACACGGTGAATTTGCTTATATCGATAATCTTACGAAAAAGACCGTTGACAGTTCAGGCAAAATCACGCAATCAACCTTTGACGCAAAAAGCTGTCTTCTTGGCATCAGGTATCTCACGCAATCCGATACAACCTTTATTTGTGAGTATTACCGGAACGGTACGGGATATAACGAAGAGGAAATGAAGGATTTTTTCGGCCTTGTAAACAAAGGTTATAACGCATATATCAGTTCAAAGGATGAAAGACTTCTTAATATTGCCGGCACAATGAGCGGAGGCAGTTATGGAAAGCCGAATCCCATGAAAGACTATATTTACCTTCGTATTTCCCAGAAAGAACCATTCGACATCCTTTATTTTACACCCTCAATAACATGCATTTATAACGTTGATGATAAAAGCTGTTCCATTTCCCCCGAGATTCTTTATACCGGAATCACAAACCTGGAATTGCGTCTTAAGGCAGCTTTCCTTAAAGGAAATGATTACTCCGAATTCGGGGAGAAACAGAATGACTGCCGTATTGAGTTGAGAGCACGTTATTATTTTGACGCTGCAAAACTTTTTGATTAGTTGAATCATAAAAATTATGCCTGCCCAAAGTTGATTAACATGGAGAAAAAAACGAAAATAGCTGTTCCAGCTGATGCCCCTGATCTGGATGCCAGAGTCGCCGGCAGACTTGGTTTAGCACCATATCTGCTGGTTATTGATACAAAAGATATGTCATTTGAAGCTGTTAAGGGTGCAGACAGGACAACCGGACCAGGTGCAGGCATACAGATAGTAACACAGGCCCTTGGCATGAATGCCAGAACCCTGCTTGTCAATTATATTTCACCCGGTATTGCCCGGACCCTGGAAAAAAATGGAATCGAGGTAATCTCCCCGGTCACCGGAACTGTAAGGGAGGCTTTAGAAAGCTACATGTCAGGTTCTTTCATCCGGAAAAACGCCAAAGGCAGTGAGAAAGGCATCGGCACTGCTTTATCCATAGCCCATGCCCCATGGAAAGATGCCTTTCGAAAAAGCGCAAATCAGTTTCTGTCCATATTTCCAATTCTTACAGGCGTCATTTTGCTCGTGGGTCTTTTTCAGGTATTCTTACCCAGGGACTGGCTTTTGACCGTCTTTTCTGGGAATTCTTTTTTTGACACCCTCTGGGGTGCCTGTACCGGAAGTATCCTTGCAGGGAATCCTTTAAACAGCTATGTCATAGGCGAAACACTCCTTGAACTCGGGGTTGACCTCTTTGGCGTGACTGCCCTTATGATATCCTGGGTAACAGTGGGAATAATTCAACTGCCAGCCGAGATTGCCGCACTTGGGATGAGATTTGCAGTATTGCGCAATGCAGCGGCATTTTTAATCACGCTGTTTGCAACACCTTTCATAGTTTGGATCTCAGGGGGAATCTTGTGAAAAAAATGGAACGTGCCCCAAATTCTTCCGAAAAGCGATTCCCTTTAAAATCATGGATATTCCCCATGTGCGTTGCTGGCGCCTACCTGATCCTCTGGGTGATCCTTCCGGATCGCACATCTCAAGCGCTCCGCGCTGTTGTTCATATACTGATCCAGGTAATCGCGCCCCTGCTGCTGGCATTTTTTATGATGTTTCTGCTGAATTTATTTGTCACGCCATCCCATATAACCCGATTTATGGGGCACAAGGCCGGCGCATTGGGTATTTTGCTTTCATCCGCAGCCGGCATCATTTCCATGGGACCTGTTTATGCCTGGTACCCATTTCTTTCATCACTGAAAGAAAAAGGGGCATCCGATTTTAATCTGGCAAACTTTTTATCAAATCGGTCCGTTAAACCTGCACTTATTCCGCTTATGATTGCCTATTTCGGGTGGCGGTTTTCGCTTGTTTTTGCAGTTTTCGGTGTGTTAAGCGCACTTGCTGTGGCGATGTCAGTGAGCTTGGTTAATCGCATTGTCAAAAAATCCTGAAATCAACATTTCAGAGGAAATCCATTTAAACCACTATTTATTGTTCTCTTGCCAGGACAAGCCCCGCGGTCAGAATCATTGCAGCGCCAATGAATTTGACATAGGTCAGGCCTTCACCAAAAGCAATCCATGCAAGGGCAATAGTCACCACCGGTTCAAAAGTTGAAAGCATTGATGAATGTACCGGACCGATTCTTTTGAGACCTTCAAAAAAAGTTAAAATACCAATAACCGTGGAAATAATAACAATAGCTCCCACCGCACTCCATCCCTGCACATGTGTCGGCATCTGACTACCGCGTACCATAACAGCCACTGTAAATACAGCCGCGGCAGACATCATAATGACTGTTGATGACGTTATGACATCTGTTTTAGGCATTATTCTGGAACCGGTGATGATGTATGTCGAATATATCAGGGCAGCAGTAGTCCCCAGGATAATACCCAGTGTTTTTCCTCCGGATGTGAATCCAATAACCAAGACCGTACCTGCTAACGCCAGAAACAGTGCAATTATTTCAGGAAATGTAATTTTCTGTTTTAAAAACATGATTGAAATACCGGTTACAAGCGCCGGATAAAGATAAAGCAGGATAGCCACTGTCCCGGCCGGAGCATAAAGCAATGCTGTGAAATATGAAAAAGACTGGCCTGCATATCCGATACCGCCCATAAGGATTGATATGATCAGGACCCTTCCCGTGGGGAATCTTTTATTTCGAAATATGTTGTAGATGAGCATAATCGCGCTGGCAAATGAGAATCTTAGAAATAGAAGGGTAATAGGCTCGGTGCCATATTTATATGCATAATTGGCAAATATCGGCATGGCACCGAATGCGGATGCAGAAATCAGTATAAAAATGATTCCCCGGAAACGCTGGTGTGATAATCTGTTTGAAATGGGGGTTGTTTTCATTAAAGTCAGATTTATTTCCCTGCTTCCTTATCAAGGGATGCAAATCACTTCCTGTTCCATAAAAGTAATCCGTTCAAGGCCCCTTGAAGTGACCAGATAATCGTCCTCGATGCCTACTGTGCCAAGACCCGGAAAAATGAACTTGGGTTCCAGGGCGAAAACCATGCCTTCCTGAACCGGCGCCCTGAATATCGGGGCCATTATCGGGAGCTCATCAATCTCAAGACCGATGCCATGCCCCAGGAACTTCACCTTTCCTTCGCCATGCCCCATAAAATTTTCTTCAAACCCTCGGCTGCATGCAATATCCTTTGCCATCTCAAAGACCTCATCACATGGAAATCCGGGCATTATTTCCGCTTCAAGCTTCTCCAGGATCTCCCTGGCGCAGTCATGGGCCCTTGCCAGTTTTTTGTCCAGTTCTCCTATAACAAATGTCCGGGTTTGATCGCTGTGATATCCGTTTACTGCAACACCATAATCGATATAGATCGGTTCATTTCTGCAAACGCGCCTGAATCCGGCTCCCTGAGGCATGGCCGGACTGTTTCCTGTTCCGCTGACAGGTGTTTCACAGCATGAAATCGAAGCGCCTCCCTCCCCGCTGAGCACATGGGCGTATGTCATCTCCTGGTTCCATCCGCGCATGCGCATAACCCCCATATGCCCTTCCCTTCGGGAAATCCAGGAAAGCAGGCCGTCAATCTCAAGTTCCGTCATGCCTTCCCGGATCAGGCCCTGAATTTCCTGATACCCTTTTCCAAGAATAGCAGTGGCTCGTTTAATCTGCTCTGCTTCATATAACGATTTAATCATCCTCAAATTGCGGATGCCGGGGGACACATCAATAAATTCTGTTTGGGGAAGTTTCTTACGGAACCACAGGTATTGTGCTGTTGGAAGCACATCCATCTCGAGACCTACACGTCTGAACGAGACATGGCTGAACTCGGCTAAAAGTGAAAATATTCCATCCCGCCCGCTTATAGACAGCACTTTTTCAAACGGCGATTCGTTTACAGCCCTTTGAAAACTCTTTATAACCATTAACAGCGGATTTCCGCTTACAGGGACAAAAAGTATTGACCTCTGGAGCGTGCCGCTGAAATAGTAGATATCAACATTCTGGAGAATAAATGCACCTTCCAGTTCCTCTGATGCCATCCACTCCTGAAACTTCTCTATTCGCGACTGAATTTCAGGAGAAGGGACAAGTTCCAGCCCGTTTTCAGATAAAGTCATTTCTGTTTCCAATTTTCTCCTCTTGCAATAATAGAATGGTTCATAGCATGGTTAAATGTCTCTTGGTTAATCAGGAAACTCCACAAGTTAGAAAATCACCCCTATGAAGGACTAGTCAAGAGAAAAAGCAACTCACAGTGAAATAAATTTATCCTGCTTCGCATGTCTTCTCTGGACTAATTCACCAATTAGTCTAAGTATAGAATAAACCGCGAATATCATTAACAGTCTGTTAAACAATAGGCTAACGTTTCACCCAATTTTTTCAGGTTTCACGAATTTAAATAGTAAAATTACCAGTCTCCTCTTTCAATTGACTAAAATTCTTAAGTCTGATATTTTCTTTCGTATTCCTTTAATACTTAATACCTCCTGTTTGTTGATTTTCTTCTTTTTGAATTGCTTTATTCCTGACAGGAGGTTTCTTATTTGGAAGTATATCTTTTAAATGAAAAATTCAACTACACATCAATTAATAAAGGCTGTTGTCGGCCCTGCCCGTCCCAGGTTTCTTATTCTTGTTCCGGTATGCGTCGGGCTGGGCACTGCGTGCGCCCTCTGGGAGGGGCATAACATCAATTATCTTCATTTGTTCCTTGCATTTATAGGGGCACTGTTTGCCCATATCAGCGTAAATGCCTTGAACGAATATGATGATTACAAAAGCGGCCTTGACTTCAATACACAGAGGACTCCCTTCAGCGGCGGCACAGGAACGCTGCCGTCACTGCCATCCCGCATGTCCAGGGTTGCACTGATAACCGGACTGATTTCACTTGGCATAACCATTCTTATAGGTATTTACTTCACCCTGGCAAGGGGGATATGGATACTGCCGCTCGGAGTGATAGGCGTTTTGACCATTGTTCTTTACACACCCATCGTAACACGCTTTCCGGCACTGTGCCTGGCTGCACCCGGCCTCGGTTTTGGAACGCTTATGGTAATGGGAACTTATTTCGCACTTACCGGTACATATTCATGGACTTCTTTTGTTTCATCTCTGGTCCCGTTTTTCCTTGTCAGCAATCTCCTGCTCCTGAATCAGTTCCCGGATGTCAGCCCGGACATGGCAATCGGCAGAAAGCATATACCCATTCTGTGGGGAAACCCAAAGAGCGCAATCCTGCTGGGGTTCTTTTATCTATGCGCATATCTTTCAGTAGTTGTTGGATATTGCGCCGGACTTCTACCAATTCACGGTTTTATCTCATTAATCACGGCGGCCCTTGCAATTCCTACAGCAATTGGGGCATATCGACACGCAGACGACATTCCGTCTCTGGTACCCCACATGGGAGCAAATGTCATCATTACACTGGTGACGCCGCTGCTGCTTGGAATCGGGTTGCTGGTCGCCCTGCTCTAATGTGAATTCACCACCTTTAATATGACGTCCCTCCCACCTTCCCTTTGAAGGTGGTGAATTCACAAAAGCAAGTAATATGTCGGAAATTGCAACACATAATCTGTCCGGATTAAGAGGGATATGAAGTATGGATGGAGTGACAACTTAACCGGGAAGAAGCTGAATGTATATTGGTGATATCAGCCTGACGTTCCGGTGTTGTCTTGTTACGACGAAAGTGGCGTGCAAAACCTTGACAGATTATGACTATCAGTACTACAGACTGCTTTTTTGTCAACGGTGAATGTCTTTCAATCCACGCCTTTTCCTGATATTCATATAGCCTGTTCCCATCAGAAGCAGCGATAATCCGATCATACCCCACTCGGTAAAGGTAGGAATGGGAGTCACTGCTCGAGGCCCAAAAGCCCTGTTGTCTGCAACGGCATCCGGTATTCCCGCCGGGTTGAAGTAGACTCGAACTTCACCGGTTTCCGTATCAGTAATGGTAATGGTTTGCTCTACATTGGTCATTGAGCCGGCAAACACCCAGAAATATCCGTTGGCGTCCCTGCCATCAATCATTTTGACGACCAGTTCGAAATTTGCAGCACTGAACATCCAGAACAGGCCACTTTCATCGGTTTCCGGTAGCGTAACAGCATGCCCTGAGCCGGCATGGCCATTAAATGCCCATTCTACTTCAACCCGGAAACGGTTCCGGAGGAGACACAGACAGGTGGCGTCCGGAGTACATGCCTCTGCCGCCCAGTCAATCTCCGATACCGCATGGGAAACCCTCCGGGCAGAGGCAGCAGATTTAACGGCATTAGAACTCGCATGGGACGTGGCTTCGGGACTACCTCCACTCAGGAAAGAGACTCCAGCATCGCAGGTAGCAAAGGCATTAGTATCAAAAATGGAGGGAAAAAACATTCCTGCGGGATTGATATAGACCTTTGTTGCGCTGGTAACAGTATCGGTTACGGTAAGCGTGACTTGATAATTTGTTGTGCCGGCGGAAAAAACCCAGAAGTGTGAATTTACTGGGCAGCCATCAAGTAATTTTACTAAAACGTCTGCATTCCTGGTGCCACGATCATTGGGAAAAAAGAAGTACCCTGTATCATCAGTCAGTTGAACAGCCTGTCCCTTCCCATTTGCAGATGACGGGTCCAATGAAAATTCATTTCCCTCAAAATTTGCATAATCCACAGTAACAGCAAATCGGCCGCTGTTCAATAAAAGGACTGAAGGGTCTGAGGCAGTACCAGCAAGGACCTGGCTGCAGGAAAGGGATATTGCTAATAAACAGAAGGCAAACAGAGTCAAGTGGTTATGGTTGATGTTCATGATAAAACCCTCCGCTTTATGAAGATTTACATGATATCACACTGCAATCTATCAGCCATTCTGATTTTAACTATTTTTCTATCATAAGGACGCAATAAAACCAACATTTTTATAAAGAGATATTATTAGCAAATCATATTTCCACAGTTGAAGCATATAATCTGTCCGGTTGAAGATGTATATGAAATATTATCGGAGAGGCGACTGAGGCAGAAAGAAGCTGAACTCATATTAGCGGCGTTATCTTGACCGTTATGAGGAAGGCGGTGTGAAAAATCACTACAGTACATGGGTGACAAAAAGACCGATTACAGACGACGGATAACAGATAACAATTTTCAGATTTCAATAAAATTGGATTGCATTATGATTCAGAGTATTATCTGCAAATAGGTTCTACTGCTTTTTATAGAAGAGCATTTTCTTCTTTCTGAATAATTCTTTCAAGAACTTTTATAACAGGAGGGAGATCATCAGTAATTGTATCCCAAACTCTGTCAAGATCTATGTCAAAATACACGCGAATAAGACAATTTCTCATTCCGATAATATTCAGCCAGGGTATATCTGGGCTAATATCCCTTGACTCTTGAGTTACTTTTGAAGCTGTTTCTCACATAATTTCTAAGGACTTGATAAGAGAAAATGCCCCAATGGCAGAATCCAACATGTGCCTGATGTGTATAAGATCATCCCTGCGCATACTGGACCTGTGCCGACTCAAGGACTTCTTGATTGAAATAGTGACTTAATTCAACTGGCGTTCTTGGGTCTACCTTATAATCTAATTTTGTAGACAAAAGGTTGTGCTCGTTCGTCAATAGATTAAATACATGAAGGGGGACGTCACGTTTTAGATCCATCTGTAAATGTGGAGAAGAAACGAGCAGTGAGTCGTGAAAGGGTACAAGGTTTAAGGTAAAACTGACGGCGGATTAGTTATTTTTTCTTATTTATTGACTACATATAACAAGGCTCTTATACTCAGAAAAAAATGAACTATCCCGCCTCAGGCAGCGGGAATCAAATCCTCGTCCGCCTCTGGCGGATTGAAAAGCATTGAACGACCCAAGGGGCTGGGGCTTGTCCGCCGTCTTTGTGGCGGGCTTGTCCGCCGTGTTTATGGCGGGCTTTTCCGCCTTTTACCAGCCTATGGATGGTTTACCAGCCTTTTACCAGCCTTTGGCTGGTTGGCTGGTTGGCTGGTTGGCTGGCTGGCAGATTAAATCATAATTAAACATTTCCTCCCGTCTTCAAACATTAATATCCAGCTGTTATGCCCTGGTAAAAGCCGTCAGGGTTCAGGATTCGGACATGGGCAAAAAGAAGCTAATAATAATATCGGTTGCAGTCATCATTGCAGGTCTTGCAGGATGGCAGATCTATAAAAAGGCATCGTCATTAAGCACAAACAGCCTGGGTCGCCAGTCCGTTCCTGTGGCCGTAGAGACTGCGCCTGTCCAGAAGACCTCTATCAAAAACATTGGCGTATTTGCAGGTACGCTTGTTGCCAACAGCCGTTTTATAGTTGCCCCCAAGATTGCAGGACGCCTTGAAAAACTTTTCCTTAACATAGGTGATCCGGTTGAAGAAGGCCAGGTTGTAGCTGTTCTTGATGATGATGAATACCAGCAGCAGGCAGACCAGGCCCAGGCGGAACTTGAAGTGGCAAAGGCTACACTCGAGGAAAGCCGCATCACGCTCGAAATAGCGCAGAGGGAATTTGAAAGGACCGTTGCCCTGAGAAAAAAGAAAATAGCCTCCGAATCCGAGCTTGACAGCGCAAAGGCGCAATACAACAACCAGGCGGCAAAGGTCAAGGTGGCGGTCGCCCAGGTTGCACAGAAAAGCGCGGCCCTCAAGGCGGCTCAGATCCGAGTGTCCTATGCACGTATAACCGTTTCATGGGATGACAAAAACGGTTCAAGGGTTGTGGGCGAGCGTTTTGTTGATGAAGGAGCCATGCTTGCTCCCAATACCCCTATCCTTTCCATCCTTGACATAGGCTCCATAACCGCCATCATCCATGTAATAGAGAGGGATTACACCCTGGTACAGCCCGGAAAAACAGCCACCATTACAACGGATGCCTTTCCTGGAAAAAAGTTCACCGGAGAAGTTGTCCGCGTAGCCCCGCTTCTAAAGGAAACATCCCGTCAGGCAAGGGTTGAAATCGATATCCCCAACCCTGACGGACTGCTCAAACCGGGGATGTTTATCAGGGCGGAGATAGAATTTACCGAACACGACAATGCAACGGTTGTACCCCTTTCAGCTCTGGCAAAAAGAGAAGACCACCGGGGCGTGTTTGTTGTCAACCCCAAAGAAAAAAAGGCAAATTTTATACCGGTGACTATAGGTATCACAGACGGAAACAGGGCTGAAATCCTTGAACCGTCAATTTCAGGAGAAGTAGTAACACTGGGTCATCATCTGCTGGAGGACGGATCTGCCATTGTTATAGCCGGCAAAAAGGAAAATGGCGCCGCCGCCCCGCAAAGCGAGCCGCCCGGGCAGGAGTAAACATGAAGATTTCACGACTGTCTGTTCAGCGTCCTGTTTTTACTATCATGGCGGCTCTGATCGTCGTTATACTCGGGGCTGTCGCCTGGACCCGTCTCCCGATTGATCTGATGCCTGACATCACATATCCCACCCTGAGCATTTCAGCAGAATATGAAAACGCCAGCCCCGAAGAAGTCGAGGAACTGATAACCAGACCACTTGAAGAGGCGCTTACCGCCGTGCCAGGCGTGGAAGAGGTATCGTCCGTGTCTGCTGAGGGCAGGAGCAATGTCCGGGTAACTTTTACATGGGGAACTGATCTGGATGCCGCAGCCAATGATGTACGCGACCGGCTTGACCGTGTCATGCCCAATCTCCCTGAGGATACTGATAAGCCAAGGCTTAGGAAATATGATCTCGCAAGTTTCCCTATACTTATCCTGGGGGCATCCAGTGACCTTGATCCGGTGCAGATGCGCAAGATCCTGGATGATCAGGTCAAGTACCGAATTGAGCGTGTCCCAGGGGTTGCTGTCATGGATATCTACGGAGGTCTTGACAGGGAAATCCACGTAAATCTGAACCCGGAAAAAATGAAGGCCCTTGGCCTCCCGCTTGATCTGATATTAACCCGGATAAAGGAGGGAAATATAAATCTTCCCGCCGGGACACTGGAAAGGGGAAGCCTTGATGTCAGGATACGGACCCCGGGCATATATACAAGCCTGGAAGAAATCGGGGAGACTGTAATTGCCCTACGCGACGGTGTGCCTGTACAGCTCAGGGAAATAGCAACAATTGAGGATTCCTGGGAGAAAGTAACACGAATTGTGCGTGTTAACGGCCGTCCCGGTGTTCGCCTGGTTGTTAACAAACAGTCGGGTAAGAATACCGTGGAGGTAGCTTCAGGCGTTTTAAAGGAAATCGAGAAGATCAACCAGGATATTCCCCAGATACTTATTACCCCTATCATAGATACCTCCGACTACATCCAGCGCTCCATTTCCAGCGTGGGGTCTTCAATCATGTATGGCGGTATTCTTGCAATTATTGTGCTTCTTCTGTTTCTCCGGAATATCCCCAGCACTGCAATCATTGCCACTGCCATACCCATTTCCATTATTGCCGCATTCGGACTCATCTATTTCGGCGGCTTTACCCTCAACCTCATGACACTTGGCGGTCTGGCTCTTGGCATTGGTATGCTGGTTGACAATGCCATTGTCGTAATTGAAAACATATACCGTCACCGCGAATCCGGCCATAAACCGCGTCAGGCGGCGATAACAGGGAGCGAGGAAGTCGCTGCCGCTGTTATCGCCAGCACCTTGACCACACTCGCAGTCTTTCTGCCGATGATTTTCGTTCGCGGAATGTCGGGCATAATGTTCAAGCAGCTTTCCTTTGTGGTAGGCTTTTCACTCATATGTTCTCTTGCAGTCGCCCTTACCCTTGTCCCAATGCTCGCATCAAGAATGATCACTTCTGCATCAGTAAATGCACGTCTTTCCAGGGGCGGCAGGACTGCGAAAACGGAAAGTACTGCTTTTAATCTGAAATCCGGCATGGAAGAAAGATACAGGAAGCTTCTCCATCTTGCCCTTGGCCACCGAAAGACTGTTATTATAGGTGCTGTACTGCTGATGATAGGGAGCCTTGCCCTGATCCCCCTGGTGGGCGTGGAATTCATGCCGACTACTGATGAAAGCGAGGTGAGGGTGTATGGTGAAATGGAGGTTGGGACAAATCTGGATGTCGTCGCCGGCGTCTTCCGTAAGATAGAGGATATAATCAAAAAAGAGGTGCCCGAGGTCAAAAATACAGTGACCCTGGTAGGAGGTTCCGGATGGCGCGCCAAAGGATCACACAGCGGAGAAATCAGAATTGCCCTGAAACCGGAATCTGAAAGAAACAGATCAAGCGCTGAGATCGCGCAGGATCTGAGAAAGAAACTGTCTAATATTCCCGGCATGACGGTCAGGACAAGGGAGGGCCAGGGCCTTTTTATTCTGAGGATGGGAACCCAGAGCGGTGAAAAGGTACAGGTGGAGATCAGGGGACATGATATGGAAAAAGCGGATGTCCTGGCCCGGAAAGTGAAGAGTATTGTGGAAAATGTGGACGGAGTCACTGACGTCCAGATCAGCCGTGAATCGGGGAGCCCTGAGGAACTGATAATCGTTGATCGCCAAAAGGCTGCGGACATGAAGCTTAGCGTATCCCAGATTGCCAATATGCTTAAGACTGTTCTTACAGGAACAGGGGCAAGTAACTACAGAGAGTCAGGGGATGAATACAGGATCCTTGTCAAGCTTGAAGAGGCAGAGCAAAAGACACTCCGTGAGATACTTGATCTTACTCTCGTAAATTCAGACGGAGAGCCTGTGGTTCTCCGAAATCTTGTAAAGGTCATTCCCAGAACCGGGCCTGTCCTTATTGAACGGAAAGACCAGGAGCGTATCATAAATGTATCTGCCAATATATCAGGCCGTGACATGGGTTCAATAATCGCTGATACCAGGAAAGGCCTGCGTACTGTGCCTTTACCAAGGGATTTCAGCATAATGTTCGGCGGAGACTATGAAGAGCAGCAAAAGGCGTTCAGGGAACTCCTGTTAGGGTTTGTACTTGCGTTGATCCTCGTTTATATGGTCATGGCGTCCCTCTATGAATCCCTGCGGGACCCTTTTGTAGTAATGTTTTCAGTTCCACTGGCAATCATAGGCGTTATACTTATGCTGCTGTTAACGGGGACCACATTCAATGTCCAGTCATATATCGGGTGTATCATGCTGGGCGGCATAGTTGTGAATAACGCAATTCTCCTTGTTGACCATATCAACCTGCTCCGCAGGAAAGAGGGAATGACCCTGCTGGAGGCAATCGAAGAGGCCGGACGCAGGCGACTCAGGCCCATATTGATGACTGCCGCCACAACAATGCTCGCACTGGTGCCACTTGCCATTGGTCTTGGCGAAGGAGGAGAGGCGCAGGCACCCATGGCCAGGGCGGTAATTGGAGGGCTTCTCAGTTCAACCCTCATCACCCTGGTATTTGTGCCTGTTGTTTATGCGGTCTTTGAAAGCCGGCTTGAAAGGAAAAAAAGAGCAAAGGAGGTGCTCCAGGAAGATGAAGAATAATGTCCTGACTCGCCCTGCAATCTATATGTTTTTTATAAGTCTTCTGTCCTTTTTCGCAATCGGAACAGCCAGGGCCTCCGATCCTGGAGAAAATGCGGATCTGTTGCTCAGAAAGGATTCGGTAAATCTGAAAACCGATGTCTATAAGCCCCGGGTATCCGTACCGTCCATTAAACCTGATGGGGCTATTGAGGTATCTGTTGAAGATGCCATACTTCTCGCCCTTGAAAACAACCGCGCTCTTTTTCTCGAGCGTATCAGACCCCTCATAAAAAAAACATATGAAGATGAGGAAAGCGCCCTGTTTGATCCTGTGCTCAACAGCTCGCTTGGCTATTCGCGTGAAAGCAGCGAAGAGAAATCCAAAGACCTTGAATCATCAATCAGGCAAAGGGACAGCAGTTCCGAGGCTGTAATAGGTGTTTCAAAATATTTTCCTACCGGTACAGAGGCGGGTATCGACATATCTTACAACAAATCCTGGAGTAATAAGTACAGTGACTGGCACGAAAGCCGTGTCGGGTTAAGCATAACCCAGGCCCTTTTAAGGGGGATGGATGTGAATGCCAACCTTGCGAGTATAAGGCAGGCCGTGCTTGACACGGTGATATCGGAATACGAACTGCGCGGTTTCGCAGAGTTCCTCGTTTCTCAGGTTGAAGAGACCTACTGGGATTATGCAAGGGAACAGATGCGTATAAAGATCTTTGAAGAATCCCTTGACCTTGTGGAACAATATCTTAGAGAGACTGAAGAAATGATAAATGTCGGTAAACTTGCTGAAACCGAGTTGACTGCTGTCCAGGCGGAAAGGGCCCTCCGCCAGCAGGATCTTATCAATGCGCGCAGTTCGCTTGAAACCAGAAAACTCCAGCTCATTCGATTGTTGAACCCACCATGTAGCAACCCGTGGGATAGAGACATCAGGCTTTTAAACGGTCCTATTGTTCCGAGGGTGATCCTCGATGACGTTAATGCGCATGTTGAGGTGTCATTGCGTATGCGTTCGGAAGTGAATGAAGCCCGTTTAAGACTGAGGCATGGTGATCTTGAAATTGTCAAAACCAAAAACGGCCTTCTCCCAAAAATGGACCTTTTTATAAACCTTGGCAAATCAGGATATGCTGATTCATTTTCCAGCTCTGTCCGCGATATCGATGAAAATTCATACGATATTTCTGTCGGTCTTAATTTTCAATATCCCTTTCATAACAGGGAAGCAAAAGCACTGCATAAAAGAGCTTTACTATCCAGAGATCAGTTGGTCAGGGCTTTGGAAAATCTTTCACAGCTTATTGAGACTGATGTACGGGCAGCATATATAGAAGTAAATCGTGCCAAACAGCAGATCTCAGCTTCCGCAGCCACCAGAAAACTGCAGGAGGAAAAACTTCGAATCGAGGAAGAGAAATTCCGCGTGGGCAGATCAACGAACTTCCTTGTTGCCCAGGTTCAACGGGATCTGGTTTCAAGCCAGATATCAGAGGTCGAAGCGGTCGTCGGTTATCTTAAGGCACTGGTTGAACTTCATCGTCTTGAGGGTTCTCTACTTGAACGTCGCGGAATAATTGCGCCCGGACGGGAACCGGTTGAAGCAATCCCTTAAGGTACAGCATTTTACTTCCGTATTTGAGGTATGAATTGATATAAGGCGTGAGTTATACGGTTTAATAAAAAGCAACTCTACCCTGCACCTTGCACCTTATATCCTGGACCTTTCTTTTCTCTGCTCCCATTATAATTTTTTGACTGTGGATCAAAGCTCATAAATAAAACTTGACATGTTCACAAATATCACTATAAATAGATCATGTGATTAAATCATCGATTGATTAAGTCGTTCGATCAATTTAATGCCGCATGTTTCAATTATAAATGAACTACCCCGCAGCAAGCAGCGGGATATGAACGTCATTCCGTGCAAGCGGAGCTCAGCCTGTCCCGGACCCTGATCCGGGAACACGGAATCCAGTCCCGCCTTGGCGGGATTTAATATGTTCTGGATGGCCGCTGGAGTTTATCCCGAACTTGAATCGGGGCCGGCATGACAAGACAAAGCAAGCTTAGAGGACTTGTCCGCCTGTGGCGGATCTTGTCTTCCTCCGGCAGATTCAAACCGAAGAGATTAAAAGGTTTAAGAATGTCAAAAGAGCTGAAAAGAAAGGAAATCTGCGCCATAGCATCAGGCCTTTTTGTTGAAAAGGGATTTGAAAAAACAACTATCAGGGATATTGCCAGGGCCGGCGGCATGAACAGTTCTGCACTTTATTACTATTTTGAAGATAAGGAGGCCATTCTATACGCGATTCTCATGGAGATCATGGACACCAGCCTTGAGCAGATGCGGGAGACTGAGCAGAGCAACCTCAGTCCCAGGGAAAAAATAAAGTCTGCAATCAAACTGCATACCCAGATCTATGGGATAGACCCGATCAGGATGGGGCTCATTGTCTTTAATCAGAAATCATTGAACCCCGAACATTGGGAGGAATTAAAAAACAAACAGAAGGAATACTCAAAAATTGTTGCAGGAATACTGGAAGAGATGAAAGAAAATGGCGAAATCGCAGACCTTGACTCAATGGTCTGCACCTTTGCACTCTTTGGAATGATACAGTGGGCATTTGGCTGGTATAACCCCGGAGGCCATATCAAGCCGGGTCAGCTGTGGGAGATCTTTACTCACATATTCACAAAAGGGATATTTTTGTCCAAACAGGAATGAAGTCTTTTTACCGATTCATCAATAGAATTGTTAATTAAGGAGGAGAAGATGAAAGAAGGCAAAATTCATTATGGATGGATAGTCATTTTCATGGGTCTTTTTACCACTATTGCAGCTCATGGTTTCGGCCGAATGGCCTATACCATCATACTTCCTGCAATGAAGGACGGACTCCAGTTCGATTATACCCAGCTGGGCCTTCTGGGAACAGGTAATTTTATCGGCTATCTGACCATGGCCATTATCGGCGGATTTCTTGCTGCCCGTTTCGGGACCAGGATTGTAATAACCTTTGCCCTCATATTGATGGGAATTACTATGATCCTGACAGGCTTAGCCAATTCATTTGGTTTTGCCTTCACAATGCGTCTCCTGACCGGCCTTGGAAACGGGGCATCTTATGTACCTGCCATGGCACTGGGTTCGGCCTGGTTTGCCACAACAAAAAGAGGTTTTGCAACCGGAATTGTTTCAGGGGGAATAGGTGCCGGAACGCTGATCTCAGGGCTGATTGTCCCTCCGATTCTTTCTGCATACGGACCTGAGGGCTGGCGTTATTCCTGGTACATACTCGGAGGCCTTGTACTGGTTGTATCCGGAATTGTATTCATATTTGTCAGAAGCAGGCCTGAGGAGAAAGGCCTGAATATGGTAGGAGAAGAAGAAACAGAAGCTCCGGCGTCCCAGCCATCAGAGGCAAACAAGGTTTCTTCTCTTGACTGGACTAAAGTCTACAAGATGGGTTCTGTATGGTATCTTGGTGTCACCTACTTCTTTTATGGCATGTCTTATATAATATATATAGTGTTCTTCGCAGCATACCTCGTAAAAGAAATAGGTTTAAGCCCGTCCTGGGCAGGAGGCCTTTGGGCAACTGTCGGAGGACTGAGCATGTTCTGCGGTATGATATGGGGAGGCATATCCGATAAACTGGGCCGCAGCAAAGGCGCTGCCCTGGCCTATCTGGTGCTGGCCCTTTCCTACATAATCTATGCCCTGGTTAAAGTAGAATTCGGGTTTTACCTGTCCGCCTTTCTGTTTGGTCTCACAGCCTGGAGTATTCCGACTATCATGGCCGCCACTGCAGGTGATTTTGTTGGTCCGAGGCTGGCCCCTGCAGGACTTGGGTTTGTCACACTCTTTTTCGGGATTGGCCAGGCTATAGGGCCGGCGCTTGGCGGTTATCTTGCCGATGTTACAAAATCGTTCACGGCCCCATTTCTTTTGGCAGGTGTGATTTCACTGATAGGAATGGGATTCTCCTTTTTTCTTAAAAAACAGGTCGTCAGATAGGCGATTTCTGTAGCAGCCGCCTTTTTCATACGCGGTACTGCTGTCCCGATGAGGAGAGTAATCCTGAAAATGGGTTGCTCTCCCATTTTTTTAATCTCTACGGGTTGAATCCGCCTATAGGCGGACAAGATCTGCCAGCCAGCCAACCAGCCTTTGGCTGGCTGGCGGATTAAAGTGTTATAAAAGGCTCTTACTGCTTTGGCTGCACCTCTATAGTTACCTCCACAGTCTGCTGACCTCCTTCAACTGAGTTGATTTCCGGGGGGACAATGAGATTAGATGTGAATTTGGCAGTATCGGTGATTTCTGCCAGATTGATTGGCTGAGTTTCAACCTTGATTTTTTTGGAATCTTTTTTCAGCATTTTGACATTAATGGAAGCAGGAGAAGCAGAGACCTTTCCAAGACTCAAACCTTTGGGGAGATCCCCGGAAAGACGTACTTTTACTGGCACTTCAATGCTGACAAGCCTGTGGGCGACAAACTTTATTTTATTCGGCTTAATGCCAACAACAGTCACATTCGAAGGGTGCTGTATGTTTTTATTTCCTATGGGCAGTTCCTGCCGCCCGTCTTTTATTTCGGCCATATCAAGTGTAATTTTAAATGAGCCTTCGCTGATCAGGCCAAAAGCCTGTTTAGAACCCATTACAGTAACCGTCGTTTCCTTGGGCTCCTGTTCACTTATTATCCAGTCGGCCTGCAGATTCCGATACACTATGGGTACAACATAATCGCGCCCGATACTTTCGGTCTGATATCCGAAGGCAATCCATAAGCTGCAGGCCAGGAGAATCGCAACAGCCTTTTCAACCAGGTTTTTGCTGAAAAAGCGCATAAAGACCCCTCCTTTGCTTTCAGGACTTCTCTCAAGGTAAAACTTCTCAAGTACAGACACAATATCCTTAGGGTTTTTTAGCTTTGTAAGTTTGCCTTCCCTGGCGATAGAAACAGACCCGTGTTCTTCTGATACAACTATACAGAGAGCGTCGCAGCGTTCAGAAAGGCCAAGGGCAGCTGTATGCCGTAATCCAAGGTTGGCGATTTTTTTCGGATTAACTGACAGAGGCAGATGGCAGCCGAACCTGGCAATGCTGCTGTCTTCAATAATAGCTGCACCGTCATGACCCATTGAATGAGGATCAAAAATGCTTAAAAGAATAGCCTCGCTTAACTTGCCTTCAAGGCTGACCCCCCCCTTCAAATGACGGCCCAGCAAATCACCACCTTTAAGGACAATTAGTGCACCATTGCCTTCCTGGATAATATTTTCAACTGCCCTGCTGATAATTTCGGCATCAATATGGGGAGACATCCCGGAGGGGCCTTTTCTGATAATTCCCCACGTGGCGAGACGTTCAAAAAATCTCCTGAGATCTTCCTGAAATATGATGATCAGGGCAATGGCCAGGATTGCAAAGAATCCCTGAAGGATGTATTCAGTTATGTATAGATGAAAAATCCTGGCAACGGCATATATCGCCCCAAGGATGACTATGCCGATTAACACGAACCTTGATGCCGTTTTTTTAAACCATATAAGGACTACATATGAAAATACAGTAATTATGAGGATATCAAGAAAATCAGATATCCTGATATTATTAATTAATTGAATGAGGTAATTTTTCATGGCAATATATATTCAAAAATTCATTAAAAGACTTGCAGGTTTTATTGGCTAAAAGGAAATAGTTAAGTCATTGATTCTCTTTTCTGGTAAATTGTAATATAATATAAAAGATTTTGCCAATATCTTTCTTTGATCCGTCTTGAATTTACTGGTTTTATCTTGTTACCAAACCGGATATGGTAAATAACTTTCTTTTGAATAAATCGTAGGCTGAAATTTATTAAGATTACTCAACAATCAAGTTGATCTTTTACCTGCTGAGAGGAAATTTAATTAATGGCAGTTAAAGGCCATACCCCTGAAAATCCGGCAGAAACCATGCTTTCTCTGATAGGGCGAAAAAAAGACATCCTGATTATGTGCCATAATAATCCGGACCCTGACACGATCGCATCTGCCGCTGCACTTAAATTCATATTCAGTCAAATGCTTAAGCGAAAGGCGGTAATTGCCTATGGCGGCATCGTCGGTAGGGCTGAAAACCGGCTGCTGATCCGGCGCTTGAAGATTGACATGATCCGTATTGCCGAACTGAATCTTGAAGATTTTTCAGTTATAGCACTCGTCGACACTCAACGGGGAACCGGCAACAATGCAATACCTGTTCGGATTATGCCTGATATTGTAATTGATCATCATATCCTTAGGAAAGAAACAGCCAGATGCCCCTTTTTTGATGTAAGGCCACATTACGGCAGTTCGTCGACTATCCTCACTGAATACCTGCTTGAACTCCAGCTTGAAGCAGACCGGAAACTTGCAACAGCACTTTACTACGGCTTGAAAACCGACACTCAGGGCCTCAGCCGGTCAGCTACAAAGGCGGATTTGAACGCATTTAACTATCTCTTTCCCAGAATCGCACCGCGGACCCTTGCCGGGATTGAAAATCCAAGCGTGCCAAAATCATATTATGTAAAATTTGCCGAGGCTCTTGCAAATTCCATTCAATATTCCGATGTTATAATCTCCTATATGGGCAGCCTTAATAATCCTGATATTCCTGCTGAAATGGCCGATTTTCTGCTGAGAATGGAGAATATCCGATGGACTTTGTGCATAGGTGAATTCAAGGACGATCTAATTATATCTGTGCGCACATCACGTCGGGGATGGATAGCTGGGAAGATAGCTCTTCGCATTGTTAAGGGACTTGGAACAGGCGGAGGCCATGAAAAGGCGGCGGGAGGAAAGATAAACATAAAAGACCTGACAGCGGATGAGCGTATTCAGATTACCAGAAAAGTTGCTGATCGTTTTTTGAAAATTTTGGCAGCAAATGAAGGTGCAGGCAAACCTCTAATTCCTTCAGCACCTGAAAAAGGGGATACTGTATGACAGCAGGGAAACAAATGGGTTTCATGCAGAGCAGGCGGCTGCTTGAAGAATACGGTATACCTCTGGTCGGCACCATTGTCCGGGAACCGGATGAAGTGCCGGGTGCGGCCATAAAAGAGGGATATCCGGTTGCACTCAAGGGCATTACACCTGACTTTTCTCATAAATCCGATGTCGGTTTCGTTTTCCTGGGTCTGAAGAATTATGAATCATTGAAAAAGGCCCTAAATACTCTTCAATACAATATGGAGCAATCCGGAGCATTTGATGTTGAAGGTTTCCTTATCCAGTCCATGGCGCCAAGAGGACTTGAATTGCTTATAGGATCAAAGCAGGACCCGAGTTTCGGACCCGTAACAATGGTGGGTAATGGCGGCCGTTTTGTTGAATTGATTGCTGATGTTGCGCCGGGACCTAGCCTGCATCATCCGCTGTTAAAACCAGGCCGTGTTAAACCCCTGACGCAGTGCATCAATTTACTGGCATGCCATGACCATACTCCTTATTAATCCGCCCATAGTAAAACCCTGTGAATCACCCGCAGGCATAGCAAGGCTTTCTGGCGCTCTCATGACAAAAGGGATAAAGTTAAGCGTGTGGGACGCAAATTTAGGAGGAATCCTGAACATTATTAATGGACCTGCTGAATCATATGACAGATGGACTTCCCGGGCAGCCCGTAACAGACAAAAACATTTAGATTCACTTCAAAACCCAGCTACCTACCTTCATCCTGATCGTTACAGAAGGGCTGTTTCGGACATCAACAGGCTCCTTGAAACAGCAACCCCTTTTAAAACGATAAAAATGAGTCTGTCAAATTACCTTGATTCCGATCTTTCTCCGGTCATGAGCAATGATCTGATCAGTGCTTCAAGAAATCCTGAGAAAAACCCATTTTATCCATACTTCAAGGCAAAACTGATAGAGATCATTGAAAAAGAGCAACCTGAATATGTCGGAATTTCCCTTAATTTTCTAAGCCAGGCTCTGTCAACCTTTGCAATGACAGGTCTTATCAAACGGGAATGGCCGTGGTTGAAAGTGATTCTTGGTGGAGGGCTTGTCACATCATGGATCAGTAGACCGGCCTGGAAAGATATTTTCAGGGACTACGTGGATCACATGGTGGCAGGACCGGGAGAGAATTTTCTACTTTCTCTGCTTGGAAATCCTGCGGACAAGCCGGAATCGAAGGAATTTTTCAGGCCGGACTACACCCTTTTCCCCCTGAGCAAATACATTGCACCCGGCTTGATCCTTCCCTACAGCGCATCGAGCGGATGTTACTGGAACAAATGCGCCTTTTGTCCGGAAAGGGCTGAAAGGAATCCCTATATGCCTGTTCCGCCCGACAGGGTAGCAGGGGATCTTGTTGCTCTCGTCGATAAAACAGGTCCCGTTTTAATACATCTGCTGGATAATGCGATCAGTCCCGCCCTTATGAAGACCCTTGTTAAAAGTCCTCCCGGCGCTCCCTGGTATGGATTTGCACGGTTTACTGATCATCTTGCAGATCAGGATTTCTGTATGGAACTGAAACGCTCGGGGTGCACTATGCTGAAGCTCGGCCTGGAGTCAGGCTCTCAGGCAGTTCTCGACAGTGAGCATAAGGGCATAAACTTAAAGACAGCTTCATCTGCACTCAGGAATCTTAAGAATGCGGGTATCTACACCTATGTTTATCTGCTTTTCGGCACGCCTTCCGAGACAGAGGCAGAAGCACGGATGACCCATGACTTTGTCGTAAGACATAGTGACTTCATAGACTTTCTAAATATAGCAATATTCAATATGCCTGTCTACAGTCCTGAAACCAGACAGTTTGAAACGAAGATGATGTATGAAGGCGATCTCTCTCTTTATACCGGATTTCGTCATCCCGGGGGTTGGAACAGGAATCCTGTGAGGCAATTCCTTGACAAGGAATTCAAAAGGCATCCCTGTATTCAAAAGATTCAAAGACGGAATCCTCCCTTTTTTACATCAAACCATGCCCCCTTTTTTCTTAAATGAAGGACTGCACAACAGGAATGAAACATAATTAAATATCCTGATTAAATCGCAGGGTTGCTTTTTCCTGTGCATTTCTTGGATTTAACACTTATTGCATGGGCCTGTCCAAAGCCTTGAGAGACGATTCCAGAAAAATCTCAGAAAGTGTAGGATGAGCATGTATGGTCTCTGCCAGGTCATTAACTGTGCAGCCCTTCTTTAAGGCAAGGGTTCCTTCGGAAATCAGTTCAGTCGCATTCGGCCCAATAATATGAACACCAAGAATTCTTCCGCTTCCCACTTCAGAGACCAGCTTTAACTGTCCTGCAATTTCTCCTGTAACCTGTGATTTTCCGAGTGTTCGGAAAAGGACGCTGTCCGATCTGATCTCGTATCCATTCTGTCTTGCCTGATTCTCGGTTAATCCCACACAGGCAACCTCCGGCATGGTATAGATCGCCCCCGGAACCGCGCTGTAATCCATTAACCGTGAATTCCCCACGGCATTTTCAGCAGCAACAAGGCCCTCTGTCGAAGCCACATGAGCGAGCATTACCCTTGATGGCCCGAGGATATCACCTATAGCATAAACATCCGGAACAGAAGTCCTCATACTATCATCAGCAATGATCCAGCCTTTTTCATCCATTTCTACACCAATAACATCAAGGCCGATTCCTGAACTATTGGGACTGCGCCCGGTACATACCAGGATGCAATCCGCTTGTGTTTCAATATTTCCATCAATTTCAACGCTCTTATCCCGTGTTGAAGAGAAAGGAACAATTGAGACTTTAAGACTGTCAGGGTTTACTTCTGCCTTTTGAACAACATGGCTGAGATGAAATTCAATCTTGCGTTTTTTCATTTCTCTTTGAAGTACCCTGGAAAGATCTTCATCTACTGATGGCATAGGCAGTATCCTTGGTAATGCCTCCACCACCGTTACTTTAGTTCCGAAAGACGAAAAAACGAATGCAAACTCGCAACCAACTGCGCCTGATCCGACAACCAGCATTGAACCTGGGATTTCCTGTAAATTTAATGCATCGGTGCTGGAAATAATTCTTGTGCCGTCAAATGGAAGTTCCTGCATGTTCAAAGGCTCGGAACCTGAAGCGAGAATCAGGGCATCATAAGGCACTTCAAGCTCTTTGCCGTCTTCCTGTCTCACTGCCGCCAATTTAGGGCCTTTAATGAAGCCATGACCCTGCAGATAGCGCACACCATGCTTTTCAAGAAGCGCAAGTATCCATTTTATCTGATTTTGTATAATCCTCTGCTTTCTTTCCATGAGGAGCGGCATATCCTGTGTCACCTTCCCGTCGATTTTTAAACCGAACTCTCTTGCACGCTGAATGTCTTCAATAATTTCTGCGGTTTTTTTCATCATTTTGGATGGAATACATCCACGGTTAAGGCAGGTTCCGCCAACTTTATTCTCTTCAATCAGTGTAACTTCGGAACCCGACTGGGCAGCCCGTACTGCAGCAGTATATCCTCCCGGTCCCCCTCCAATTATAGTGATCCTCACGGCCATACGACCCCTCCTTTTTGATTATAATGAAAAAACATTCGATAATATATAATTGCCGGAAATTTCCAAATAACAGTCAACATCATTTGACAGGATTTACCGGATACACACTATATTTTTTAATCCCCTTATCCTGTCAAATCTTTCTTTTTATACCAGAATGATTTTTTTTGGATTTAGAAATTTCTGATAATGGTATTGACACTATCGTAAATCTCATTTAGCATAGCAGACAAATTATTTATATCAAAAAGTCAAAATTAGCTGCATTTAGACAGGGCTATACCTGTTCCTTTCATTGAAAGTTACGGCTTCCTAAAACGCCACTCTCCCCGCAAAGGCGGGACATTGGGAGCGGCGTTGCGCATCGTCTTTAGTTATTGCGGGGCAAGCATATTTGGCCTCATTCCTAAAGGTGAGTTTATCCTGAGCCTGTCAAAGGAAGCGCTCCCGGTAGAGGGATTTAGCAAAGCTCAACCTGCATCTGTGGTTATTTACCTGGCCGTCTTTTTGACAGCTTTTTAGGTATTTTCAAAAGGAAATGTCCTATGTCCATGATGAAAGCCCTGGTTAAAGCCAATCCTGAAAAAGGACTCCGATTACAGGAAGTGCCTGTGCCGGATATAGGAATAAATGACGTCCTTATAAAAATTCTAAAAACTTCTATATGCGGCACCGATGTCCACATCTATAACTGGGATGAATGGGCTCAAAAAACGATCCCAACACCCATGCATATTGGACACGAATTCGTGGGTAAAATAGAGGAGATAGGCAGCAATGTACATGACTTCAACCCGGGAGATCTGGTTTCCGGAGAAGGACATCTGGTTTGTGGCCATTGCCGAAACTGCCTTGCAGGGAGAAGACACCTCTGCATGAATACAAGCGGTGTAGGTGTAAACCGTCCCGGTGCGTTCGCCGAATATCTTTCCATACCGGTCACCAATGTCTGGTATTGTGACCCACAGATTCCGCTGGATATCCTGACATGCTTTGATCCTCTTGGAAATGCGGCACATACAGCCCTGACCTTTAATGTACTTGGTGAAGATGTCCTGATAACAGGGGCCGGACCAATAGGCTGCATGGCAGTCAGCATTGCAAAGCATGCAGGGGCCAGGTATGTGGTTATAACGGATGTAAACCCTTACAGGCTTAAAATTGCAGAAAAAATGGGTGCGACGGCTGCTTTGGACGTTCGCTACGATTCAATAGAAGAGGCCCAGGAAAAACTCGGTATGAAAGAGGGTTTTGATGTCGGCCTCGAAATGTCCGGAAACCCGTCGGCGTTTAAGCAGATGCTGAGTAACATGTGCCACGGAGCCAAAATCGCACTTCTGGGCATACAGTCTCAGGAAACTGCCATCGATTGGGACATTGTTGTTTTTAACGGCCTGACGATCAGGGGTATTTATGGCAGGGAGATGTATGAAACCTGGTACAAAGTTACATCCATGATTCAAACCGGCCTTGACATTACACCCGTTATCACACACCATTTTCATTTTACGGAATATGAGAAGGGTTTTGAGGTCATGCGCTCGGGTATGTCAGGAAAGGTCATCCTGAACTGGGCAGAGGAGAAATAGAATGTATGACTCATTCAAGAAGCATCTTAATATAGAACTGGAGGAAATCCGCCATAATGGTCTCTATAAAGACGAGCGGATACTGATCTCGCCCCAGAGTGCGCACGTCGGCGTCCGGGGAGGAAAAGATGTGCTTAACATGTGCGCAAATAATTATCTGGGCCTTTCAAGTCATCCCGAGGTTATTTCTGCTGCTAAAAATGCCCTGGAAAAATGGGGCTACGGCCTTTCATCCGTGCGTTTCATCTGTGGTACGCAGGCAATTCACAAAGACCTTGAAAAAGCGGTTTCTGATTTTCTTGGGACGGAAGATACGATCCTTTATACATCATGTTATGACGCGAATTGCGGTCTCTTTGAAACACTGCTTACTAATGAAGATGCGGTCATCACCGATGAACTCAACCATGCAAGCATTATTGACGGAATCCGGCTCTGCAAGGCAATGCGTTACCGTTTCCGCCACAGCGACATGGAAGACCTGGAAAAAAGCCTGAAGGATGCACAGGCTGCCCGCTTCAGAATCATCGCCACCGATGGTGTCTTCTCCATGGATGGAGATATTGCAAAACTGGATATGATCTGTGACCTGGCCGAAAAGTACGATGCAATGGTTATGATAGATGATTCCCATGCCGTGGGTTTTTTGGGCACAAAGGGTCGTGGCTCCCATGAGTATTGCGGTATTATGGGACGTCAGGATATTATTACCGGAACATTCGGCAAGGCGCTTGGCGGTGCGAGCGGCGGGTATGTCAGCGGCCGCAGAGAAATAATTGAATTGCTGCGCCAGCGTTCAAGGCCATACCTTTTTTCAAATACACTTGCCCCAATGATCACAGCCGCATCCCTGAAGGCAATAGAACTGCTTAGCAAATCTACTGAACTTCGTGATCAACTGGAGGAAAATACTATATATTTCCGTAAAGTCATGTCTGAACATGGTTTTGAGATCAAACCCGGCAGCCATCCCATCGTTCCCATAATGCTCTGGGATGCCGCGATCGCTCAAAAAATGGCTGCACGCATGCTCGAGAAGGGCGTTTATGTAATCGGTTTCTTTTACCCGGTTGTGCCTATGGGTCAGGCCCGGATTCGCGTACAGTTGAGTGCACTGCATACTAGAAAGGATCTGGATTTCGCTATTAAACAATTCAGTGCCGTAAAAAACGAAATGGAGGTATAACCCAAATGCAAAAAGAATCAAAACAGACCCCTCTTTATGCCTGGCATGTGGCTCAGGGTGCAAATATGGTTAATTTTGGCGATTATGATATGCCCCTGTGGTACCGTTCTGGCGCAAAAAACGAACATCTTGGAGTTCTTACAAAGGCAGGCCTTTTTGACACAAGCCATATGGCCCTTGTTGAAATTGAAGGAAAAGATGCCTTTGATCTGCTTCAGAGCTGCTTCACCAGGGATCTTACAGCCTGTGTGGGTAAAGCCAGGACACCCATCGTGCCGGGCAGGTGTGTATATGGTGTATTTTTAAACGAAAAAGGTCAGCTAATTGATGACGCCATTGTATATCTCCTTGAAAATAACCTGTTTCTGATTGTCGTAAATTCTGAGATGGGCAATGAAATAGCTCAGCATTTGAAAAGCCACGCAAAAGGAAAAGATATCAGAATCAAAGACCTTACGGATAAAGTCGGCAAAATCGACCTTCAGGGGCCGCTGGCAGCCGTCATACTCATGAAGCTTCTGAAAGGTGCTGAAGCAGTATTTGAGGACATGTACTACTTTACATTCAAGGGACATTTTGACCAGGAATCATCTCTTGCAGATACAGTCCGTTTCATTGACGGCACCCCAGCGTTGCTTTCACGTACCGGCTATACAGGGGAATTTGGTTTTGAAATTTTTGTAAAACCTGAAGATCTCGTCAATATATGGGAAATGATTTTTGATTCAGGGCAGGCATCGGGCCTCCTCCCGTGTGGACTTGCCGCAAGGGATTCCCTGCGGGCCGGGGCGGCACTCCCACTATCCCATGTCGATATTGGCAAGTGGCCTTTTATCAATAATCCCTGGATGTTCGCACTCCCATATAATGCCCGCTTTACGGGTTTTACCAAAAGTTTTATTGGCGATGAAGCCCTTATGCACGTGGATAAGCATGAGTTCACATATGCATTCGCGGGCTTTGATCTCAGGAAGGTATCACATGATACAGCGGTCGTACTGGATAGGGAAGGAAAAGACATAGGAAAAATACTGACCTGTGTAACCGATATGGGTATAGGCCGCAATGATGGTCGTATTTTCAGCATTTCAAGCCCTGACAAACCAGATGATTTCGAGCCGCGTGGACTGGCTTGCGGTTTTATAAAAGTTAATACCGAACTAGCTTCAGGGCAGGTTGTTGAGCTTAAAGACGGCAGGAGAAAAATAGAAGTTATGATCGTGGATGACATACGTCCTGATCGTACTGCGCGCCGCTCCATAAAGACAATGATGAGGATGCCGGGCCAGGATGAATAATGAAAGGATTCTAAAGGGAAGTAAGGATTTTATTCCCAATCACACGTTCCGTGATGGTAAAATTAATAATACTTGAGGGTTACTATTTGATTGAGTATAAAAACTTTGATGGTTTCGTAAAAAGTCGTCACCCCGGTGAAAACCGGGATCCAAGGGTTTCGTAAGTACTTGAAAAGACTAGATTCCGGCTGGAGCTTGTCCGCCAGTGTTTGTGGCGGGTTTATCCCGCACTTGATTCGGGGCCGGAATGACGGAAAGAGAGCATTTTTGACTTTTTACGAGTTCATAACTTTGGACAACAGTAAAATCAAAATGGAGGAAAAAGATGAAAGATATCAGTCTGCTGAATATTCCTGAAGATGTGCGCTATGCTGAAGATCATGAATGGGCCAAACTGGATGGCGATAATATCCTGATTGGAATCAATGACTATGCCCAGGATCAGTTGGGAGACATTGTTTTTGTTGAACTCCCGAAGGTCGGAAATTCATTTGGAAAGGGAGAAGAATTCGGCACAGTGGAGTCTGTCAAGGCCGTATCCGAGCTGTATATGCCCGTGGGAGGAGAAATAATCGATATAAATAGCGCTCTTGATGGATCACCTGAGATTGTTAACAAGGATCCATACAAAGAGGGCTGGATGATAAAAGTTAAACCTCATGACCTTGCCGAGTTCGAGAAACTTATGACCAAAGATGCTTATCTTGAAATGCTGAAAGGATAAAATATGCGCTACTTGCCTCATACTGATGAAGATATATCTTCCATGTTAAAGACGATAGGAGTGGACAAACTTGACGATCTCTTCAAGACAGTGCCCGGAGATTGCCGGCATACCGAACCTGTTAAACTTCCGGAGCCTCTGACTGAATGGGAATTGAACGATCTTTTTGACACACTTTCCGAAAACATGGCCGTGTCCCCTGATTACAAGGTATTTGTAGGCGCAGGTAGCTATGAACATTACATCCCTGAAGCCACGAAATACCTGCTTAACCGTTCTGAATTTGCAACAGCATATACGCCCTATCAGCCGGAAATCAGCCAGGGAACACTCCAGGCCATATATGAATACCAGACACTTACGGCCCGCTTATTAGGTATGGAAGTGGCAAATGCCTCGCTTTATGACGGCGCTTCAGCCCTGGCTGAGTCTTTGCTTATGACCATACGGATAACCAGACATAAAAAAATTGCCATCTCAAAGGTTATACATCCCTTTTATCGACGCGTAGTAAAAACCTATTTGGAGCCAACCGATTACGAGGTTGTCGAACTTCCATATCTGGCAAACGGGCAAACGGACTTTTCATCTATAGATGGAATGGATGGCCTTGCTGCAGTTGCTGTACAGTCACCAAACTTTTTCGGATGTATTGAAGATCTCGAGTCCATTGGAAACACTGCCCATAATAATAACGCCCTTCTTATTGCAGCCTTTACTGAACCGCTTGCATACGGGATTCTGAAAAATCCAGGAAGCCTTGGCGCTGATATAGCCTGCGGCGAAGGCCAGAGTCTTGGCATACCAGGGTCATTCGGAGGTCCCGGTCTTGGAATGTTCGCCGGCAAAATGAAGCATGTGCGCAGCATGCCCGGCCGCCTTATCGGCAAAACCGTGGATATGGATGGAAAAACGGGCTTTGTACTGACACTTGCCACAAGGGAACAGCACATCCGAAGGGAAAAGGCAACTTCCAACATATGCACAAACAACAGTCTTTGCGCCCTGGCTGCTGCAATGTATATGGCCTCTCTGGGGGGAAGCGGAATTCGTGAACTGGCCGCTCTTAATCATGACAAAGCAGAATACCTCAAGTCAGAGCTTATAAAGGCAGGCTTCCAGATTGCCTTTATAAGTCCGACATTTAATGAATTCGTACTTAAAGCGCCGGAAGGCTTTGCAGGCACTTACGAACGCCTGCTGGAGAAAAAGATAGTAGCGGGGCTTCCGCTCTTACAATATTATCCCGAACTTAGGGACCATTACCTGTTGTGCGTAACGGAAACAAACACCAAAGATGACATGGATACACTGGTCAGGGAGGTTAAGTCATGAAAGAATTTCCAGGTTCCTCAGGCCTGATAATGAATGAGCCCTTATTATGGGAAAAAGGAAAAAAAGGAAGAAGTGGGTTTTCCCTTCCGCGCCGTGATGTTGAATCCTGCCCTCTTGATGCTGAACTCACAGGAGAAGGACCTGATTTTCCCGATTTGAGCGAAATAGATGTGGTGCGTCATTACACAAGGCTGTCACAATGGAATTTCGGGGTAGACACCGGCATGTACCCTCTGGGTTCCTGTACCATGAAATACAATCCGAAGACCAATGAAAGACAGGCAGGCACCAGAGGATTTGCAGGGGCACACCCCCTTTTGCCTGAGTCTTTATCACAGGGGGCTCTCAGGCTGATGTTCGAACTCGAGAGCTTCCTGGCGGAGATTACCGGAATGGATGCGGTGACACTCCAGCCGGCTGCCGGAGCCCACGGTGAATATGTCGGTATGCGTCTTATTTATGCCTATCACAAAAAAAGAGGAGAGAAGCGTTCAAAGATAATCGTCCCTGATACAGCCCATGGTACAAATCCTGCCAGCGCGAGCCTGTGCGGTTATCGCGCCGTGCCTGTCAAGTCTAATGAAAAAGGGATCCTTTCTCCCGAAGCAGTTGATGCAGTGATGGATGAAGACACAGCAGGAATAATGGTTACCAACCCGAATACAATTGGCCTTTTTGAAGAAAACATCAAAAAAGTTGCTGAAATTGTCCACTCAAAAGGCGGTCTGGTTTACGCAGACGGTGCAAACATGAACGCAATTATGGGTATCGTGCACATGGGCAGGATAGGAGTGGATATTCTGCACCTTAATCTTCACAAGACCTTTTCGACTCCCCACGGGGGGGGCGGTCCCGGCTCAGGTCCGGTATGTGTCAGAAGCCATCTGAAACCATTTTTGCCTGTACCCCGTGTGATTGAAGAAAATGGCATTTACTCGCTTTCTGAAGACCTCCCTGAATCCATAGGAAAGGTCCATGCCTTTTATGGAAATTTTGGAGTTATGGCAAAGGCCTACAGTTACATCCGCAGTATGGGTCCTGAATATCTCAAAAAGGCCAGCCAGCTTGCAGTATTAAATGCCAATTATATAAAAGAGAGATTGAAAGATGTTTTTTATCTCCCTTATGACAGACCCTGTATGCACGAATGTGTCTTTACGGACAGGGTTCAGGAAGAATACGGGATTACTACACTGGACATGGCCAAGCGATTGATGGATTACGGATTTCATCCGCCTACCGTATATTTTCCTCTTGTTGTGCATGGAGCAATCATGATCGAACCGACCGAAACGGAGAGCAAAGAGGACATTGACCTCTTCATCGAAGCGTTAAAGGCCATAGCTCTTGAGGCGAAAGAGAACCCTGAACTTCTGCGCAATGCACCCACCAGATGCAAAAGAAAAAGGCTGGATGAAACCACAGCAGCCCGAAAGCCATGTCTTGAGGGGTAAGTAAGATATAGCTGACAGGGGACAGCTTATATTAAGAAACTTCATAAAGCAGTTGATTCTGCGCGGAAACGGCTGGAGGCAAAACAGCTTATAATTTTGTTGTAAGCTTTTCTTCTTCATGTTCTATCTATACCATAAAATTAAATTTAAGGGCCTCAATAAAATTGCTATATAAAAGCAATCCAAATGAAATCACGCTGTGAAAGTTAAACAAGCCAAAACCAGCAAGATGCTCTGTATTGAAACACCGGCAATAGATTATCAAAAAGCGCTCGAACTCCAGCGTAAAATTGTTGCTGCGAGGAACAGCGGGATCATTAATGAAGATATTGTCTTATTGGTGGAACACCCTTCTGTCTTTACACTTGGCCGCAGGGGAGGTCTTGAAAACCTGACAGTATCAAAGGCCTTTCTCAAGAAAAGAGGAATACAGGTTATACAAACGGAGCGGGGCGGTAATATTACATTTCATGGCCCGGGCCAGCTTGTCGGATACCCCATTATCGACCTTAAGAAAGCAGAATTAAGAGTGGTTGATTATGTCGAAGCACTTGAAGAGGTTATGATCCGAACGGCAAGTGAATGGGGAATAATTGCCGGACGGAATCCCATGAACAGGGGTGTCTGGGTTAAAAACAAAAAACTTGGAAGCATCGGTATAACTGTCAGGCATGGAATAACCTTCCATGGATTTGCATTTAATGTCAATACCTCGCCGGAGCCCTTTGGATGGATAAACCCATGCGGTCTTGAAGGGATCGAAATAACATCCATGGAAAATGAACTTTCTGCAAAAATTCCTGTTCATAAGGTCCGCAAGTCTATAAAATATAATATTGAAGCTGTTTTCGGAGTTGGGCTTATTAATACCAGCATGACCGAGCTTCAGGAAATGTTCAAAAAAGATAATGATAAGATGTAAAGATATACAATATTCAGTGAAATAAAGAAACTCTGATTCACCGTTCAAGGTATATATCCTGACTCCAGATCCTTTCAAAAAAACTCTATTTAAAGATCTGAACTGCTGTGAAGGAAATAATGACTCAATATCATAAATCAAAGAAAGCTTCACCTAAACCTCCATGGCTTAAGCGCAGCCTTCCAACAAATCCAAAATACGAAAAAATTCGGTCTCTTCTTAAAAAAAACCGGCTTCATACTGTATGTGAGGAGGCAAGATGCCCGAATATGTGGGAGTGCTTTTCATGCAGTACTGCCACGTTCCTTATTATGGGGCCATACTGCACCCGCAATTGCCAATTCTGTGCCATAACACACGGAAACCCGGAGACTGTTGATGTTGAAGAACCTGTAAGGGTTGCAGAGGCCGTGCAGGACATGAATCTTAAATATGTTGTTGTCACATCTGTCACACGTGATGATCTTACGGATGGCGGTGCAACTTATTTTGCCAGGACAATCAGGGAAATTCGAAAAAACAGGCCGGAAACACAGGTTGAGGTTCTAATCCCTGATCTTATGGGGAACAAGGATGCACTTAATATGATACTCGATGCCTGTCCGGACGTATTGAACCACAACATTGAAACCGTATCGCGCCTTTATTCATCAGTCAGGCCTGAGGCAGACTATAATCGCTCTCTTGAGATCTTGAAAAAGGCCTCATCAAAAATTCCGACAAAATCCGGTCTTATGCTCGGTCTTGGAGAAATGCAGGATGAAATCCACAGAACACTACAGGACCTTTTTGATGCCGGATGCAGGATGCTGACACTTGGACAATATCTTCAGCCAACAACAAAACATCCGCCGGTTGAACGCTACATCCCTCCAGAAGAGTTTGATGAATGGAAATCAATAGCATTGAAGATCGGTTTTTCCGGGGTTGCCAGCGGGCCTTTTGTCAGGAGTTCTTATCATGCAAAAGAGATGTTTAATAATGCCATTAATCCAGCAGATATTTTCTTGTATCAAGATTGAAATCTGATGGATATTTATCAGGTTGAATAACCATGTCCAAGATCATTATTGGCATCCACGGTCTGGGTAACAAACCCCCTGAACAAATGCTGGAAAAATGGTGGAAAGCTTCCATAATGGAGGGATTGGCTGCGATCGGAAAAACAGGAATATCTTTCAATTTTAAGCTTGTCTACTGGGCAGACTATCTTTACAAGGCTCCTCTTGATTCCGGGATAACAGACAAGAAAAATCCGCTTTATTTAGCTGAACCTTATGTCCCCCGAACAGAAAAGGATAAGATACAGAAACCAAATAATCTTCGCAGGAAGGTCCTTCATTACCTTGAAAACCAGATGGAAAAAATCTTACTGAATGACGATCTTACGATCAATTATTCATCAATCAATGATTTCATAATTCACCATTTCTTCAGTGATCTTGAAACATATTACACTTCTGATTGCACAGGACTTAAAGGTAATAACTGCAGGGCAAGAGACGCCATTTGTCTGCATCTGGCAAGAGTTCTTGAAAAATACCGAAGAAAAAAAATCATGCTGATTACTCATTCAATGGGATCAATTATAGCATATGATGTATTGACAAAATTTGCCCCGAATGTACCAATAGATACCTTTGTTACAATAGGTTCTCCGCTCGGGCTTCCGGTAATAAAAAGCAGGATATTTGCTGAGCATGAAAAGGATCTTCACCAGAAGATTGCTCTCAAAACCCCCGGGAATGTCCTGTCAAACTGGTACAATCTCTCAGATTTGAAAGACAAAATTGCTATGGACTATGGGCTAAGCGATGACTTTGAGGAAAATTCCAGGCATGTTCATGTAAAAGATAAAATTGTTACAAATAATTATAAATATATGGGCAAGAGGAATTCGCATAAGGTATATGGTTATTTGCGAACCCCTGAACTCGCCGAAGTAATAGAGGAATTTCTGCGGAGAAAAAGATATGCTCCATTCATCTGGATAAGAAATTTTGTCGCTAAATTCAAAGCCCTGGCTTTGTCAGTCCAAACTGAAATATAAAAGGGGAAATATGTCTGAAGAAAAAATAGAAAAACTGGCCGTATTGATAGATGCAGACAATGCACAACCTTCTATTGTTGAGGGCCTTTTGTCTGAAATAGCAAAGTATGGGACAGCCAATGTGAAACGTATTTACGGTGATTGGACGGCCTCAGGCCTGAAAGGCTGGAAAGAAGTTTTACTCCAATATTCGATTCAGCCTATACAGCAATTTGGATATACTTCAGGTAAAAATGCTACGGACAGTGCGCTGATAATTGACGCAATGGATTTGCTTTACACCGGCAAGTTCGACGGATTTTGCATAGTATCAAGCGATAGCGATTTCACCAAGTTGGCATCAAGGATAAGAGAGGCGGGTCTTATTGTTTATGGATTCGGGGAGAAAAAAACTCCCAAGGCATTTGTTTCCGCGTGTGACAAATTTATATTCACGGAAGTTTTGCGCTCCAAGGATGACTACAGCGAAAAAATCCGGCGGAAGACAACAAACGAACTCAAGAAAGACACAAAGCTGTTAAATTTATTAAGGAATGCTGTTGAAGCATCTTCAGATGACAGCGGTTGGGCCCATCTAGCAGTTGTCGGCAGCAATATCGCCAAACAGGCTTCTGAGTTTGATCCTCGAAACTACGGTTATAAAAAGCTTGGGGAACTTGTAGTGGCAACCAAGATCTTTGAAATCGAAGAAAGGGCGGTAGGCGATGGCCTGTCAAAGGCCATCTTTTTAAAGGATATACGAAAGAAATAAAAGTCAGAGAATGAGCCTTTAACAGATCAAGGATTTAACAAAGACCCCTGAATCGCTGTAAAAAGTTATCATGACAATGAATGTATATGATGTATTGAAATTTTTTTGAGTTTATTCACTCTTGACAAAGCGTTTTTTAGTCTCTAAAATTGATTTTATCTAAATTAAGCTATTACTTACTATTATTGCTAAATATAAAGGGGCATCATATTTCACCCTGAAAAAAGATGAAATTGAAGTCTCCAGACAAAGCTGAGGGGAATGTAATTGCTGCAAATCTTCGAAAAAGGAACTCTGCCCCAATGTATTGGAGTTCCTGTCTTTCTGTTTACTGATATTTTTACAAAATCAACTTCATTCATTTCTATAATAAAGTTCAACTATGCCGGAATTTATAAAGGTTTTGTAGCATCCATTATTTGAATCAAAAGATTTTTTTCGTGACCCTTACGGGGATTGCGTTAAAGATATGGGATTATTAGCTCTTAACCAATTAATAAAAGGAGGCAGGATTATGAAAAAGGTCATGTTTGTATTTATATGTCTTTTATCACTGGGCCTTGTTTTCGGGTCAGGGCTTTCGGCCAAGATGATACGTATCGGAGAACATCAGATCGTTGCACATCCGGCCCTTGATAATGATTCAAGGGGGTTTAAAACCGCCCTTGCAGAGGAAGGATTCGTTGAAGGAGAAAATATAATTATTGATCGACAAAACGCACAGGGTGAACAGCCCAATTGCTTCATGATTGCACAGAAATTCACGGATGATAAGGTTGATCTAGTTCACGCGATAAGCACACCTAACGCCCAGGCATCCGTAAAAATCAACAAGAACATACCCATTATATTTTCTTCGGTAACCGACCCTGTAAAGACAGGAATCGTCCCCAATATGGGTAAGACCGGCACCAATGTCACAGGCGTCAGTGACAGGTGGCCCATCACCCTGCAGTGTCAAATGTATCAGGATCTTGTTCCCAATGTAAAGAAATGGGGCACTATATATAATCCGGGAGATATAAATACGATACCCCATATCGAAGAGATGAAAAAAGCTATCGAAGATATGGGCGGCAAACTTATTGAGGCTCATGTCTCTGCCACTTCCGAGGTGATGCAGGCTGCTCAGAGTCTGGTGGGAAGGGTTGATGCCATCCACATTACATCCGATAACACGTGTGTATCTGCTTTTGAATCTATAGCAAAGGTTTGCAATGATAATGACATTGCATTGTTTGCCGGTGACAGGGACAGTACTCCCAGGGGTGCGGTTGCAGCTTACGGGCCTGATTATTTTCTCGTGGGATATACGGCCGGCAAACAGGCTGCCAGGATACTGAAGGGCGAAAAACCGGGCGATATTCCTGCCGGGCTTGCGTCTGATTACAGCCTCTGGGTCAGCCTGAAGCATGCGAAACAGCAGGGTGTCAAGCTTCCCGCTACCCTTATAAGAAAGGCTGCGGACAAATTATGGGATGAGCAGGGTAATTTAGTAAAAGAAAAAAAATAAACAGATAAATAATTAAGGAAAGCGAGGGGGGTAAAATCCCCTCTCCTTTATGGTGAATCAATGGTGCTAAGCGGTTTTCTGCGGACTATCCCTGTATCCCTGGAACAGGGTCTTGTCTATGGACTTGTTGCCCTCGGAATAGTTATCTCTTTCCGTATACTCAGTTTCCCTGATCTTACTGTGGACGGAAGCTTTCCATTAGGCGGAGCAGTTGCAGCCCGACTTATAATTGAAGGTATACCGCCGATTTACTGTATCGCTGCTGCTGTCTTGAGTGGATTCGTTGCCGGCTGCTGCACGGGCCTTCTTAACACAAAATTGAAGATCAACAGCCTGCTGGCGGGAATCCTGATGATGACCGTCCTATACTCGGTGAATCTGCGTATAATGGGGCGATCCAACATACAGCTGCTTACGGTTAATACTGTATTAACTCCTTTGGAAAACCTTGATATTAACCGTTTTATCCCCATAATATGTCTTTTTTTTATTATTGCATTCTCGGTAAAATTCCTCACTGATATCTTCCTTCATACCCAGATTGGGCTTGCAATGAGAGCTACCGGTGATAACGAACAGATGATCCGGACCCTTGGCGTAAATACGGATACCACCACTGTTATAGGCCTTGGAATCTCAAACGCCTTTGTGGCCCTGTCAGGAGCACTTGTCTCACAGGACCAGGGTTTTGCCGATATAGGGATGGGTATCGGAATGATAGTCGCCGGCCTTGCTTCAATCATCATCGGAGAAACCGTTGTGGGCCTGAAGACAGTGCAGAGAAAAACGCTCGCAGCGATTGTGGGATCAATCATTTATAAACTCATTATCTCTATAGGACTTAGAATGGGACTTGCTCCAACTGATTTGAAAATGGCAACCGGTATAATGGTAATACTGGCGCTTGGGATCCCTGCTCTGAAAAAGGAAAAACAGGGCAAACTACACCTGAGAGGTGTCTGAACCGGGGTACATTTATGGTAAAAATTGAAAACATTACCAAGACCTTTAAAAAGGGTACAGTCGACGAAAAGGTTGCCATAGACGGGCTCAGCCTGGATATCCCTGATGGAGATTTCATAACTGTTATCGGCAGTAACGGTGCCGGCAAAACTACGCTTCTCAATCTCATATCAGGAACATATACGCCTGATGAAGGCAAAATATTTATAGACAATCTTCAGGTAACCCACCTGCCGGAACACAGGCGAGCTAAATATCTCGGCAGAATTTTCCAGGACCCTTTAATGGGGACTGCAGCTTCCATGACAATAGAGGAAAACCTTGCAATGGCTGATCTGCGCGGGATGCACAGGGGATTTCGCCGCGGTGTTTCAAAGGGCCGACGGAATTATTACCATGAAATACTCAAGATGCTGGATCTGGGACTTGAAAACAGGTTGAAGGATGCGGTGAGTCTCCTGTCCGGAGGACAGCGCCAGTCCCTGACATTGTTGATGGCGACCCTCTCTCTCCCTCACCTGTTACTGCTTGATGAACATAGTGCGGCACTGGACCCAAAAACAGCTCAGCGCGTAATGGAGCTTACCGAAATGATAATCAGTGAAAACAGGCTTACGACAATTATGGTCACACACAATATGCAGCAGGCCATCCAGTATGGTAACCGTATGATCATGCTCCACAAAGGGAATGTCCAGTTTGATATAAGAGGCGAAGAAAAAAAAGCCCTTACCGTAGAGGAAGTCGTAAAAAAATTCGGCGCTGAACTAAAAGACGAAACCTTATTGAGCTAAGGAACTGAACTCCCCCCATTCTGATCCTTCTTTTCTTAATGATTTTCACGCCCTGAGTATTTTTAACCAGAAAATACCACCTGATGCAGGCCACAACTTGATGATTATCATGTATTATAACTCACTTTGGTGAAATATCTGATTCGAATAAAGGGGCCAGATCGACAAATGTCCAGTCCTGAAAGCCTGGCACTTTCAAACATAATTCCAATTCCCCCGGAATGGCAATAACCTGATATACTGTTTGTATCTTTTCTCCTGCTGGCCACGTTGTACCGCCTTGATTCATTTGGATATCAAGGATTTCCATCATCCTGCCGGCGTTTATTGACAACAAATGTAAAGTTTGAGCGTGTTGTGTTGAAGGCTGCGTCAAGTTGTTCCATTGTGGAGCAATCACACAGGAATGCCAGCAGGTTTATGATGGAAGGGATAAATTTTCTAACAACGCGTATTATCATAAATTAAGCCCTGAACAAAGGTATGAACTCTAAAATCAGGCCTTCTAGTTTATAATTGTATTGAGTCTGTTAAACAGTGTTTTACTTAAAATAGTAACTGCTGACAGGTAAGTGCCTCAGGTAAGGCATTGTTGGCATAAAATATTTTATGCTTGAAAAAGTTTTTATATTTCAGTAGTATTTTTCGCTTATTTATTAAGAACACGTGTGTCCACTGTATAGCCGGTCAATAAAGTCATTTGATTTTAGCGGCAGAAAAATGAACTACCCCGCCGCAGAGCAGCGGGGTATCTTAAAAAATATTGAACGCCCCAAGGGGCGGGGACTTGTCTGCCTGAGGCAGGATCAAACCCTCGTCCGCCTCTGGCGGATTGAAAATTTCAGGCCAAAAAAGCATCCAATTTGTAGTTCAGACATTGATGCAGTTGACTTCCGGCGAATAACAAAGTGACCAAAATTTAACTTGGAGGAAACTTGATTATGGGGAAAAGGATTTACAACTTTAACGCGGGTCCGGCAGCATTGCCGCTGCCTGTATTAGAGGAAATACAGGCGGAACTTCTTGATTTTAATGGCTCAGGCATGTCCATACTTGAAGTCAGCCATCGTTCCAAGTGGTTCGAAGATGTAATAAATGAAGCGGTTGAAAGGACCAAGAGGCTATTGAGCCTTGGGGATGGATTTGATGTTGTATTTGTCCAGGGTGGAGCAAGCATGCAGTTCTGCATGATACCTATGAATTTTTCTATCGATGGAAAGCCTGTTGACTATATTAATACAGGGACATGGTCCACAAAGGCAATCAAAGAAGCAAAGATTCAGGGTAAAGATGTTAGGGTAATCGCTTCTTCAGAGGATCAGGGATTTTCCTATATACCGGGAGAGATAAAGGTCGATGGCAATGCAGCCTATGTGCATTTTACCTCCAACAATACGATCAAAGGCACACAGTGGGACAAATTTCCTCAAACCGGCGATGTTCCTCTAATATGCGATATGTCATCAGATATTATGAGCCGGCCATTTGATGCCTCTCCTTTTGGGATGATTTATGCCGGCGCACAGAAAAACATAGGTCCTTCGGGAACGGCCCTTGTAATCATCCGTAAGGATATGCTGGACAGGGTCCCTGCAGGTCTGCCTACCATGCTGAAATATTCAACATATACGGAAGAAGGTTCCATGTATAATACCCCTGCCTGCTTCAGCATTTATACAATAAATCTTGTGCTAAAATGGATAGAAGAAACTATCGGCGGGCTGGAAAAGATGGGACAGATCAATAAGGAAAAAGGGTCTCTCATTTATGATTTCATAGATAAATCCGGTTTTTATAAGGGCACTGCTGCAAAGAACAGCCGATCTCTTATGAATGTTACCTTCAGGCTTCCGAATGAAGATCTGGAAAAACTATTTGTTGCTGAGGCCGCTAAATCAGGTCTCGGAGGGCTTAAAGGGCATCGTTCAGTAGGCGGCTGCCGTGCATCAATTTATAATGCAGTTGATATTAAGGCAGTAGGTTCTCTGGTTGAATTCATGGATGATTTTCAAAAGAAGAACGGTTAATTTTAAAGAATTCCATAGACACTATTGATAAACCAGGCGGCAAATTGACAATATCAATTCAGCATCCGCTGCAAACCATAAGCATGCTGTCAAGAGGCATTGTCGACAATGGGGATCCTGTGGCACAGGATATAATGGATGCCTTACTCGATTCAAATCTCTCAACCAGGACCTTTGGAAACAAACTCGGGGTTCTCATGGTAAGGAGAATTTGAGAGGATAAATAATATCTTCATAAATTTCCCCCTTTTTGATGGTTGACCACCTTGAAATTTTCTCCGTATTTCCGGCTGTAATATGCCAGACGATCTGAATCAGAAATGCCCGGATTTATCCTTATTGTCTCTTCCTTCCGGGCATCACTTCTTTTTCGTTCAGTCCTGACAGGCGCCTTTTTCCGCGGGGATCTGCCGCCGGTCAGCACCCTTCCTTTATGCCCGGCCTTTGGTCGAGGTCTCACGGGCTGCCTGTCATTCCTCCGACTATGAAGGCTGAAGTGCATCCCCTCGCTTGCATCGTTTTCCAAAAATGCCTCCTCGGCCCAGACAACAGGAATCTTCATGTCTATAAAAGCCTCCAGGGGCTCAAGCCCCAAAACAAATTCTTCGCACGCAAGGGTTACGGCCCTGCCTGACTTTCCTGTGCGGCCTGTGCGGCCGATCCTGTGGACATAATTCTCCGGGTTCTCAGGGAGGTCATAGTTGACTACAAGATCGAGATTGTCGATGTGAAGGCCCCTTGCGGCGACATCGGTTGCCACAAGATATTGAAGCCGGCCTGATTTAAAGTCTTCAACATTTTCCTGTCTCTTGTTCTGGGGAAGGTCGCCGATAAGGTATTTCGTTCTGTACCCGTTATGTTCAAGACGGTTTGCCACCATGAAAGCGGCATTCTTGGTGTTTGTAAATATAAGGGCATTTCCCTTTTCACTTGTTTTGAGGATTCCAAGCAGCAGTGACATCTTTTCCGTGCTCTCCACGTGATAGATCACCTGGGAGATCGTATCAACCGTTACCCTGTCGGGATTCAATATGATCTCAAAAGGTTCATTCATGTGCTCCCAGGCGATCTGACGGGTGCGGCTGCTCAGGGTCGCGCTGAAAAGCATGGTTTGCCGCTCGCTGTATTTAGGCATCCGTTTAAGCATCCACCTGATATCGGGCAGAAACCCCATATCAAATAGACGGTCTGCCTCGTCTATGACAAGTATCTCGATTTCACTGAACCTGATCTTATCCTGCTTCCCGAAGTCAATGAGCCGCCCCGGTGTGCCTATTATTATGTCGATACCGCCCTTCTCAAGGAGCTTCTCCTGTTTTCGGTACCCAACCCCGCCGTAAAAACAGCCTATTTTGAGATTTAGAAAACGGCCCAGCAGTCTGGCCTCTTCCTCTATCTGAACAGCCAGTTCCCTTGTCGGCGCTATTATAAGGCATTTCCTGTTGCGCTTCCTGCCGGCCAGCGCCTGAAATATGGAGACAAGGAATGCAGCTGTCTTTCCGCTCCCTGTCTGTGACTGTACGCAGACGTCCTCGCCCTTCAATGTGTGATAAAAGGTCTTCTCCTGAACAGGCAGGCATTCCTTAAAACCTGCCTCAGAGATTCCCCTGATGATATCCTGATCTAAACTAAATTCTGAAAATTCCATAATTACCTGTAGGTATCTATCTCCTCTCTGTTGAAAACAAGTATGCAGGGCCTGTCATAAAAAATCTCATGGTCAAGCAGTATCCTGTATTTGGAGCACATGGAGAGGACCTTTTCAGCCAAAGGCTCCTTATCATTATCCTCTCTCATTGCTCTGCCTCCTGTATCGTATATGATTGTTATAAAAATAATTCATGTTGATGAGATCAATAATGCGACGCCTGCCCAGGGCAGGCACTGTTAAAAATAGGGATTGAGTTCCATTCCGAAGATAAAAGCCATCTCTTTTAAAAGGATTGACTGATAGCGGGCTTGCTGGTGTGTGAATTAAAATATCTTCTACATAATCAGCAGATCATAAAAGCCAACAGGACTTTATGTTTAATTTTATTATTGGTTCTGTGTATCTATTCCTGAAAATATTCTTAAGCCTGCTGGAAGTATTTATCGGAAAAGATTTATATATAATTCTCAACAACTGCTTCTTATTATTACTAACTAAACATTATTTTATCTCTACATTTTAAAATCTTTTTTTATTCTATATTAATACAAAATTTAAATCAAGTTTTATTTATTTTTCAATACAATTGTTCCATCAGGCCAGGCAATCTGTGCCTTATTTTCCCATCTTCCTCCTGTGATATAACAGCTTAATTCTTTAAATTTGTAAACAATATGAAATAGAGAGATCTCTATCTAAAAAAACAAGGCATGCCATTGCTGTTATTCACGTTCTCTGGTCCTTTTAAGTAGTGTATTGATCTGCTTGCGTTCCTCATCTGACGGATTAAGGGTAAGGGCCTTATTATAAGCCTGAATTGCTTCCCTATGCCTGTGAAGTTTCGCGAATGTCAAACCTTTGGCAGTCCATGCCATCTGGTTTCCCGGATCTAATTCAATTGTCTTCAGCAGCAGTTTTAATGCACTTTCATATTTTCCGAGCTTTAATAGAACAACTCCCCTGCCTGTCATCCTGTTGATCTTCCATCTTCTCAGCATATCCATAATCTTGCCCATCGAGTTTTCTCCTTGAAAATATATGAAGTATGATGTAACTGTTCACAAGGCCTTCTGTAATCGGAGATTACTTATTTGTCGCCGCAGCGCAGGTTCTTCTTATATCACATGTAATAATGAATATAAACAGGGTATAGAGGCTTTAAAATTTTCCAGGACCAAAGATGCTGGACTCTAAAAAAAAGGAGGAAAAATGGTAAAGGTTAGGTGTTTAGGAGCAGCTGAGTCTGTGACCGGTTCCTGCTATCTTGTTGAAACTTCATCAGGAAACAAGATACTGGTTGACTGCGGGCTTTTTCAGGGCGGAAAACAGATGGAGAGACGCAACTGGGCCGACTGGCTTTTTGACCCTGCCGAGATTGAAGTCCTTTTATTGACCCATGCCCATATTGATCATTGCGGAAGGATTCCGAAACTGGTCAAAGACGGATTCAAGGGAAAGATACTGGCATCCAAACCAACAATAGAACTCTGCGGCATCATGCTTCTGGATTCAGCTCATGTACAGGAAATGGATGCGGAATGGCAGACAAGAAAAAATAAACGTCAGGCAAGGGCTCAAATTCAGCCCCTGTACATAACAGAAGATGCCGAAGCAAGCCTTAAATTATTTTCTCCAATAGCAAGAGATGAGATCATAACCGTTTCCGAGGGCATCAGGGCGCGTTTCAGAAATGCCGGGCATATACTGGGCTCATGCATCATAGAGCTATGGATTGAAGAAAATAGTGAAACAATAAAGATTGTATTTTCAGGAGATCTTGGAAGAAGTGACCAGCTTATTATCCGGGATCCTCACGAAGTATTTGATGGAGATTTTGTATTCCTGGAATCCACTTACGGAAACCGTTTACATCGTTCATTTGATGAGAGCAAGGGTGAGCTTCTCAGTGCCATAAAATACAGTGTGTCTAAGGGAGAAAAAATAATCATACCTGCATTTGCAGTGGAAAGGACTCAGGAAATCATATATGTCTTGAGTGAATTCCATCGCCAGGGTCTCCTCCCGGACATACCTGTTTACCTGGACAGTCCTCTTGCCATAAAGGCTACGGAAATCTTCAGGAAAAACAAACGGTGTTTTGATGAAGAAGCACTCTCCATTGTTGAAAATGGTCATGATCCGTTTGACACACCAAATCTCAGGTTCACACCGACCACAGCCGAGTCCATAGCTATAAACGAAAGGGCTGGCTCAGCCATAATAATTTCGGCCAACGGCATGTGTACTGCCGGCCGCATAAAACATCATCTCAAGCATAATCTCTGGCGGGAAGGTGCAAGCATAGTTATTATCGGATTTCAGGCAAGAGGAACTACAGGACGCCAGCTTGTAGAAGGAGCAAAGCAGGTTAAAATATTCGGCGAAAATGTTGCAGTAAAGGCAAAGGTCTTTACTATTGGCGGTTTTTCAGCCCATGCGGATCAGGCTGATCTCGTTGAATGGCTGTCTCATTTTGAGTCTAACCCAAAAGTATTTCTGGTCCACGGTGAGCCGTCTGCATGTGAAGCCCTGGGCAATAAAATTCAGCAGAGATTTGATACAATCGTACGCATACCAAAGTGGAAAGAACAGCTCATATTCAAGCCAAGAGAATTTGAATCAGAAAGGGCAGAGGAAATTGAGCCCCTGCCTGATATGAAGACATTGATGTTCAATACGTTTATTGATGTTGAAAATGAGATAAAAAACCTGAAGAAGCAGGCAGGATCGCCTGAAATGGAAGGCAAAATAGGCGAGGATGATGTTGACCGGCTTAAATATATTCTTGAGGAACTTCAAATGTTTTTCCCTCCTGAAAAGGAGGCGGTTCAGGTTAAGGAATGAGGAATTCATTCGATTTTGATTATAAAAAAGGTAGAAACCGTAATCTGATTCAGGGATAATAAAGCAATCGTATTTTACGCCGGATTAGAGATGAAAAAAGAAGACATTAATATCAGATGGCATGGCAGAGGTGGTCAGGGAGCTATAACAGCCGCCAAGATAGTTGCAAAGGCAACATTCGACTCCGGTTACAAGGGTGTTGTGATGGCACCCACGTTCGGGACCGAACGAAGAGGTGCCCCGGTGATAACATCTCTGAAGTTATCCAGGGAAAAGATCTATGATCTTTCACCCATTGACCGGCCTGATATCGTGGTTGTAATGGATTATCTGCTGCTGGAGGAAGCCGGTGTAACTGATGGCCTTAAGCCGGGCGGAATCATTGTCATAAATACTCCCAAGCCGGCCAATGAATATGAAATCAAAGGGATAAAGGTGGCGGCGGCCGATGTAACAGCCATATCCATAGAGGCCGGGCTGGGGGGAATGGTAAACGCCGGCATTATTGGAGTACTGGCAAAGGCCATGGGATTTCTCGATTTGAAAATGCTTGATGACTATATAAAGGAAGAGTTTCAGGGAAAGAGGCCTGAGGAAAACTCCAGGGCCTTTATGACTTCCTATGAAAAAACAGTAATAAAGGAAGGATAAATGGGAACACGGGGATATTGCTGGAATTCATCCCACGGTGAACCGGCAGCGGGGGATGGTGGCAGGACAGGATCCTGGAGGGTCCTGAGGCCTGTGATGGATCATGAAAAATGCATTCCTTCAAAGAAAGGAAAGCCGGCCTGTTTTATCTGCTGGCTATTCTGCCCTGAGGGAACGATATCGAGAACAGTGCCTCCTTCTATTGATTATGAATACTGCAAGGGATGCGGTATCTGTGCGCAGGAATGTCCTTCCGGTGCAATTGTTATGGTTGAAGAAAGCAGTTTTATAAATGAGGGGAAGTAGAAGCATGAATATCATCGAATCAGGTAATGTTGCAGCTGCTATCGGAGTTATGCGAGCCAGGGCCCAGGTGATAGCTGCATACCCCATAACGCCTCAAACCCCTTTGACTGAAAAGCTGTCAGAGTTAATTGAATCAGGCCAGATGGATGCACAATATGTCCCTGTTGAGAGCGAGCACAGTGCACTGGCTGTCTGTATTGCAGCCTCATCAGCCGGAGCAAGGGCCTTTACTGCAACAAGCGCTAACGGCCTTTTGTACATGCACGAGCAGATTCACTGGGCTGCCGGAGCACGATTACCGATCGTCATGTGCGTTGCAAACAGGGGAATAGGCGCCCCCTGGACTGTCTGGAACGACCACCAGGACTCCATATCTCAAAGGGATACAGGATGGATACAGATTTATGCAAATGACAATCAGCAGATCATTGATTCTGTCATCAAGGCCTATATGATTGCAGAAAAGATGTCGATTCCGGTCATGGTATGCTATGACGGTTATATCCTTTCTCATACCTACATGCCCTTTACCGTACCCGACCAGCTGGATGTTGACGGCTTTCTTCCATCCTTCAATCCTGCTTATGCACTTGATCCGGATATGCCGGCGAACCTCAATCCTGTGACATTGCCTGACGTTCGCCCTGACAGAAACGGGGAGCTTGCGCATGGCTATATGGAAATAAGACACCTCCTCCAGGAGGATTTGCTCAAGACGTTTCAGGTTGTAAAAGAGACTGACGAAAGGTTTACGGGCATCTTCGGCAGGGGCGGTGATCCGTTCCTGGAGCCATACAGGTGTGATGATGCGGATTTTGTGGCTATGGCCCTTGGTTCACTCTCTTACCATTTAAGAGACGTTGTTGACATGCTCCGGGATGAAGGCATAAAGGCCGGTGTTATGGGACTTCGCCTTTTCAGACCCTTCCCTGCATCGGCAATTTCAGAGGCATTGATCAACAGGACCGGAGTCATTATATTTGAAAAGGCGCTCAGCTACGGGTATGAAGGAGCGTTGTGTTCCGAAGTGAAGTCAGCCCTGTATAATCAATCGGGCAATAAACCTCCGTTTGTACATAATTACATCCTCGGCCTTGGCGGGAGAGAAATCAAGACTGTAGATCTGTTTAACGCATTGAAGGATTCCTGCACAAGGCATGACGGAAAAGACTCCGGAACCAGATGGATAGGACTCAAGATATAACAGTTAGAGGAATTAATGGATTCTAAAACAATCATACTGTCTTTGCCGGTTGATGAATTTGTCAATCCGGGCACACGTGCGTGTGCAGGGTGTACACTCGGCATTGCATACAGGATCGGACTCAAGGCACTGGGCAGGAACACCATCCTCGTTGTACCGCCGAGCTGTCTTACCGTACTTCAGGGACTTTTTCCAATAGCATCCACCAGGCTGCCGTGTATAAACGTAACCTTTGCCTCTACTGCTGCGGCCGGCACCGGGATTCTTGCCGCACTCAAGGCCCTCGGTAAAGAGGATACAAATGTCGTCTGCTGGGCCGGCGACGGCGGAACAAGCGATATAGGTCTCCAAGCACTCTCAGGGGCCTGTGAAAGAGGGGAAAACCTTCTGTATATCTGCTATGATAATGAAGGCTATATGAATACGGGAGTTCAGCGTTCCGGCACAACACCAAAGGGTACTATTACGGCCAACACGCCGATACTCGGAAAACTCCAGCAGGCCAAGGACGTCCCCTATATCATGGCCGCGCATGGAATTTCATATATTGCAACCTGCTCTGCGGCATATCCGCTCGATCTCTACGACAAGATCAAAAAGGCCCTGTCCTGTCCGGGAGTAAAGTACATCCATATCCATATCCCCTGCCCTCCCGGCTGGGTCTTTGACCCGGCCTATGGTGTTCAGATTGGGAGACTGGCCGTTGAGACAGGCATTTATGAGCTGTATGAGGTTGAATATTATAATAAAAGACTTACAGGAGCTTCACAGAAACTTGCGGCTAAAAACAACCTGAAGCCGGTTAAAGACTACTTTCGTGCGCAGGGACGGTTCAGGGCCATCACCGATGCACAGATAGAGGATATTCAGAATCAGCTTAATGCCAAATGGGATCATTATTCCCAGATTCCCGTATCCGACGTCTGATTAAGGTATCAAGAAGGTTATGGATACCAAAAGCAGGTAACAGGTAGCTGAAAGTTTACCCGCCTTTGGAGGGTTCACCGGCCTCTGGAGGGTTTACCCGCCTCTGGAGGGATTTCCCGCCTTTGGAGGGCTCAAAGTTTACCCGCCAGTCTTTTTGGCGGACTCAAAGTTAATCCGCCTGTATTTGTGCCGGATAATCTCTTAATTCTCAACTCTTAACTCACGGATAAGCGCCGCAGATGATGCCTTGATGTTAATCAGGGCAATTTTACAATTTGCCATAATAGTCTTTCTGCGTATTATTCAATATTGACGGCTTCGTAAAAAGTCCAATTTCTGCGTTGGGCTTCATCTCGTTGCCACTGCGACGTACTGTAAGTACGCCTCGTGACACGAGATTTGCCCGCCTTGAACTTGGCGCTTTTTACAAACCCGTCCGAAATTTGACTTTTTGCGAGTGCATCAATATTACAGGATACGTGAATCTACTCAATACCTTGTTCGATTTTCAGAAATACTTGTACAATTTACTGGACAAATCATTTTTTAATCTCTATACTTGTACGGTAAACAGAACAACTATGGAGGATAAAAATGAGAGTCATAAATTTCAGTGAAGCAAGAAATAAACTGAAAGCAATATTAGATCAAGTTAACGATGATGCTGACTACACCGTAATTACGCGAAGAGACGCTGAAGACGCAGTAGTAATGTCCCTGGATACTTTCAACAGCTATCTTGAAACATTTCACCTTTTAAAATCTCCTGCCAACGCTGAGCATCTTGCGAAATCTATCGCTCAATATAAAAATGGTGAAACAACTGAAAGAGAAATGATCAATGAATAAAAGACTCGCGTGGACTGATGAAGCCTGGAAAGACTATATCTATTGGCAGACTCAAAATAAAAAAACACTTAAGCGTATTAATAGGCTGCTTGATGACATTAAACGAAATGACCCATTTAAAGGTATAGGAAAACCGGAACCTCTAAAAGAAAACCTGAGTGGATTCTGGTCCAGAAGGATTGATGATACAAATCGTTTAGTCTATGCAGTCAATGAAGCATATATTACAGTTATTTCTTGTAGATATCATTATTAAAATCGAATCGGGTAAAGGGGAGTGATTATCTCCCCCTCCCCACACCACCCCCGATAAACCGGGATCTTCGACCAGCATGCGGGTCCCATCCAGAGGCTGACAAGCGCACCAGGCGGTTCACAGAGTTAACCGGGCTGTAGTCGGGTAATGAATCAGCCAAAGGCTGATAAATCTGCCATAGGCGGATAAATGTTAACCCACAGCTCCTTGATAGATAGAAGCCCTTGTTCTTTAAGCCATTCATTCGTCATACCAGTCTGGGTTGGCAGCGTTCGTGCGCAGGGACGGTTCAGGGCCATCACCGATGCACAGATAGAGGATATTCAAAATCAGCTTAATGCCAAATGGGATCATTATTCCCAGATTCCCGAATCCGACGTCTGATTAAGGTATAGAGACTGACATCACAAGGTTATGGATACCAAAACCAGTAAAGGGAACAGGTAGCTGAAAGCTCAAAGCTGAAAGTTCAAAGTTTACCCACCAAAAACATTGGCGGGTAAAATTTTTGTCCCGGAATCCAGCCCCCTTCGTCTTTCCGTGCAAACGAAGTGCGACACGGAATCCAGAGTAAAAGACTTTATGCCCTGCGGACAAACATTCTTCTCTATACATCCACACTGTAGACTAATAACCATTGACTGTTTCCTATTACCCATTAACTGATAACAACCCAAAATTCTATTTGACAACTCACCTTAATCGTGATTCAAGACCATTATCTTTTTACTAATCTCGATTTAGAGAATCATTCATTTTTATGTCTTTTTAATCATAGAATGGTTGTCTCACTGTAATAAAGTGTAATTATCGCTTAAAGCAAACGGTTCCAAAAATAATTAGAGAAAAAATGCAAGAAGAAGAAAAACAAGTCATACAGGAAAAGCGAATATTTAAAATCATAATGGTAATTCGTGGAAAAAAGTAATTCTCGACTCAGACCTTGCTGAATTATATGGCGTTGAGACCCGACGCTTAAATGAACAAGTTCGCAGGAATATTGATAAATTTCCCGAAGACTTTATGTTTCAATTGACCAGGGAAGAATTTACAGACTTGAAATCGCAATTTGCGACATCAAGATTAGGTTGGGGTGGGAGAAGGAAACTACCTTTGGTTTTCACGGAACATGGAGCGCTGCAAGCTGCGAATGTGCTTAATTCAGCCCAGGCCAATAAAATGAGTGTTTTCATTGTCAGGGCATTTGTCCGGCTTCGTGAAATCGCAATGACAAATGAAAAATTAGCTCATAAAGTTGATCAGCTCGAAAAACGCGTCAGTGACCATGATGAAATATTGATTGAATTGGTTCGTGAAATACGCCAATTAATTGAAACTCCAAAACCTAATATAAAGAAACGCTCAATACGTTTTGTCATTTCAGATGAATTGAAAAAGAAAAACTGATGATGGAGAATATTTATATGAAAGTAAGAGAGTCCACGCCTTGCGGACAATCAAACTGCCGCATACCTCCATTATGGCGACACCGGGTCATTAACTGAATGCCGATAACCGATACCAACCCAAATTCCATTTGACAACTCAGCTTAATCATGATTTAAATTTTTCGAATTTTGATTAAACTCAATTTACAGATTCTTTCAGTTTCATATCTTTTAAATCATAGAATTGGTTGCCTCACTGTAATCAGGTTTAAATAGTACTTGATTACAGTCAAATATAAGAGCATTTGTTTTCTAAAGACGTTCATAAAAACCGAATTATTATTTGCACTGGTTAGACTTGCCCCCTTTTCTTTGAGGACTACCATAGGAGGAATAGTAATATATGAACTATGCATTCGTTCACGTGGCAGACATTCACTATCGCAAAGATGCACCTGAAGGTGCAGCCAGCATTATGAAAGCGTTTCTGGAAGACTTGGGTAAGCAGACGAATGCCTTGCCAAATCACCAATTCTACATCGCTTTCGCTGGGGATACTGTTCGAGCAGGAGAGGACTTCAGTGCTTTCGAGGCCTTTATTCGTGAGATAGATGGCCAATTAGATGCCATTGGGCTGGAAAAAGATGTTAGGATCATTGTCCCAGGAAACCATGATCTTAACCGTCGTGCTGTAGAAAATACGTTCGACCAGTGCATTCAGGCGTATGAAGAACGCGCTGGAGAAGAAGAAAACTTCAATGATTTCATTGATAAATCAACATTGCTGACTGGGCACTTCTCGAACTACGAAAAATTCGTGCGTCAATTTGCACGATGTGATGAGTCCTTTAAGGCATGTGGTTGGGGGTGTAAACTGAGTGAAGATGTCGGGGTATACTGCCTAAACACCTCCCTCTGCTCATTTGGCGGTTTGAGAGATATCAAAGACGAGGGGCGGTTGGCTTGTTACACACGGGACTTAGTAGATTGGTGCGGAAAAACGGCTTATCCCGTCAGAATCCTGCTGCACCACCATCCTTTGGATCATCTCAATTCATGGAGTCAGACTGAACTTCAACACATTATCGAGAACAATTTCACAATATGCCTTTCCGGCCACAATCACCTGCCTGAGTTATTTTACAGTCACGTTCCGCAGAAAGCACTAATGTGTACAGCTCCGCCGCTTTTCTGTGGCAAGGAATCCCTTTTGGCATATTCCATCATTCTCGTTGAGAACAATGCACCGTCCGCAATTCTCTACCGCGAGTACTCTGGCGGTACATTCTTCCCAAGCCACCGCCTCGCGAAAGCCGATAACGGAAGGGTCGAATTAGAAAACCCGTACCTACGGCATCTCCGGGAGATGGAGCTGCAACTCCAACATGCTCTTGAGGCTTTTAAGGGGCAACCGTCTGTATTCGTTGAACCAACACTATCAAAGAAACGGGAGTTCAATGATGACCCAAATGAACTCCCACCATTGATCGAATCACCCTGCGACACGCTAATTATTGCACCCCGCGAGTTCGGATTAACATGCCTAGGTCTGCATATGCGGATAGAGGCATTTAAGAAAAACAATTTCTGGTTATACATTGACGCAGAACACACAAAGGCTCGAAAAATCTCCGATCTTATAGACGAGGAACTTCTGCATTACAACCGAGGGCTATCTGACCTCAAATGTATCGTTCTGGATAGCTGGGATGCCGGCAGTATCGACCACCTCACAATGGTTAAGAATATCGTTTCCAAACTCCCGGATATACCTCTAGTTATTCTTGCTGAGGACTCTCTAGTTCTCGACGCCACGGGAAATCTATCGAAACTGAACAAGGACTTCAAGCTTTTGCATCTCCAAGCTCTGAGCAGAAATTCTATGCGGCAGCTAGTCGCTGGATATAACGCAACTAAGCAAATCGGTACAGAAGACATCGTGCTGTCGGGCCTAGCTGAACATTTGGAAGCTATCAATGTCCACCGCACTCCACTCAATTGCTATACCCTCTTGCGTGTCTTGGACAGCAGTTATAACGAAAAGCTTCTCAACAAGACAAAACTCTTGAAGGCAATCTTGTTTGTACTTTTCACTGACTCAGACAGTTTCTCATATTTGTCCAGTAAACCAGAAGTTGAGGAATGCTCGTATGTGTTGGGGCGTTTCTGCATGGATCTTATCAAAAACGGGACGCGCAGCTTTGACACTACTGTGTTTGCTCCAACACTGGATAAAATTTGTAAGTCGGCTTGTATCACGCTTGACATTGATGCGATGCTCAATGTGCTTCTTGAAAACAACATCCTTGTTAAACAAGGGAATCAGATGCAGTTCCGACACAGATATTGGATTTTCTACTTTGCAGCAGAATGGATGCGACATGATAACGAGTTCAGACAATTCATCCTCACGAATCGCAATTACATAAACTACCCGGAAATCATAGAGTTTTACTCAGGGATAGATGGGAAGCGCGCAGATGCAATGGAAACGCTTCTCGCTGACCTCACTTTACTGATTGATCAAGTCGACAACAAAATCGGTATCAAAAGCTCTTTCGACCCGCTAACCCCGCTACTCTGGAATCCGACTGATGAGTACATTGAAAAGGCGAGAAGTCAGATCGCCGAGAAAGTAGAGTCGTCTAACCTTCCAGCGGAAATCAAGGATAAGCATGCAGACCTGCTCTATCAGTCAGAAGCGCCTTATGACCAGAGTATCAGGAGGTTTTTGAACGACTATTCAGTGTTGAGTCTTCTGCACAGCATCAAGGCAGCGTCCCGAGCCTTGCGGAATAGCCCCTTCGTCGACGTTGAATTAAGACTGAAAGCAATCACCGCAATCCTCGGCGGTTGGGAAGAGATTTCGAGAGTGGCCTTTTGGCTATCCCCCCTACTCGCAGCTAAAGGTCAGGCGGTGCACGATGGGTTCGCATTAAGGCTCGCTGAGGGGTTCTCATCTGATTTGGACCAGCGCTTCAAACAGATCATAGTCGCGAATCCTTGTAACATTGTCAGGATACTGGGAGGCGATCTGGCATCGAAGAAGATCGGTCCACTGCTCTGTGAATGTATTCGGGTAACTGACTCCAAGCTTCAGAAACATATGATGGCATTATTCATTGCCACTGTTCGGCCTATAGGTTGGTATGAAGCGACACTGAACCATATCAATCTCTTACACCCAAGGTCTTTCTATCTTGGAGATATATTTGGGAGACTGACCGACGAGGTCACTTTCGGTAATTTGGAGCAGGGAGAAGAACTCGCATTAAAGCAACTCACTGGTGCAATCCTCTCTAAACGTGAATATGCACCTAAGGTATCAGACGCTAAAGAAATTCCACCCAATAAGGTCTTGAGCGAAGAAAATGAAATACCAATAGATAAGCTGTTGAAGGGCAATAGAAGAAAGTGGCCGTCTATGTGAAAATGAAGGGTTCATGAAGGTAAATGAAGGTAAAGGGGTGTAAAGGGGTCTATAATCAAAAGTTGAATAGATAGTTTTTTTAAGCAGTCTTCTTTATGTTTGATAAAGCAAGTGTGGCATGGAGAACATTTGTGGCTAAAGGGGTCAGTCAAGAAGTGTGACTCTGGTGTGAACTGCCGGATGTTCTCCAGTCGATACCCTGTCTAATGGGAAGATGCCGCAGGTGGCTATTATAGACGGGATAAATGGTATTGGCACTGCCCCACTGGTAACGACATAAAGGAGGAATGCAGCAATGGAGGGATTATACGGGGGTATTGATATAGGAAGCGAGAGCCATCATATTGTAATCATGGACGCAAACGAAGAGATACACTATGATGGAAAAGTTCCGCATCGATTAGAGGCATTGAATGAAGCCATCGAGCGATTCCACGAACTGGAGAATGAAAAAGGGCCAATAGCATTTGCGATAGAGGGTAAAAATGGATATGGTGCTCCCTTTGATCGTTTTTTGCTGGAAGCGGGATTTATTCTGTATAACGTAGACAACTTGAAGTTATGTGTTAAAGGGGTCAAATCGGCTCTTGACTCTTGGTTTGATTTCTGATAATCTTTTTCCATGTCCAGGCCGTTAAGAATTCAATATCCGGGCGCATGGTACCACGTAATGAACCGGGGCAGGCGCGGGGAAAAGATCTTCGAGGGAAAGGATGATTATTTGTCCTTTGTGGAAATTCTGGAAGAGCTTGCCGAAGTGTTCAATGTAAATATTGCAGCCTATTGCCTGATGACCAATCATTATCACCTCCTTGTCAAAACACCGGATGCCAACCTGTCCAGATCCATGAGACACCTGAACAGCCTGTATACCCAGCGATATAACAGAAGGCACGGTTATGACGGCCCGCTTTTCAGGGGGCGTTACAAATCTATTCTGGTCGAGTCTGACAGTTATGCGCTTGAGCTGGTCAGATATATCCACGGGAATTCTTATTAAGAAAAGCAGCTCCGTCAGCAGCATAGTTGAAAGAATGAAATCAGGGCTGAAGGCTGACAGGGGTTTAAGAATGAGGATAGAAGAATTGGTTGAAAGCATCATAAAGAGTCAAGAGCCGACTTGACCTCATTCTTTGTAAACACTTTTGAACGTTACCAATTCCTAACTAATGACCGTTATATGCCCTCGAAAGTTATTTGCTTACGGACGTTTTCCTATGCCTATCAACTGTGTAATCCCTGACACCAGTGCCTTCCAGCGAAGTGTTTACTGAGAATTTTTGGTATAGCGCCCCCTTTTAGTAGCCAGGAACAATATCATATCCATGTTTGTAAGCCCACTCTTCACCAGATCTCCTTAAAAAAGGACCGGAATTGATGAAATCTTCAGCCATTTTACGTGTTCCGTAAGCATTGAGGGCAGCATCTAATATCCACTCACTACCATCAATACTTGCCCCAATAAAAATTGGGTAAGCTTTAGCAACAGACACAAGGGTTTTATTGAATAAAACATTCTTAATGGCTCTCTCAGCATAAGAGTTTTTTGCATACATGGCCATCGCTCGTTTGGCCAGCCATTCGATAACCGTGGCATGTGCAATTTCCTTTTTTATCCGCCAGAGCCCTTTGGCTGCCCAGGCTTGGACTTTTTTATTCTCATCATCAAGTCTATCGGTGAAGGCACTGATAACACCCTGATCATTAAGCCTGCTAAGCATCGCCACGGCCACATCCTTCTGAATTCCCTTACTATATATAAGCACACTTTCATCGTTAAGACTGCACAGCGTAACGGCCGCCTCCTTTCTTACATACCAATCCTCATCTCGTAAGGCGGTAATTAGGGGTTCAACAGATTGGGGATCCGCTATCCTGTAAAGAGCTTTTGCCGCTTCTGCCCGTACAGCAGAATTGGAATCCTTCAAGGATAATAGCAAAGGTTCAACAGGCATAATCTTCCAAAAATCGCTTGCAGCTGCAACCGCCTCCTTCCTTACTCTCCAATCATTATCCCTCATAGTAGCAGTCAAGGGTTGAATCGCCCGATGATCTTTTAAATCTCCCATGGCCCTAGCGGCAATGGATCTTATAATCCATGATCTATCTCTTAATGCTGCTAAAAGAAGCTCAAAATCCCGAATATCAGTCAACTTCCGTAAGCCTTCCGCCGCACCTACCCCTATCTCCGAACCTTGGCCGCTCAAAACGGCTATGAGTGGCTCCACAGCCTCCGATCCGACGATAGAGCCAAGCACACGCTTTATTCTTATTGTGGTTTCCTGATCAGCTCCCTTAAGTGCAGATATGAGTGTCTCCAAGGCAGGTGGGCCTATTTTTATTAATGCACTCTCTGCGCTGGCTTTTTCTAAATCTCCTTCAGCATTTTTCAATTTAGCAAGAAGAAAAGTTATGCCTCTGGGGTCTCGTATTTCCCCTATAGAATGGATGATGGATTTTCTAACGGTAGCATTTTCTTCGTTTTCTAATATGCCGATCAGAGGAACGATGGCCCTAGAGTCCTTCAATTTTCCCAGAGCAACTATTGCTTGATATCGTGCGCCAGTAACATCCCAGAGGGCACTGATCAAAGGCTCTACCGCGCGTGGATCTTTAAGCTTGCCTAAGGCTTCTGCCACTCTACTTCTGACCTGCCAGTCCGGGTTGGACGACAAAGCATTTATCAGAATTCCAATAGCCTTTGGATCGCTGCTCTTTTCAAGTTCAACGACAGCGCTATGTCTTGTAATACCGGATCCTACAGTTAAGTCTTCTGCCAGGACATCAAGAGAACGCTTCTGGGTCGCTTGACATGCTATCAGTGAAGCAACTACCGATACTAACATCAAAAAACGGTACATTTTTATACCCTCAAACCTATTATTTACAGCATATGAAACATCTGGCTGACTCATTCCCGGTTTTCCCGCCAATTATTGGTAGACACTATGATAGATTTTAGGTTGTTGGGAAATCCCTCTTGGGCAATTAAGCCAACGTAACAAATTCCATAACAAAGGAGGAACTTCCCTTGAAAACTCGTATAAGAGATCAGACAGTTAAATTGATCTCACAGGACACACCTCGCATAATAAGAAAAGAAACAACGGTGTCCAAAAATCTACCTCAAAAAGATGCGTAGATTCGCTGTAAAGG
>DAINAR010000012.1:0-66274 GCA_036733345.1 Deltaproteobacteria bacterium | reverse complement strand
GAGCAGAACATCGATCTGGAAGTATATGAAAAAATGGGATATACCTCTGAATGAATCGGCTGAATGATAAACGCCCCTTATCTATCTCTAAAAAAGTCTTTATTAACCCGGCAATAATATGTGTAAATGTTGTCCCAGCCAAAGGCTGGTAAACCAGACAAAAACACAGGCTGGTAAACCAGACAAAAACACAGGCTGGTAAAATTCCGAGCCCCGAATCAAGTTCGGGATAAACTCCAGCCTGTCCCGGATTACTGTTCGGGGCCGGAATCCACAATGAAATCGACTGGATGGCCCCGGATCGGGATCCGGGGCAGGCTTATCAAGTCCGGCATGACAATTGATACTTTTAATTGCCAGGTTAATAATATATACTCCCAGCCACGTCCCGAAAGTAATAGTGTGACAACCTCCCAATACTGGTATAGATTTCGACCGATCCTGCCAGTTCAATAAATCAACCCGACAACAGCGCCTGTCATACAGGTAGCTATTGTCCCGGCAACAATGGATTTCATGCCCATGCCAACTATCTCGTCCCTCCTTTCAGGTGCCATCCCCCCCATGCCCCCTATCATGATGCCCAGTGAACCAAAATTAGCAAACCCGCACATTGCATAAACCATTATCAAACGGCTCCTCTCACACAATTCCCCGTCAGTAAGTCTTGAAAGGTCAATATATGCCAGAAGTTCATTTAGGACCGTCTTTGTTCCCATCAGTGCCCCTGAAATGCCGGCCTCATTCCATGGTATTCCCATAAGCCAGGCGACAGGCGACATAATAAGCCCAAGAAGCCTCTGAAGCGTAATTGGTCTCCCTGAAACATCCGGCAAAAAACCAAGCAGAATGTTGCACAGATACACCAGTCCTACAAGAACAACCAGCATACAGATAATGTTGATAAGCAGTTTAGTACCTTCAATTGTGCCGCGTGTAATTGCATCCATGGAGCTCTTTCCTGCCTCAGGTATCTTCATTTTTTCCGATGAAGGCTCCCCTGTCTCAGGGATGATCAGTTTTGCTATGGTTATGGATGCCGGCGCGCTTATTATTGACGCTGTCAGGAGATGTCCCATTATATCCGGTATTAATCTGCTCAGGATACTTGCGTACAGGGCCATAACCGTCCCGGCAATAGTGGCCATGCCTGAAACCATTATGGTGAAGAGCTCGCTTCTTGAAATCTGTGCAAGATATGGTCTTACAAATAGGGGTGATTCTATCATGCCTACAAAGATATTGGCAGCCGTGCCCAGGCCTTCCACCCCGCCGATACCCATTGTTCGCTGAAAGATAAGGGAGAAAAACCTTACGACCTTTGGAAGGATCCGCCAGTAAAACAGGAGTGAAGATATGGCGCTGACAACAAGGACAAGCGGAAGCCCGCGAAAGGCGAGTATGTAACTGAGACCCGGGTTTTTTTCGTCAAAGGGAAGCGGGGCGCCTCCGAGGTAGCCGAATACAAAACCCGTCCCTGCCCTTGTTGCATCTTCAAGGGCCTGGACCACCCTGCTGAGAAGAAAAAAGAATTCCCTGCTGCCCGGAATTTTAAGCAGGAGTAGAGCAAAAACAAACTGGAGACCGACACCTACCAGAAGTGTCTTAAGGCTTACACTGCGGCGGTCTTCGGAAATGATCCAGGCGAGGAGTACCAGGACGCAAAGGCCAAGCATGCTCTGAAGTTTGATAAATGCCATTCCATTCTATAACCACATCAAAACTAATAGTCAAGCACCCCTGACACACCAGCAAGGCATCATCTGTCCCGCGCTTCGCGGGATTACCTTCGATCGCTCCTCCTTGCGGCGTATTGCTCAATACGCCTCAGTCGTCGCTCCTCGGCGCCTTGCACCTAATACCTTGCTGTTGATCAGGGATATTCCATAACCCGCCTGGATATTTAAATTATTGATTGAGCAGATATCACTTTTTCAGCGCACCCCTCAGCTTTTCGCTTGCTTCCCTGTCAACCTTCATTGTTGCGGCATCTATCACAACACCATATTGTTCTCTTGCTGCTTCTATGCTGACATATCCGTCTATCACATCATTTTCTATCTTTTCCAGTTCGCGTTCAAAGGGATTTCCGTATCCCCCTCCGCCGGCAGCATCCATAATAACAACATCTCCCGGGCCGAACTGAGTCAGGCCGTACGGATTTCCATGCTCGCCGTTAACAAGAAAACTCGCCCTGGCACCGCTCCTTCCTCCAAACAGCCCTTCCGGAGGATACTGGAATCTTCCTGACTGAATCCCCAGATTCACAGGAGGTATGGGGGCATATTCATCATCAGGGACACGGAAAACAACCCTTCTTCCCAGTCCCCCCTTCATCATGCCGGCGCCTCCTGAATCAGTAAGTATCTCCCTCTTTTCTATGATAAGCGGAGTGTCACTCTCAAATATCTCAACCGGTGTATTGGCCCCGTTTGCAGGGAATATGTAATCATAATAACCATCATTGGTTGAACTGGCGCCCATGCCGCCACCCCTGATTATCACCGAGTGCCAGGATTTTCCATCCTTTCTTTTTCCGTAAAAGACATTCATTGTTGCCGGAGTGCCGCCGCTTGCTGCTATTACCCTGCCGGGCAGGGCATCTGCCAGTGCCCTGTAGATAATCTCGGTTATAAAATGCCCGATCTGCATGCGTGCAGCTACGGCAGCAGGAAAGCGGCAATTTACAACACTGCCCTCGGGTGCCATCATTGCTATAGGTGCTGTGCACCCGTCATTGTTAGGTATGTCAGGGTCAAACATGCTCTTCATTGCCATGAACACATAGGCATATGTAAAATTGAATACCACATTCCCACCCCAGTCCACCTGAGGAGAAGATCCGTCAAGATCAACAACTATATCGCTACCCTTTACATTTACGGCCAGCTTTATGACTATATCGTTCTTTCCCTTCATCTGTTCCACAATGCCTTCGGCCCTGTATATGCCATCAGGAACTTTTGAGATAGCCTCCCTCATGCTGGCCTCTGTGCGACCGATTATCTCATCAGCCAGATCATCAAGCCCTTCAAGCTGGTATTCATCAAGCATCTGGCAGATTTTTTCAGCACAAACATGATTGGCGGCTATCTGGGAACGTATATCGCCTATGACCTCATCGGATGTACGGACATTCCACCTTATCATTTCAACAACCGCCTGGTTAAGCACACCTGCATCCTCGAGCTTTACAAGCGGTATAAAAAGCCCTTCCTCAAAAACATCGTGGTTGTCGGAAGCAACCCTGCCGCCTACATCTGAATGATGAAACACGCAGGCGGTAAAAGCTGTAAGCTGATTATTATAAAATATCGGGGAAATCACACAGACGTCATTCAGATGTCCGGCCAGTGCCCATGGATCGTTTGTGATAAATACATCGCCCGGTTTGCAGTCACTTGCCATAAGCTTTGTTACAAGCCTTTTTATGCCCAGGGCCATGGCGCCGGATTGGCCCGGTGTTGCAAAAGTCCCCTGTGCCAGCTCTCTCCCTTTTCGGTCAGTAAACATGCATGTATAATCGTGGGCATCTCTCAAGAGGCTTGAAAAAGCCGTTCTGGCTACCGTAGTATCAGCCTCGTCCACAATGGAAATCAGTCTGCGCCAGAGTATCTCAAGGGTTATTGGATCGAACTTGTGACCCATTTTATCCTCCTTATTTTCAGACGGGATATACAGGAGCTACCGGATAACCGGACTTTTAAAAAAAAGATAAAAAATAATGTTTACCCTGTTAATCCTGTCAAAGAATGTTTTGGCTTGAACTTCTTAAAATTCTATCCACAGAAAACCGTATTCATCAACAGAAACAGATGCATCTTCGCCAACTATGACAGTCGATTCCCTCTCTTCTATAATAGCCGGACCTTTAAACTCCGCTCCGGGGAACATCCTGTAACGGTCATAAACCGTGAACGGAATAAATTCCTTTGCAATACCGGAATATGCCTGACGCTCACCCTTTACTGCCTGGCCAAGTGAATTAAAACCTGTTTCGAGCCTGGGAAGCTGCAGCAGCCTCTCAGGCAGGCTGGCCCTGACCTTGAAGTTAATAAATTCAACAGGCGAATCAGGATATGTCCTTCCATAAAGCCTTTTATACACATCGTCAAAGCGGCTCCTGACATCTTCCTTTTTAACGGTCAGAAAATCATTTTCAGGAATCGGAACATTTGTTTCAGAACCCTGTCCTATAAACCTGAGATCTACTGAACGGTCAAACTTGATATCCAGCTCTGTGTCGGATTTTTGAAGCGTCCTGATTCCTTCGGCCTCCATCTCCTTAAAAATCTTCTCTATCTCGCTGAAATCAGCCGCTTCAAGTGAAACCTTGTGGCTCCTTACAAGATCGAAGGCCCTTGGTGCTGTAAAAAATCCCAGAGCTGAACCTACACCGGCATTCGGAGGAACAATTAATTTCGGCGCTCCGAGTTTTTTAGCCAGTCCATAGGCATGAACCGGCCCTGCTCCTCCAAAGGCGGCAACAGTAACGACCTTGGGATTTCCTCCCTTTTCAGCAATATGTGTCTTTGCCGCACCTGCCATTGTCTCGTTTATCAGATCGTGTATCCCCCATACAGCCTGTATGAAAGGGACATCAAGAGGCCTTGCAATCTTTTCCTCTATCCCGCGTCTTGCAGCCTCCTTATCCAGCTTCATCTCTCCGCCGAGAAAATAGTTTTCATCAAGATAACCAAGCAGGAGATCAGCGTCTGTCACACCTGGGCCTGTGCCTCCCCTCCCATAACAGATGGGTCCGGGATCGGCCCCGGAGCTCTCAGGTCCGACCTGGAGGGTGCCCAGCCTGCTGACCTTAGCAATACTCCCGCCCCCGGCACCGATCTCCATCAGGTCAACCACAGGTACCTGAATGGTAAGGCCGCTTCCTTTCATAAACCTCTGAACCCGGCCCACTTCAAATGTTGGGACAACACCGGCCACCCCGCCCTGAATCAGACACGATTTTGCTGTAGTTCCTCCCATGTCAAAACAGAACATCTCAGGAGTCCCGAATAGCTTGCCGTAGTACTGTCCTGAAATAACTGCAGCAGTGGGGCCTGACTCGATAATCCTGACAGGGAACTCTGCAGCCGTCTCGATTGAAGTAATGCCGCCGCTTGAAAGCATGATAAAAAGCTTTCCTTTTGAACCAATTGATTCAAGTCTTTTTGAAAGCCTGGTCAGGTACCTGCCTGTCAATGGTTTAACATAGGCATTGGTGACGGTAGTGCTGGTCCTTTCGTATTCTCTTATCTGCGGCAGCACCTCGTATGAGATGGAAACTGAAATATCAGGGGCCATACTCAGTATAGTCTCCTTGATCATCAGTTCGTGGGCCGGATTTTCAAATGAGTTTAACAGGCATACTGCTATCGACTCCACTTCCATATCAAGCAGCTGCTTTACAGCCTTCCGGCCATCTTCAGGATCAAGTGGCCTCAATACTGTTCCGTCGCTTCTTATCCTCTCATCCACCTCAATGCGAAATCTTCTTGGTATCAGTGGCTGAGGAAATTCCGCAAAGATATCGTATGGGGCATAGCGGATTTCTCTCCCCAGTTCCAGAACATCTCTAAAACCCCTCGTGGTTATCAACCCTGTCTTTGCACCTTTTCGTTCAATAATCGAATTAATAACAAGTGTTGTCCCGTGAATAACCTCATCCAGCTTTTCCACAAAACCAGGGATCTTCACCTCAAGCTCCTTTATCCCCTGTTCTACGGCATCCGAAGGATCTCTGGGAGTTGTCAGACACTTGTTGATCGTCAATTCTCCTGTCTTATCGTTAAGCAGAACAAAATCGGTAAAGGTGCCGCCGATATCACAGCCCAGGCGGTAGAACTTTTCAGTCATACATAAACTCCTAACAGGTTGCGCATTTCTAGTTTTCAGTCAGCAAACGCAAATACCAAACCCAACAATTTCTATTTACTGTTTTTGATTGCTTCCAGGACCTTTTCAGGGGTAATGGGAAGATCCCTTATCCTTACTCCGATTGCATCGTATATAGCGTTTGCAATGGCAGGTGCCGTAGGCACAAGACCCGGTTCGCCAACGCCCTTTGCTCCATAAGGTCCGTCTTCATCGCCAGGCTCAACAATAACGGGTTCAATTGGAATGACATCCATGGCTGTCAGCATCTTGTAGTCCAGGAAATTGGGGTTCATGACCCTCCCTTTTTCCAGCTTTATCTCTTCTGTAAGACCATAACCCACACCTGTATAAACAGCACCATAGACCTGTCCTAATAAGAGCGTGGGATTCATAGCCTTTCCAACATCATGAGCGGCAACAAGTTTCAGTATCTTTACCTCTCCTGTTTCTCTGTCAACCTCCACCTCAACGCCTGTGGTCCCAAATGCATAGGTCATGGAAAGATTTCCCTTCAGTTCTCTGTCCAGTGTCTCTGTTGGTGGATCATAAAATGCCTCGGCAGCGACAACCCTGCTCTCCCCTGTTCCAACGTGAAGACCCCTTCTTAAAATCTGGCTTACCTCCATATTGAAATGGGGATGGGAAGGATCACGTTTGAGAAAAACCATCCTGTCTCTTATATCAAGGTTTGCAGGGTCTGATATCAAACTGTAGTCAAGCTCAGGCTCCACGAACTCCGGATTTTTCTTCATCATTTTCTTAAAGCCTGACTTTATCAACTGCGGCATATAATCTGCCGCCATCTCCAGAATCTGCTTTTTGGCCTTTTCACATGCCCTGATTGCAGCATTGCCGGCCATAAAGGTATGCCTGCTCGCGTGTGTACCTGCATCCCAGAGGGATAATGCCGTATCACCGAATATCACTGAAACATCCTCTGGTCTGAAACCCAGAGACTCTGCAACAATCTGCGAAATCACGGTTGGAGAGCCCTGTCCCTGATCGGTTCCGCTCTCAATAACATCAACAAATCCGTTTTCGTCAACCTTGACCATAATTCCGTGGCCATCTGACAGGGTTACTCTTGCCCCGCCAGCCACATGGATAAGTGAAGCCATCCCAACCCCGCGGCCATTTTTTTTGCCTTTCTTTTCGCCCCAACCGATACTTTCCTTTACGGATTCAATACATTCTTCCAGGCCGCAGGAGGTTATCTTCAGTCTCATTGGCGTCAGGTCACCTGGCCGGTTTCGGTTAATCATCCTGAATTCAGCCGGATCAATACCCGCCTTTTCAGCCAGTGTGTCCATTGAGGTTTCTACTGCAAAACTCGCCTGAGGGTTTCCATATCCCCTCATTGCCTGGCAGTAGATATTATTCGTGTAAACGCATGTTGCCTGATAGTATATGTTCGGCACACGGTAGAGGGAAGAAACTGGCATCATCATTACCGAAGGCGTTGTTGCGCCCCAGGATGTATATGCCCCGTTGTCGAGAATCGCTTCAATTTTTCTGAATGTGAGTCTTCCCTCACTGTCACAGCCCTGTTCTATTGTAAACCTTGCAGGCTGTCTTGGAGGAAGCGCGCGGAATTCCTCTTCCCGGTCAAAAAGGATCTTTACTGGCCTCCCTGTATTTAATGCAAGCTGAATGCATATGAATTCATAAATATCCGTATCCAGCTTTGTACCGAAGCTGCCGCCGACAATTGGATTTATTACGCGAATCTTTTTTCCCTTTAGACCAATCTGGGAAAAATATTCTGAGATCCTTCCCTTGTCTCCAAATATGACATTTGTCTGGTTATAGAGGGTCAGATTTTTGTTCATGTCAAATTCGGCAATACATCCGCTTGTCCCCATGCAGCACTGATTCACCCAAGTGGTGCTTACATTGTCTTTTACCGTGAATGCCGACTCCTTTAGACCCTGCTCAATATCCCCGGCCTGAAATTTCCACGGCAGAGGCAGGATATTGGTCCTGACAGGCTTTCCTCTTGCATCCACCTCATGAACCAGAGGCGCCCCCTCCTTCATTGCCTCTACAGGATCAAACACCGCAGGCAGTTCCTCATATTCGACCTCTATCAGGTCAATTGCCTCCTGAGCAATCTCAAGGCTTATTGCCGCGACTGCTGCCACTTCATCTCTGAACTGGCGGACAACATCCTTCTTCAATACGGTCTGATCCTTTAAGAATCCTACTCTCACATCCGGTATATCTTTGCCGGTCAAAACAGCTCTTACTCCCGGGAGTTTTTCTGCCTTTCCGGTATCAATTCTCTTTATCCTTGCATGTGCATAATCACTGTAAAGAATCTTTCCATACAGCATCCCGGGACGTTTAAAGTCATCGATGTAAACGGCCCTGCCCGTCACTTTATCAGTTTCTATTGTCCTTGGAATGCTCTTCCCTACAAACAGATGATCGGACATGGTTTCCTCCTGTTCATCTTCTGGTTTTCATGTTGCTTAATGTTAGTTATCATTTCTTGGCAGCCATTTTGATGGCCTCAACAATCTGGACATATCCGGTACAGCGGCAAAGATTGCCGGCGATACTTGTCCTGATCTCATCTTCTGTGGGGTTAGGATTATTATCCAGAAGTGCTTTGGCTGACATTATCATGCCGGAGGTACAGAACCCGCACTGGACTCCGTTATTCTCAAGAAATGCCTGTTGAAGCGGATGCAGGTTTCCATCCTTATCTGCGATTCCCTCAACAGTAACAACAGACTTGCCTTCAATCTCCGCAATGGGAAATATGCATGAATTTACGGCATTGCCGTTTACAATAACAGTGCATGCGCCGCACTCCCCGACACCGCATCCTTCCTTGGCACCCGTAAACTCAAAGGTTTCCCGCAAAGTCTTTAAAAGTGTCCAGGTCACTGGAACTTCCGCAGTTACAGGGTCACCGTTTAAGGTAAATGAAACAGACACCTTTTTCATATTTATCTCCTTCGAACAATTAAACTACTGTCAACGGTTTTTTATACTTTCTCTAATGTGACATTCGTATAACTTAAGATTTTTCATCACAGAGTGATTTAAAATGAAAAATCATTGAAATACTTACCTTTCAGTGTTGTCTGCCGGCCTTATTCCATGACCATACCTTTGCGTTCAGCAGCCAGCCTGGCCATACGAGGGAAAAATACCTTAATCATATCACTCCGATACCATGCCTTGCCTCTTAAACTGTCTCTTGGAGACGCCTCTGACGAGGCAATTTTGCCGGCTTCTGCAAGAACATCGTCTCTAAGAGTCTTACCCTTTAAATATTCCTCTGCCTTTGGGGCTCGGATAGGAGTAGGCGCAAGAACACTCAATCCGATCCTTGCATCGAGGATAGTCCTGTCTTCCGCCATCTTAAGCGCTACTGCGACCCCCAGTATCGGAAGGTCCATGGCCTTTCTTCTTGAATGCTTCCAATAGGCACTTCCATAATTGCTGTTATCCTCCGGGATATCAAATTCAACAAGCACCTCATCTTCTCTGCGAACTGTCCTGGAGGGGCCTGTGTAGAATTCGGCTACAGGGATTCTTCTTTTTCCTTCAGCACCTTCGAGAACAACAACCGCATCAAGAACCAGAAGTGGACCTGCTGTATCTGCCGACGGAGCCGCATTGCAGATATTTCCTCCAATCGTGGCTACATTCCGTATCTGTACCGAACCTACCTTTGAAGCACCATCATGAAGTGCTGAAAGCTCACTTTTGACCAGTTCAGACTTCTCCAGCATCCTGTGGGTTGTCATGCCTCCTATATGGTATCCCTTATCCTTTTTAATATACTGAAGATCCTTAAGACCTCTCAGAGACACAAGCACTCCCGGCGACAGCTTTTTGTTTCTTATATTGACCATCACATCGGTTCCGCCGGCAATCAAGGTCGCCCCAGGGCCATATTCTTTCAAAAGGCTTATGACTTCCTTTATATTTTCCGGTTTTATATAGTCATAATCGATCATCTCTAAACCCCTTAATCGTTAATCCCGATTATCAAATACCCGTTTGCTCTTTCTTTCCGATCTTGGCAATGAACTGTAATCTACCAGCTCAATGTCCCCGCTTACCAGAATCTGCTTTTTGATTTCTCCTGCTATCTTCTTTTTTATTTCCTCGTCCTGAGCCTTGTCAGCATCAATAGCTCGCTCAATTTTGATAGTCATGTAATCTTTGCCGTCTTCCTTTCTGTCCAGTATTATCTGATATTCACTTCCAATTCCTTTGATTCCTGACAGGACATGGTCAACCTGGCCAGGATAGATATTCACAGCCCTGAAAATAATCATGTCATCGGAACGTCCCAGAAGCTGGTCATGCCTGGGGAGAATAGACCCGCAGGGACACTCTCCCGCTATCAGCCTTGTCAGATCCCTTGTCCTGTAACGTATCAGCGGCACAGCCTCCTTTTTCAAGGTAGTAACCACCATTTCGCCGGTCTCTCCTTCCGGCACAGTCTTAAGTGTTTCCGGATCAAGAATTTCAAGTATATAATAGTCAGCCCAGTAATGGATTCCTGCATGATGAACACAATCCAGACCTGTTCCCGGTCCATAAAGCTCAGTCATGCCAGGGATATCAAACATATGCTCCAGACCGAGAAGATCACCGATTCTCTTCCTCATGGCCTCGCTTGAACGCTCTGATCCAAAAATCATCTTTTTGAGGTTTATTTTGTTCCTTATACCTCTTTTATTGACTTCCTCAGCCATTAAAAGGCCCATGGACGCAGTGCAACACATTGCCGTTGTCTGAAAATCAATCAAAAATTCACACTGCATATCCATATTACCCGGACCTGCAGGAATCGCCATAGCGCCGAACTTTTCACATCCCAGCTGAAAACCTACCCCGGCAGTCCATACACCGTAACCTACTGCTATCTGAACCCTGTCTTCCGGGGTCAACCCGGCCATTTCATAGCAACGTGCAAAAAAATGAGCCCAGTCTTCAATATCTTTCTGTGTATAACAGAGGACCTTTCTCTTTCCGGTTGTGCCTGATGATGCATGTATCCGAACCACGTCTTCAAAAGGCACTGACAGCAATGGAAACGGATAACCATCCTGAAGGTCTTTTGATGTGGTAAAAGGAAGTTTATCTATATCATCGAGTGAACGAATATCCTCAGGTCGCACACCCGCTTCATCCAATTTCTTTTTGTAAACTGAGGACCCGTTGTAGGCATGTTTCACCGTCCACTTTAGTCCTTCAAGCTGAGCATCCGTTAATTCTTCACGTGTTTTGAATTCGGGCATAAACGTCTTTGTCATGCTTACTTCCCCTTGTTAAATAGTTATCTTCTTATTCACCTGAAATGAATTCATAATTCATACACCTAAAGCTCATCAGCTATTTCATAAGACTCGGCAGGAATGTTACCAGCCCCGGAAAAAGCATCAGTATCAAGATACAGACAATATAGGCCGGCAGAAAGTATGTAACACCCTTAAAAACTCTCCCTAAGGGAATGTCCTTGGCCATTCCGGCCACCACGTATGTTGTAGCACCAACAGGTGGTGTTACAGCACCAAGGGTTGTTATAACTGTAATGGTTACTGAAAACCATATTGGATCGTAGCCAAGCTCAATGGCAACAGGATAAAAAATAGGAATTGTGATCAAGAGAAGGGCAAGGGCGTCCATAACAGCCCCGCCAATAATAAATATAATAAAGATAATAGCCATAATAAGAAAACTGGGTATGGGAAGTGCAGCAACCCATGTTGCAATGTCAAAAGGGATTCTTGTTATTGCAAGAAATCTCCCGAAGATTACTGCGCCTGTCACCAGGACCATAACCATGCATGATATTCTCAATGTATCCACAACTGAGTCTACAAAACCCTTCCAGCTGAGTCTTCGCTGTACAAGACTTATAACAAGTGCAAGGAAGGATCCTGCTGCACCAGCCTGTGTCGGAGTAAAAAACCCGAAGTACAGTCCTATCATTACAAGAAAAAACAGAATAACCATTTCTAAAGAGCCTGGAAGGGCGTATATCTTTTCTTTAAATGTCGTTTTGGGACCTACTGGTCCCCATGCAGGATACATGCGGCATAGAAAATAAACGCTGAGCATAAAAAGTACAGCAAGAAGAATACCTGCTGAAACACCGCCGTAAAAAAGCTTGCCGATGGATTGTCCTGTATACAGTCCAATAACAATAAGAACAACACTCGGAGGAATTACAACACCAAGTGTTGAACCACAAGCTATAGCTCCAGTGCTTAGCATGGGTTCATATTTATATTTTTTCATCTCAGGAAGGGCTACAGCGGTCATAGTCGCGGCAGTAGCAGCATTGGAACCGCAGATCGCGGAAAAAAGGGCACAGGCTGTAATCGTTGACATTGCAATACCGCCTCTGATCTGCCCCACCCACTTATAGGCTGTTTTATACAACTTTTCATTTACCCCGGAATAATATGCTATTTCACCCATGAATATGAAAAGAGGTATAACGGTAAGACCATACTTGGAAAATGTAGACCATATATCACCACTTATCATGCCGAGTGCGGCTTTGAAGGAAACCGCATACCAGAATCCGCAAAATCCAACTACAGCCATGGCAAAACCGACAGGCGTGCCTAAAAAAAACAGGATAAGCAATAGTATGATTATTCCAATTACACCAACAATAGCTAAGTCCATCTATTCAGCTCCTTTTCCATTTATGAGCAGTTTAAGAAAGTCAACCAGCAAAACCAGGGTAAGAACAAAACATCCGAAAGCAACTGCATAGGTAAAAGGATAAAAAATTATTCTCAATGTCTCTGTGAGCTCACCCGTTCTGCATAGAGTTGCAGCCCATACAGACATTTGCCAGCCTGCAACAGCAAAAAAAATCATGCAGATAAAATAATTTATTCCATTCAGCACAGACCTTGTCCTTGCAGAAAATCTGTTTACCAGGACATCAACAGCAATATGGCCCCTTTTAATCTGTGTATAACCCAGGGCAAAGGCTGTAGTAATAGCCCCAAAAAATCCCATCAGCTCAAAAACACCCTTAATCGGTATCCATACGACTCTTAAGAATATGTTTGCGCAGGTAATAGCTATCATCCCTACCAGAAAAATACCCGCTATCCAGATAAGCAGCTGGTTTAAAAAGCGGGTAATCTTATCCAAGAGTTCCATATTTATCTTCCTCTCAGTCGACTAAACTTGGTTAGTCTGTGTTGAGTGGCTGAGAAGGTTAGACTTTCAGCCACTCAACAATATCATTGAATAAAGAGCTATGGTAAACGCGCTATCTTTTAATCTTCAACAACTACCGGGAATATTTGTCTTTAAATGACTTGATATCTTTAAGAATGTCATCGGCAGGCAAACCTTTAGCCTTGGCATCTTCCACCCATTTGCCTTTTATCGGCTCGAGCAGTTTGTCCCACCTTGCTGCTTCATCTTCGGAAAGTTTTGTTATCTCGATGTTATAGTTTTTCTTTGACCATTCAATGGATTCATCAACGTGATTATCCATATATTTTCCTGTCCATTCCGACTGTTCTCTTGCCAGATCGTCCATAACATCCTGTACGTCTTTTGGCAGGGAATTCCATGTATCCATATTCATAACAACGGAGAAGGGATATACCGGCCCATTAAAGATGGTCACATATCTGCACAGTTCAGCATATTTGAAATCCATAAGGGTTTCCAGAGAGGATGCCGCACCCTGGACAACTCCCTTTTGAAGTGCTTCCGGAGTCTCTGACTGTGGCATGCCAACAGGGGTAGCGCCCAGTGCCTTCAATACCTGAGCAACACCGCCCGAGGCCCTGAGTTCCAGTCCTTTCAGGTCTTCCAGATTTTTTACTGGTTTCGTTGAGTAGATGTTTGCAGGAGCGCAGGTAAACATTGTCAGGACCTTAACTTTTGCAAATCCCTCAGGATTATACTTTTTGTAAAGATCCCATAGTGTAAGGCTTGCAACAGCAGCATTTGGGAAACCAAAGGGCAATGCAACGGCATTAGTAACAATAAAACGGCCTGGCTGATAGGCCATGCACAGACAGCCGATATCTGCCTGCCCCATGATTACACCGTCAATCATATTTTTTGCGTCGAGCAGGGTCCCACCAGGATAGGTATTAATAGCAACCTTGCCGCCAGTACGCTTTTCGACTTCGGTTTTCCACCTTTCCATTTGAACGCAAGGAAACGTTGGTGCAGGTGGGAAGTTAGCATAGCTAAGTTTGATAGGTTCCGCCGCAGCAGTCGCTGGGATAAAGGTAATGGCCAATAATGCTGCCAGGATTATTCCTGACAGTGAAAATAGTACTTTTCGTCTCATTTTAAGACCTCCCTAAATTATGTACGACTTGTTAACCCCTTTTGACTATGAACCTTCCTGTTTCTCTTCACCTCCTTCCCTGAAAAAAATTCAGAGTATATGAATAACAATATATGTTACACGCCTGTTCTCAACCTTGTATTCTAAAATATGCTTGGTTCGGTATATTCACCAAAGACGTCCCTGAAAACATTAGCCATTTCACCAACTGTTGCATAAGCTCTGCAGCAATCGACCAGGTAAGGCATAACATTTTTTTTCTCCTGTGCTGCATTTTTCAGTGCATTTAAAGACTCACCAACAGTCCGGTTGTCTCTCTCATTTTTTAATTCCTTGAGTCGCTTAATCTGCCGTTGAGCAGATTCCTCGTTGTATTCATGGAGTTCAACCTCCATATCAACGCCTTCTGTGTATTTATTTACCCCAACCTTTATAACTTTACCTTCCTGCAGATTACGTTCAAACTCATATGCCTGCCTTGCAACCTCTCTCTGGACATATCCCGATGAAACAGCTTCCACCATCCCCCCGATCTTCTCAACCTTTTCCATTTCTTCCAGAATCTTTTGTTCCATTTCCTTTGTAATCGTTTCAATGAAATAGGAACCTGCAAGCGGATCAACAGTATCCCTCAGGCCTATTTCATCCATCAATATCTGAAAGGTCCTTAGAGATAAAAGAGCAGCCCTCTCGGTCGGTATTGTATATGCCTCATCAAATGAGCAAAGTGCCGTCGTCTGCGCACCGGACAATGCCGCAGCAAGCGCATAATATGCCCCACGCATTATATTGTTTTCCGGCTGCTGCTTGGTTAATCCTGATCCTCCGCCGCCAAAAATTCCCCTGAGGAAAAGCGCCTTTTTATCCTGAACTCCATATCTTTCTCTCAGGAGTTTTGCCCACAGCTTCCTTGCAGCCCGGAACTTGGATACTGTTTCCCAGATGTTGCCGAATATATTCAGGTTGAATGAAAACCGTCCTACAAAATCCTCTGCACTGTATCCACGGGCTACTACATTGTCGATATATGCAAATGCTATCATGAAGGCATAGGATATCTCCTGAACCGGTGTACATCCGGACTCCCTGATATGGTACCCGCAGACTGATACAGGATTACATCTGGGGAGCTCTTTCATGGAATATTCAATAGTATCACCGATAAGCCTTACTGCTGGTTCCACAGGATATATCCATGCACCACGGCCCACTATCTCCTTCAGGATATCATTTTGAGGTGTAGCTGATATCTCTGTCTTTTTATATCCGAACTTCTCAGCAACTGCCTGATACATGGCCAGCATAATCGATGCCACGGCGTTGATTGTAAGTCCACTTCCAATCTTACTGAGATTTATGTCTTTGAAGGCACTCTCAAAATCTCTCAATGAATCTATAGCCATCCCTACCCGTCCGACCTCTCCTTCAGCCATTGGATCATCTGAATCATAGCCCATTTGAGTTGGCAGATCAAAAGCAACATTAAGACCGGTCTGGCCATGAGAAATCATCAGTTTAAAGCGCTCATTCGTCTCTTCCGGCGTGCCAAAGCCTGTATATTGACGGGTTGTCCAGTTCCTGCTCCTGTAACCCAGGGAATGGATACTCCTTGTAAAGGGAAATTCACCTGGTGATGCGAGGTCCTTATCATAATCAAAGCCTGCTCTTACAAGATCTTCCGGTGTATAAACCGGTTTAATCTTGATCCCGGATTGCAGAATGACTTCTTTAATAGCGTCTTTTTCATCCTTGATATATGTTGCTACTCCCATGGTCCTTCTCCTTTTATCATGATGCCCGTATTATCTTTTTCAGTAGAAAAAGAAGTCTAAATCACACCAAGCCAATCAGACTCCAACCAATGGTTAATACGATCTAATTACTGGATTGATAAAAAACCAATTTGTAACTATCTGACAGCATTCTCTCTAATAAAGCCAACTATCTCAGTAAACTTGGTTCCGCCGGGAAAAATTCCATTCACCCCCATATCCTTCAGGACCTGAATGTCTTTATTTGGGATAACTCCTCCCACAACAATCAGCTTGTCATGGATATTCTCCTTTTTTAGAATATCCATGAGTTTTCTGCAAATAGGTATATGTGCGCCGGACATAATTGAAAAGCCAATTACATCAACATCTTCCTGAATAGCCTGATTAACGATGCCGGGAACTGTTTGATGAAGCCCGGTATAAAGAACTTCCATCCCGGCTTCACGCAAGGCATGAGCTACTACCTTGGCTCCACGGTCATGCCCGTCCAGCCCGGGTTTTGCTAAAATAACCCTTATCTTCCTTTCTGCCATATCATTTATGCCCCCGTTTATTATAGTTAAGTAGTGGAATGGCGAGGCCGTCAAAAAAGAAAGACCTTTGAACTATTTTTGATTGTCAAATTCTCTCAGCACAACTTCCTGCCCTCTCAAGATATGTTCCCTTACCAGTTTCTCTACTCCATCAGCGTCCCTTTTTCTGATAAACTCCAGCATTAGACGATGATCCTCGTTGCTTGTCTTTGCCATATCTTCAATCTTGAGAATAACTTTTCGGTAACGATAAATCTGGTCCCTCAATTCGTTAATCAGCTTGATTAACCTTTGACTGTGGCTCAGAGCGTAGAGAAGATCATGAAATGAAGTATTAATCTTGGGCAATGAATCAAGCTTCCCTCGGTCAAAATAAAATTTATATTCATTTATTTTTTTCTCCAGAGGTTCCAGCTCTTCTTTTTTATGCTTAAGAGCAGCCAATCTTGCAGCATATCCTTCAAGAACGCTCCGAATCCCGAATGTCTCTTCAATATCCGCCCTGCTCAACCCAACCACAAAAAGGCCACCTGTGGGATATTGCCCGAGGAAGCCTTCACGCTCAAGCTTATGCAGTGCTTCTCTTACCGGGGTACGGCTGATATTTAAAACTGTGGCCAATCGGCTTTCGATCACTCTGGACCCTGGGGTCAGATCACCCCTGATAATAGCCTTTTTGAGATTCTCATAAACTGTCCGTCCCAGGGGCATCCTTGAAGGCAATGACTTTAAACCATTAAAACCTGCTAATTGGTTGTTTGAGCCTTTTTTTTTATCATTCATAACTAATTTCTATTTTTCCTTATATAACATCACCTTCAATTTATACTTGATTCAATATTCAGTGCTTATCGAAGATATTCCCTGGCAATAGTTGTCTGAAGCACTTCATGAGTGCCTCCGCCATATAACAGAAAGCGATTATCCCTGTAATATCTTTGAACATCATATTCCATGGAATAACCGTAAGCACCATAAATCCTTGTTGCCTCATCTGCTGCCTTGCATGCGCCTTCGGTAGCAAAATATTTTCCCATGGAAGCCTTATTAAGACAGGGGATCTTATTATCAATTAAATGGGTAACGTTATAGACCATTAAATGGCTTGCCTCTATGTTTACCGCCATATTAGATATTTTTGCCTGAATAAGCTGGTATTTTGCTATCTCCTTGCCGAATTGAGACCTCTCTTTACTGTATCTGATAGAAGCATCCAATGCTGCCCTCTGCAAGCCCAGGGCCAGCGCTGCAGTCATAATCCGGATTTCCGCCAGTATAGTGAGCAATACATCAAGACCTCTGCCCAATTCACCCAGCATATATTCAGGAGGAACATGACAGTCGTTGAAATATATCTCTGAAAGCGATGATGTCCTTGTGCCCAGGGTATCAAATTTTTTACTGTGGGAAAATCCGGGCGTATCGGCTGGAATAAAGAAAAACATAAGTCCTTTTAAACCTTTATCCGGATCTGTCTGGCACAGGACTGTATGAAAATCACCATAAGGGCCGCTTGTGGACCATGTTTTCATTCCGTTTATAACCCATCCGTCACTGGTCTTTGTTGCCCTGGTTGTAACAGCACTGAGATCGGACCCTGCCTCTGGCTCTGTCAGCTGGAATGCACCTATCTTTTCACCCCTTAATGCAGGACGAAGATACTTTTCATGCATCTCCTCCGTACCATACAGATACAGACCATTAGTTGCCATAAGGCATTGCATTGCAGTTATGGCAGCCAAACTCATAAGCCCCCTTGCAAGTTCCTCTACAGCAATACAGTAAAGTGTTGTATTTCCGCCGGAACCGCCAACCTTTTTTGGATACCTGATTCCCAACATACCCATATCAGCAAGTTTTTTAAATAATTCCTTTGGAAACTCTCCTTTTTCATCTAACTCCCTTGCAACGGGTATTACTTCCTCATCCACAAACCTCGCCATGGTTTTTCTAACTATTTCCTCTGCATTTGACCTAATCATGAATTCCTCCGTTATCACCCATTGGCTTTAATTTCTTTTAACTGTGCTATCATCTCGGGGACTACTTTATTGAGATCACCCACAATACTCCAGTCAGCTACCTGGAAAATCGGGGCTCTCGGATCCTTATTGATAGCGATAATGTACCGGGAATTCATCATGCCTGCCCTGTGCTGAATCGCCCCTGAAATCCCACAGGCAATATACAGTTCCGGGCGGACAGATTTGCCTGTCTGCCCGACCTGGTTCTCCACCGGAACCAGACCCTCTTCAACGACAATCCTGGTTCCTGCCAGCTCGCCTCCCAGAAGTGAAGCCAGTTCATGCAAAACCTTAAATCCTTCGGAATCACCGACACCTCTGCCCCCGGCTACAAGTACTCTTGCATCGCAGATATCAGTTCCTTTCTTTTCTTCCATTACCACTTCAAGGATCTTTGTCCCGATATCCTCTTCCTTAATCTCAACCTTGTGCTGGATTACACTCCCCTTATTACCTGGCTTTTCAACTGCTTCCATAACCCCGGGACGCACTGTAGCCATCTGCGGACGGGAAAATCTATTCGCGATTGTGGCCATGATATTACCGCCAAAGGCAGGCCTGGTCTGCAGTAAAATCTTTTCTTCAGGATCTATTGTAAGCTCGGTGCAGTCAGCGGTAAGACCTACGCCTATCCTGCGAGACACCCTTGGGGCCAGATCGCGGCCGATATGGGTTGCTCCCATGAGGAGTATATTAGGTTTGTATTGATTGACCAGTTCTTCAATAACCATTGTATATGCATTTGTTCGATAATTTTTAAGGCAGGGATCATCGGCCACGTAAACGTTCTGCGCACCATATTTTATAAGGGTTTCAGACAAACCCGAGATCTGATCACCAAAAAGCAATGCAGAAACATCCTGATTGAGAGTCCCGGCCAGTTCCTGTGCCTTTCCCAACAGTTCAAAAGAAACCTTGCTCAGGGTGCCGTATCTTTGTTCGGCAAATACCCAGACACCTTTTCTGTCACTGAAATCGGGAATAGTCCTCGGTTTGGCATCGGATTTAATGGCCTTTTCCTTGCAAACTTCCAGACATACACCGCAAGAGGTACAATGCTCTAAAATACTGGCCTTCCCATCCTTTAATTCTATTGCTCCATAAGGACATGCCTTTATACAGCGTTTACATCCAGTACAGAGATCAACTTCAATCCAGACTGTCATAGATTATCTCCACTTTGTTTTTTTTGGTTCCGGCCTCAAATTATTAACATTTAAGATTGCCATCTAGCTGGAGACCTTGCCCCATACTGATCTATGCAAACAAATAAATATATATCTTTGTTAAACTCAAAATCAGAATCTCGGAAGTTCATATCTCCTGCATGGGCACGGCTAATTCCGCAATCCAGTTTCCAAAACAGTATCTGAATGGCCTTTTTTTCAGACACTAAATCAATCTGTTTTCCTTCAGTTTTCCAATCAATTGTGACACGACCTCGTCTGTCTTACCCTCGAGAATCTCTCCCTGTCTCTGAAACTTTGGAGCAAATGTCTTGATTACATGCGTCAGAGAACCGTTAAGGCCTACTTCCGTAACCTGAACTCCAATATCAGCCGAGTTCCATACATTGATGCGCGCCTTTTCACTGCAGGCATCAATTAATCTTCCCATATGAGCATATCGAGGCCGGTTTAGTTCCCCTATAACCGTAAGCATGGCAGGCATTGTGCACTCAATCCGCTCAAATCCGTTCTCGAGACGTCTTCTTACAACTATGCTTTTTTCCTTTATTTCCTCAACCTGGCAGACATAGCTGACCTGTGGGATAGCAAGATAATCAGCTACCTGAGGCCCAATCTGTGCCGTATCACCATCTATGGCCTGACGTCCGCATATTACCAGATCAAATTTCCCGATTTTCTCAATAGCCTTCCCAAGTGTAAATGAGGTAGCCCATGTGTCTGCCCCGGCAAAAGCCATATCAGTAAGCAGCACAGCATTATCGACTCCCATTCCCATAGCCTCGGATATTGCATCAATAGCCTGAGGAGGACCCATTGAAATCGCAGTTACCTTTCCCCCCGCAATCTCCTTAAGGTCAACTGCAGCCTGGATCGCATGCCTGTCATCCGGATTAATGATGCTCTCAATACCTTCTCTTATGAGATTCCCTGTCTTCGGATCAAGTTTAACATCTGTCGTATCAGGAACCTGCTTGACTAATACAATAATATCCATAAGATTTACTCCCTGGTGATTATCAGCGATATCGCAACTACAAACAGTTGACAGACTCCTAAAAAGTCCAACAACCGTCATTCAGGTCCCGAATCAAGTACGGGACCGGGGTAACGTAAAAAAGCAATTTATGAATTTTTGCGATTTCATCAACAGTTTATGCTTTAAAATTGAAGAAAGCAAATTAACATTTGTCAACTTATTTACTTTTAGATCTTTCTTATATGACGTTATTATCTTTCAGAAGTTTTAGATCTTCTGCGGAATACCCTAATATATCCCCATAGATTTCACTGTTTTGCTCTCCAAACCGCGGTGGAAAAGAAAGCATTCTGTCAACACTTTCAAGAAAAGGTGTCATAATTGGGGCAGGCGCAAGCGTGAGTTTTGTATTCGTTGTCTTATCCTCAGCAAACAGCAGTCTTCTTTCTACTAAAGGGTCATCAATCATTTCTGCTATTGTCTTTATCTTGCTGACAGGAAGGGTTATAGAATTAAATAAATCAATCAATTCCTCTGACGTGCACTTAGCTGTTATCTCATTTATTGACTGATTTAAATTTTTCACATCTGTTATACGGCCATGATTCTTTTCATATTCGGGTTTATTAAGGGAATTAAAAATCTTGAGAGAAACCATGGATTTCCACTGACGGTCATTACCCACTGCCAGATAAATAAATCCATTGCTTGTCTTGTAAACTGAAACAGGCGCAAAGAATTCGTGGGTATTCCCTCTTCTCTTGATTGTTTTTCCAAAACTGGCAGTTTGTGTTATTGGCACCGTGTGCCATGATACGGAGGATTCGAACATCGAGTAATTTATACATGATCCTTCTCCGGTCGCTGCACGCTTAAAAAGTGCCTTCATAACACTCCCGTATGCGTGTACACTGGTGCCCATGTCAGGAAGAGGAATTCCCAATACCTGTGGGGCTCCCTCCGCCTCACCGGTCAGTTCCATCATGCCTGACCTTGCCTGCAGAATCGGATCATAGGCTGCTTCATTGCTGTCAGGACCAAATCCAGTCAAACCAAGCCAGATTATATCGGGTTTTATTGACTTCAGACTTTCATAATCAATACCAAGTTTTTTGTAATTTCTTGGAAGCTGATTTGTTGCAAAAATATCAACATTCAACTTTTTAATAAGAGAATGAAAAATTTTCTGCCCTTCCGGTGCGGCAAGATCAAGCGTAAGGGCCTTCTTGCCTGAATTAATACACAGGAAATAGGAGTTCATTCTCTCTTCTCCCAGGACATTCTCGCCGATAAGGCGATTTGGATCACCATAGATAGGATGTTCCAGCCTGATAACATTCATGCCGTCCTGTGCCAGCCGAAAAGTCAGGTAGGGCAAAACCGTTGCTTGTTCGAGGGAAAGAATGGTAATATTATTGAAAAGTTCCATAAAACTCCTCCGAATTAAGAATGAGGCCTTACCGGCTTGAAATGAGACTTTTTTTGCAAATAAACGTATTGGACAAAATGTATACTGTATACAATATGGACTGTCAAGAAAATTTTTTGCCTTTATTAAAATCTCAGGCTTAATCTCAAATCTTATTGAATGGAAACTACCCTCCAGAAACTTAGGGCTTTTTGATCTTTTATGAAATGACTTTGTTATATTTCTTTAATGCAGTATTGCGGGTTCGATAAAACTAAGATTTATCATGTCATCAATTCTTCTTGATCAAGCACGATTTTTTCAGGTAAGTTACAGTTAAAAAAGCGAAATGCTTTAGCAAATGAAGATTTTTACGGGCACCCTGCTTATCAACCGATGCCCTGTTTCCGTCACAAGGAAAACACTCTCTATTCCTGCTGCGAACTCATTTTCAAAGGTTAATTTTGGCTCAAGAGCAAACATCATCCCGATCTCAAGAAGATCTTTTTTCTTAGAAGCTATAATAGGTTCTTCAACCAGCTCAAGACCTATACCATGCCCAATGAAGGTAACTTTATAACCTGGTGGACCCAGATAAGTTTCTGAATATCCTAACGAATCAGCTTTTGCCACAGATATGTTAAAAAGCTCTTCAAGACTCACGCCTGGCTTTACCTTATCCAGCACTTCATTATGGATCTCGATTGATGCCATGCAGGCATCGTATGCCTTTTTTGGCATGTTTTTGATTGCAAACATCCTCGTTTCATCAAAATGATAACCGTTTAATACGGTACCCAAATCAATCAGTATTGGTTCATTCGGGGCAAGTTTTTTATTCCCTCCCCCACTTGGAAATGCTAATGATGTTCCTTCCCCGCTGAAAGGAGAATCCAGCACACCTACCATACCCCCGCTGTTTCCGCTTAGAATATGCCATGGATATGCCTCTGTTTGATAGTTTCTTGACCTGAGTTTTGCGCCATGCCCGAATTTTCGTGCAAATGTTTCAAACATGCCTGCGAATTCCATTTCCGTATAGCCTGGTTTAATGTTATCTCTAATATATTCAAAGGTACGGAAAGACAGTTCTGCTGCTTCTTCCATCTGCTCTATATCCCACGCTGATTTGATCATCCTTATCTTATGAATCAGCGAAGAGGCATCCACGCAATTTTGCTCAGGAAAAAGCTGACAATAGAAACGGAAATCATTAACTGGCACTACATCCAGTTCAAAGCCCAAAACCTTGGGTAATTTTCCATAAAAATCAGTTATCATTAAGGGGACATCTTTTATTGATTTTATTTCAATTATATTTTTGATAGGTGATTCCTCTTTGGCACGAGGTAGATACCGTTTTACAAGCAGCAGGGGTTCTCCTTCTGCAGGGATATATAAAAATCCATTCTGGGCAGTACCGGAAAAATATAAAAGATCAACCCTCTGAACAATAAACAGCCCGCCGAATTGATTCATTTTCAATTCAGTCTGAATTCCTGCAATACGATTATAAATTTCATCAGCAGGAAATCTAAATTCTTCTTTCATTTTTACCTTCAATGTCTCTTATATTAAATTATCAATTTATCTTTTAGCACTATATTACTTGATACCTTTTAACAACTACACATCCATAAATAGTCTATTTTCTTCGAACCCTTCTGGCGGTCCCCCGGTTTCGCAATCTCTACATACCCGATAAGCGGGATTTGTCAGCAGGTTTAAATTTGAATCATGGGAATAAAATACTTATATGAATTCCTGAATAATATTTTTTCACAGTATACTAATTTATATAATTATGTTAAATTAAATGATTATGGATTGAATTTTCATTCTCAATAGCATTAATAATTCCGGTATCAATTAACAGGAGCAATAATGGTTAACGAACAAGGTATTGTAGATAAAATATCAGCAAATAATGCAGTTATTAAAATTCAAAGGAGTTCTGCATGTTCAAAATGCGAGGCAAGGGGCGCATGTCATACGCTTTCCGACAAAGAAATAGTCATAGAGGTAGTTAATAATCTTCAGGCAAAAGCGGGGGATGTTGTTGAAATCAGTGTGCCTACAAACGCTCTTTTAAAACTTTCTATGCTTGTCTATCTTTTGCCAGTGGTCGCCCTGATTGCTGGTTCATATGGCGGAGGGGCACTGGCAAAATCTTTTCATATTTATTCAGCCCTTGGCTCGATAATTGGAGGTATTATTGCAATGTGTATTACCTTTTATTTACTTAAATTATTCGATCGAGCTGCTTTGTCTAAAGCTGAATATCATCCGAAAATGACACGAATATTATCTAGCTGTCCATCCCCTCAATCCGACGATAGCATATGAGTCCACATTGAAGACATCTTTTTGCTTCCATAAGAGCCTGTTCTTCCGAAAACCCCGAAACTATCTCAGCTGATGGATTATTTATCCTCTCCTCCATTGAAATTTCAGGCATTTTCTGCCTCGGTAGATTTGAAACCGGCTCCAGTTTATCAAGGCTCAAGATACGGGAATTTTCGCGGATCATATTATATGGGGCTTCCACTGGTTCTCCGACCAAAGCTTTATTTACTGAGGCTGCCGCTCTTCGTCCTGAACCAATAGCTTCGACAACTGCCTTATAATCGCTGACAACCTCTCCCGGCCTGAACATACCCAAATCCCTCCTGGCTACAGGGCTTGCATAGGGTATAACTGTTTCCCATTCAAGAAGCATATCGGAGCGTTCCTTATCAGCTTCTTCTCCTTCATCTTCTTCTTTCCGGACAGGCACATAGATAAGCTCTGGAAAACGCCCTGCACCTGTGAAAAATAAATCCACTGCGACAGGTTTCTTTTCCACTTCCTCTTCCTGTTTTGATACAGAGCATACCTCAACGTGAGTAAGATCAGGTCCTTTACCAATCATCCTGGTAACAGCACTTTCAAAATAAAATTCAACCCCGTCTTTCTTTGCGCTTTCTATTTCATCCTGATTAAGAGAACTGTTTTGTTCTTCAGTTCCAATGACAATATAAACCTTTTCAGCACCGTCTTTTAAAATCTGCCTGGCAGCATTGATACCGGCATTTCCACCCCCGGTTATCATTACTTTTTTTCCTGAACAGGTACCCGCTCCGTCTTCTTTATTGAGCATAAAATCAAGTAAAATTTTAACACCCGGCAACGACTGGAAACCTTCTCCCCTGCCTTTTTCAGCCAGTTGAGTATCCCATCCTCCGGTAGCTACAAACACAGCATCGAAACCGTCATTAAGTAATGATTCTATAGTAAACTGCTTTCCCAGCTTTTGATTGGTAACAGCCTCAACACCTGCATCCAGAATACCATTTATTTCCCAATCCAAAACATTCCGCGGAAGCCTGTTCTCAGGAATGGCTGTGACCAGTAGTCCTCCTAACCTGGATGAAGATTCAAATACTTTTGAATCATGGCCAAGCCGGTTCAGAAAATATGCCGCAGTCAAACCCTCAGCACCACCTCCAATAACGGCAACCTTATGGCCGGTTTCCGGAGCTCTGGGTATTTGTATCCTTTGACCTGAATTTATTTCATAGTCAGCAACAAACCGCTTCAGGCCATTGATAGCTACGGGCTCATCCACAAGGTTTCTTCGGCATTCATATTCGCATGGTTGGACACAAATACGTCCGCAAACTGAAGGAAATGGATTGCTTTCTTTTATAATACGAACAGATTCTTCGTATTTGCCTTGTTGAATCTTGGCAATATATCCGGGGATATCGATCCCTGCAGGACATGACCTCTGGCAAGGTGCTGTACATTCGTCTTCAGTGTACTCATTCTGTATACGCCTTGAATTTGATGTCAGGGTTATAATGTGTTTAGGACATACCCTTTCACATGTTCCGCAACCCGTACAAAGGTGGGAGTTTACGACCGGCAGGTTATCAGGCCCCATTGAAAGTGCACCAAAAGGACAGGCATTTACACATGTACCCAACCCCAGGCATCCTACCGGACAGACTTTTGACCCTCCGTTAAGCAGAAGTGCTGCTCTGCAATCATTAAAACCGTTATAAATATACTTAAGGTCAGCACTTTCAACACCATACCTGCATCCGGGATTTGCTATCTCCGGCTCCGTCTCTTTGTGCTCAACCCCCATAATTGCAGCGACTGCAACATGCACATCGGGGCCACCACCAACACAAATGTTGGGAGGTGCATCTCCTTTTGCAATAGCTTCAGCGGCAGCACTGCACCCCGGGAAACCACATCCTCCACAATTGGCTCCAGGCAAGGCGTCCTCAACAGCAAGGATAGTCGGATCCACGTAAACATAAAATATCCTTGAAGCAATCGCCAGCCCCAGCCCCCCAATCAGACCAATTCCTCCAATGGCCAAAATGGCTATAAGCATATTTTCTCTCCGATAGGTATGATGGCTTCGTAAAAAGCCCCGCTAGCTCGATATCTCGAAATATTAACGGGAAATAAATTCTGTTTTTAACTGATAAATCGTTTCAGCTACGCAGATTCCCAAATTTTTTTAGGGGATTGGAAGCCTGAAAACACAGACACAGTATCTTTCTTGACTGGATTTGTACTGTTTACAAATTCCACCTTAAATCTTTCTTTTTACGAATGAATCAAGTTAATCTTTTAGTATCTACACACCATTAAAAATAAATTTTCTTAAATAATCATTCTGTTTAAAAACAAAATACCCAGCAATTCCCTATTAGGGTATGGAAGCCTTGTTTAATGGACCATCCCCGCAAAACCCAAAAATGCCAGCGCAAGAAGCCCTGCTGTTACAAGGCCCAAAGATGTACCTCTCAGGTGGATCGGGATCGGAGCTGTTGCAAACCGCTCCCTTAAACCCGTAAGTAAAACCAGGGCCAAACCGTAACCAACGCTTGATGCAAAAGCAAAAACAAGAGTTTTGATAAAGCTATACTCATTTTGTATAGATAGAACCGCAACACCAAGCACAGCACAATTTGTAGTAATCAGAGGAAGGAATATGCCAAGCGCCTTGTAAAGGACCGGTACTGATTTTTGCAGAAACATCTCGACCAGTTGCACAAGCGTCGCAATCACCAGAATAAAGGCAATTGTCTGAAGGTATTCAAGCTCATATGGTGTAAGAAGATAGGTCTGCAGGATCCATGTAACAGCACTGGCAAGTGTGGTAACAAAAACAACCGCTGCACTCATGCCGATAGCGGTATGAAGATGGGTAGAAACACCCAGAAAAGGACAATTACCAAGATAACGTGCCAATATAATATTATTTACAAAGACAGCGCTTACAAGTAATAGCAGATACTCAGACATAGTTTAATTCCTCGATTTCCAATAGCCTTATAGATCCATCAAAAAGTTTTTCGAACGTATCATTCTATTCCAGTTCAGATAAATCTCTAACTGATCTCTTTCCTTTTTTGCTTTACACTAATCCAGTTCATCAAGGCCAGTATCAGACCCAGGCAGATAAAAGCCCCGGGGGCCTGGACCATAATAGAAAACGGCTCAAATGAATCCCACATGATAGAGTGGCCGAATAATGTCCCGCTGCCGATTATTTCTCTGATACCACCTAAAAAAGTCAAGGAAAGAGTAAAACCTATCCCCATGCCGAGACCATCGGCGACGGAAGGGATAACCTTGTGTTTGGAAGCAAATGCCTCAGCCCTTCCAAGAATTATACAATTGACCACTATTAAGGGAATAAAAATTCCGAGAACTTTGAACAATGGATAGAAATAGGCCTGCATAAGAAGCTCAACAATGACAACAAAAGAAGCAATCACAACAATAAAGGCGGCAATACGGACCTTTCTTGGTATTAAATTCCTAAGCAGAGAGATAAGCAAATTGGCACAGACAAGTACGAAGGTAGTAGCCAGACCCATACCTAAACCATTTTTTGCGGCAGTTGTCACTGCAAGAACAGGGCAAAGGCCGAGTACCAGACGAAATGGGGGAATTTCATTCCATAAACCCTTGGTGAATTCCTTAAAAACACTCATCTTATTGCATTACCTCCTTTTTTACTCTCGGAAAGAGCTCCAAAGCTTTAACAACTGCTTCAGAAACAGCCTTGCTCGATATAGTAGCACCGGTTATGCCATCAATCTTTCCCCCGGCTCCAGACAGTTGAGCATCCTGTGAAAGCTGAAGCCCTATAAACTGGTCTCTGAAATCCGGTTTTTCAATCAAATCGCCTTTTCCAGGAGTCTCGGAATGAGTCGTAACAGACACTCCCTCTATTTTACCTTCTGTATCAACACCAACCATTATATTAATGGTTCCGTGATAGCCTTTGTCACTTGAAGTTTCATATGCCATGCTTACAGGCTTGCCATCCTTTTTTGCTACAAAGATGGTTTTTTCAATAGACCTGCCCTTGTCGTCTTTACCCATATCGATTTTAACGACATCCTTGAGAGGATCATTGTCATATTCACCCAGAACAGCAATAACAGAGGGTCCTCTTACATACTTTGTAATCTGATATTCCCTTTGAGTCTGTGTAGCCTGGTTTGTATACGAAAGCACCAGAGCGGACCCAGCGCAAATAGCAGTCAAAACCACTACCATACGAATTAAATCACGCAATTTCCTTTACCCTCCCCATAGCTTTCGGTCTGATACGATCCAACAGTGGAGTCAGTGCATTCATCAACAGGATTGCAAAGGGCACTCCCTCCATGTAACCGCCATATATTCGAATAATGATTGTTAACACCCCGCATCCTATCCCATAGAAAATCATTCCCGGAACAGTAACTGGCGCTGTCCCCTTTTCAGTAGCCAGAAAGAAAGCGCCAAGCAATACCCATCCTGAAACAATATGATAAATTGGATTTGCATAGATTTCAGGATCTGCTTGCCAGAAAATAAAACCTATGATCCATGCAGACAAAATAAAAGATAACGGGATATGCCATGTAATTATCCGCCTGAACAACAGATATGCACCACCTAAAAGAACTGCAATCACGGAAATAGTACCAATTTCTCCAGGTACATTACCCAGCAGAAAATCCTGCCACGGCACATAGGAAATAGTTTCCAGCTCATCCTTTAAAACAACAAGTGGCGGATCAACAAGATACTCGCTCGCTTCAAGGAGAAACTGCGGTTCCGGAACGGTAAAACTGGACATCAGATCCCTGTAGGAGACTTGAAGAAAAGTCCATCCCACAATGACTGAGCTGAAAGGATTGTTACCCAAACCGCCAAACACTTCCTTTCCCAGTATAACAGCCACGCATGACCCGACTACGGGAATCCACCATGGACATTCCGTTGAAAGAATAAGTCCGAGCATGAGACCAATAAATAAAGAACTTCCATCTCCAATACGAGAGGGGAGCTTCATTATTTTTTCCCACAAAAATTCAGCCAATATAGCCGTTATCACAGAAATGGCAATAATTTTCAGAGCTGGCCAGCCATAAAAAAACCAGCCGGCAAAGAGCACTGGAATAAGCGCCCCTGAAGTTTCGTACATCATCTTGCGAATAGAATTGCCTGAATGGATATGAGGCGAAATTGAGACATAAAATTCAGGACGTTTCATGATTCCTCCTTCGAGGCTAATATTTCCCGCTTACCGAAACGGATCAAATGCACCATGGGTCGCCTTGCCGGACATACATAAGAACAAATGCCGCATTCGATACAATAAAATATATCAAGCTCTTCGGCCTTATCAAATAGACTGTACTCACAATTTTTTGAAAGTTCATTCGGCATCAGGCGCATGGGACAAGAACGTACACAATAGCCACAATTAATACATGACTGGTTGGAAAAGAGTGACAACTCATCGGCGTTCTGCAGAATAATCGCATCTGCTTCCTGGGTAATGGGAACATTTAAATCCTGTTGCGCATATCCAAGAAATGAACCTCCAATAATAGCCTTCGATACATCTTTTCCGGAAAGAAGCAGCTGTTCAATCAATTCTTCCAAAAGGATGCCTTCAGCTACCCTGACATAAACATTAACATCCTTAAACAGAGCAGAAACCTGGACTGTAGTCTCGGTGGAAATCATCCCTTCCCTAACAGCTTCTATAACACGAACCGCAGTGATCACATCTATAACAGCGCTTCCAACATCTCTGGAATTTCCAATTGGCTGACTTACTTCCCTGCCTGTAACATACTTAATGAGAAGAGGTTCCAGTGCTATGGGATATTTATTGGGGCACTTTATTATTGTAACACCAAGATCCTTTAACTTCTGCTCAAAGTCTAATGGAACGGGATAACCCTCATAAACTGTTAATAAGGTCTTTTTTGCATCTGAAACCTTTTGAAGGACCGGTATGCTCTCCAGTATATCTTTTTCACTATTTATTAAAGCATTTCGCCGCACCGAAACACCTGGCTGTCGATCCATGCCATTGATAATAAGATATTCAACAGGTTCCGCACTAAAAGACTGATAGGAAGGTATACGTGATACCAAGGAAGGCTTGGAGATTCTAAGCGGCAATGGCCAGAAAAAATTATCTACCTCTTTTATGCCTGCGTCATTAATCAAGCTGATGATATCCCGATCATCCAGTTCTTGTTTGGATTCATCGCCAATCTTACTGGTGTTTTTTTCCCCATCGGACTCAATTACAACAGAAAGAATCTCCTGGCCGGAATATCCAAGCCAGGGTTTAATTTCTTTTACTTCTCCCGAAATAGAAGCATAAACCGGAGGGGAAATGCCTTCATTGTCCTCACCTATCCTTTGTCCTGCGACTACCTTGTCTCCTGTCTTGACCAAAGGAATCATTTCTTTTTTGAAAGACCCTAAAGGCAACACTACCTTTTTTGGTAAAGGCAAACGTTTGTAAGTTGGGTACAAGTCGCTTTTCTGAGCCAAGGCATTACAGATACCCTTTATTCGTTTCATTATTTCACCCGATAGACAACAAATTTTAAAATTCTGTTATACGGTAAATCCTCAAGAATCATCTCACGTATGGTTATCTATAAAAAATACACTTTGTTTGTCAAGCCTAGATTTTGCTAATTCTAAAAATAGCATTTTCAGACTTTCGTGTATTTAATATAAGTTTTTTAAATTATCAAATTGAAAACGGAGAAAAAAGACATGCGGCATATAAATCTGTTCTTATACAACAAAATTTCTTTTTTGTTGATTGAAAAGACTACATCCTTCTGATATATTTTCGCTGAATTAATGGTTGAATATTTATAAGATGCTTTTCATAATAAATGGTTGTAGAGCCACTGATTTTCAAAATTAAGAATCGCTTATAATATTTTTTTATAAAATCTGTCGTTTGTTATTTTTATTTGCTCAGCTACAGTCAGGCAATTAAAAAGACTAAACCAGTATTTATTTTGATCCTATAAAATAAATAGATATTTTTTAAAATTGCTTAATATTGGTGAACTCGCAAAAAGTCGTCACCCCGGTGAAAACCGGGGTCCAGGGGTTTCATAACCGCTTGAAAAGACTCAGATCCCGTCCCCGAACAGGGATCCGGGACAGGCTGGAGTTTACCCGCCAATGTTTTTGGCGGGTTTATCCGCCAGTCATTGTGGCGGATTTGTCCGCCTTTTACCAGCCTATGGCTGGTTGGCTGGCCGGAATGACGGAAAGAGAGTGTTTTTGACTTTTTTCGAGTCCATCAATATTAATTATATTTAACTTGTTTGTTTTTAAATTAATTCTGAAATTTATTTATATATAAATATAATAAACTTATTTTTATATTTAATATAAACTATGGCTTTTAAAGTAAGGAATATTTGGCGGGTTAAAATTTGAGACTGTTGACAAATCCCGCCTATCGGAGACGCAGAGATTGGGACAGGCCATTTATGGACGGGCATTAACTAATGGCTTTAAAGATTTATAATTAATTAAGGAGAAATAAATGGAGATAAAGAACGTTCAATTTGGTTATACTTTTGATGACCTCATTTTAGTTCCAGCTCACTCAGAGGTAATGCCTCATGAAGTGGATATCAAGACAAAATTATCAAAAAATATCTGTTTAAACATCCCTATAGTAAGCGCTGCAATGGATACCGTAACGGTATCTGATACTGCAATAACCATGGCCAGACAGGGTGGATTAGGCTTTATCCATAAAAATATGAGTATTGAACAGCAGACCCTTGAAGTTGAAAAAGTAAAAAAATCTGAAAGCGGAATGATTGTTGATCCAATCACTATAGAACCTGGGCATAAGATCCATGAAGTTCTTGAAATTATGGAAAATAATTTTATTTCCGGAGTGCCGGTTGTAAAAAGCGGAAATCTGTTGGGCATTATTACCAACAGAGATTTGCGATTCGAAACTAATTTGGATCAAATGGTTGAAAATGTTATGACAAAAGAGAATCTGGCAACAGCCAAAGTAGGTATAACCCTTGAAGAATCTAAAGCAATTCTTCATAAAAGACGCATAGAAAAACTTCTAATTGTCGATGATGAAGGCAAATTAAAGGGTCTAATCACAATTAAAGATATTGAGAAATTAAAAAAATATCCTAATGCATGTAAAGACCAGATGGGCCGGCTGAAAGTAGGGGCTGCTGTAGGAATTGGTCCTGAAATGATTGACAGAATTTCCGGTCTTATCTCTGCCAACGTTGATGTTGTAGCAATTGATACAGCCCATGGACACTCTGCAAAGGTCATTCAGGCTGTAAAGGATGTTAAAAAAAGATTCCCTGACCTTGAGATCGTTGCCGGCAATGTAGCCACGGCCGAAGGCACTAAAGCCTTAATTGAAGCAGGTGTGGACGCTGTAAAAGTTGGAGTTGGGCCAGGTTCAATTTGTACTACACGCGTTGTTGCGGGAGTTGGTGTTCCTCAGATTACCGCTATTATAGATTGTTTCTCAGAGGCAAAAAAGGCTGGAATACCAATAATCGCCGATGGCGGGATTAAATACTCAGGAGATATTGCAAAGGCACTTTCAGGGGGTGCCAGCTCTGTAATGATTGGAAGTCTTTTTGCCGGAACCGATGAAAGTCCTGGGGAAACAATCCTCTTTCAGGGAAGAAGCTATAAGGTTTACCGTGGCATGGGTTCTCTGGAAGCCATGAAAGAAGGCAGCAAAGATCGATACTTTCAGGAAGAAACTGATATTGAGAAAAAACTTGTGCCAGAGGGTATAGTAGGTCGTGTACCATATCGTGGCCCGCTTTCAGATACAATTTACCAGCTGATTGGAGGTTTAAGGGCAGGAATGGGCTATCTGGGATGTAAAAATATTGAAGAACTGCATATTAAACCAAAATTTGTACGAATCACACCCGCAGGGCTGAAAGAAGGCCATGTGCACGATGTTATAATTATCAAGGAAGCGCCAAATTACAGCCTGGAATAGAAAAATTACTCTATGATACTAGTATTATATAACCACATATAAACACACAGGATCTATACTCCGGCCTGTCAAAATACAATTAGCATGTTTTTCATTTTTTCTGTTCTAAGCGTGTTGATGATTGTTTCAATTGAAGTTGGTTTAAACCATCCTATGGCTGAGGACTTCTTGTGGAGAGACCTTTGCAAAACTCTTGTGCGCCTCAGGCGCAATCTTTATTTGTCCCAAGATATTTAAGTTATAAAAATCTGGTAAAAACCAACAATATCAAGTTATTAAGTACATTAATTAAGATAATTTATTAATTAGATTTGGATGTAGCATTACGATCAATAATATCTTGACTGGCATACTTGTTGAGACTATAAATTCAGTAAAATGCATATAAAAACTTGTATTTAGATGACCTGTCTTAAAAATTATAGAAATAGCAATGGTAAAGATTCGGAGGATTGGGTACATTGTCAAATGAAAAATCATCATAAACTGCCCATATTACAGATACAGTAAAAAAACAGGATCAGCCTATTGCATTCAAAATACTGATTTAAAATTTAATAAAGAATTTGAATTTTGAAACAGAAGGCACCAGTGACAATGGAACTGAAGCAAAACTTTTCTTTAAAATACTTAATATGCGAAGTAAACTAAAATAGTATTTATATATAATTTGTCATTTTGAAGGAGGAGAATAATTTGGAATTAAGTCTTGGTCAAAAGCAAATTGATATCATAGAAAAGATTCTGCATAAAGACCTTATTGAACTCGGAGTCAGTTGCGTATGTCTTATTGATATGGCTGGAAATGTTATTTCAAATCTGGATAACGGCAAAATGAAATATGACATTTATTCCCTTGCAGCTCTTGCTGCTGGTAATTTCGGAGCAGTTAGTGCTATGGCCAAAATTATAGGGGAAGATGATTTTTCTTTGCTTTTTCACAAAGGTCATAAAGAAAATATTCATTTCAGCAAAGTTATGGATGATTTTCTGCTGGTTGCCATCTTCGATAAAGATATCTCCTTAGGATTTTTACGACTAAGGGTCGCAGGGGCAATAAAAAAAATCGCTAAGCTTTGGGAATAGTTTTATTAAAAGATTATTCAGCATTGTTTTTTTCTTAAATTGGTTGAACTATAGCGCAAATAATAATATTATTTTAAATTTAAGGGGTATTTTTTGGCATTTGTAAATCTTAGAAATAAAGAGGTTCAAGCAAAAATAGTATATTATGGCCCGGGCAGAGGGGGAAAAACCACTAATCTTGAATATATATATAATACCTTCAAAAAAAATATTAATTCGGATATGGTTACAATAAAAACAAGAGGCGACAGGACACTTTTTTTTGATTTTTTCCCTGTAAATCTTGGCCAAATTAAGGGCTATGATATTAAGATTCAGCTTTATACAGTGCCTGGGCAGGTAAAATATAATGCTACAAGAAAACTCGTTTTAAGGGGTGTTGACGGCATTGTCTTTGTAGCTGACTCCATGGTTTTAAGGAGGGAAAGAAATATTATCTCATTGGACAACCTTCAAGAAAATTTAACTTCTCATAACAAGAATATAACGAAAATTCCTCTTGTAATGCAATACAACAAAAGGGACTTAGCCGAACAGGGCATTCCTCTTTTATCTTTTGAAACTCTTGAGAATGACCTTAACTCAAAGCTAAAGGCCCCTTCTTTTATGGCCAGTGCCTTTTTAGGAACAAATGTGACTAAAACTATTAGAAAAATTATAGCAATTACGGTAACCTCATTGGCAAATCAACTCAAATAGGGAGACATAAATTGTCTGATAAAAATGATGATAGCATAATCAAGGAGGTAGAAAGTCGTCTGGATTATCTATTCAGGGAAAATGACGAAACTGAATCTCTTGAATTTGAGGAAAATAATATTGATTCTGAAAATTATCCCTTAAAAAAGTTGAGAGGAATAATTTTATCTATTGATTGGGAAATCAATGATGAAATCATGACGAAATTTATTGAGGAGACAAATAGACTGGACATCGAATATAAGGATGATAAAATCATCCGAATGTTTCTTAAACTTCTTGTTCTGATAGCCAAGTATATTAAAAAGAAAAAGGCCCTAGCACATCCAAATGCAATAAAAGTATTTAATTCTGTTTTTTTACATCTTGATACAATAGTATCATCAAAAGGAATAACAAAACGCGAGAAGAAAAAAATTCTTTTCGAGGAGATAAATAAATTTAATAAATTGAAAAAACAAATTGCCGCCAGCAAACCTGCTCCAGTAAAGAAAATAGAAGAAGAAACTGAGGAAATTGAGTTCATGCCTGAGGAGGACAAATTTGCTCCTGAGGCGGCAGCTCAGGAAATAACAGCTGCATTCGAAGAAGAAGAAACTGAGGAAATTGAGTTCATGCCTGAGGAGGACAAATTTGCTCCTGAGGCGGCAGCTCAGGAAATAACAGCTGCATTCGAAGAAGAAGAAACTGAGGAAATTGAGTTCATGCCTGAGGAGGACAAATTTGCTTCTGAAGCAGCAGCTCAGGAAATGCTTGATGAGTTAGCAGAAAAAGAGCCTGAAAAAATAGAACTTGAGCCTTTAGAGGAAAGACCTGTTCCTGAAGTGCCGGCTGAGGAGATAACCCTGGCGTTCGAAGAGGAAGAGCCTGAAGAGATTGAACTAATACCTTTAGAGGAAATGCCTGTTCCTGAAGTGCCGGCTGAGGAGATAACCCTGGCGTTCGAAGAGGAAGAGCCTGAAGAGATTGAATTCATGGATTTTGAAAAGAAAATAGAACCAGAGGAGGCATTAGAAAATACTGAGCCTGAAGTCAGGGAAGAAGAAAGAGGAGAAATATCATTTGTATCTGAAGAAAAAATAGCAGATTATGAAATTCCTGCCATAGAGGAAATGGCCGCTGAAATGGTTAATAAGCAAGAAGACACAGGAAATCTATCTGCTCATGACGCATTTACTTCTGCCCTGGAAGAGCTTAAGGAGGTTATAAAGGCCGAATTCGAAGAGCTTAGAGCAGAATTGAAATTATGGAGAGAGAATAAATAAATGATTCATCGGAGGCTTTATCATGGATATTCTGAGTGGAGACATTTTTTCTTTGGTTTTTAGACGCGTTCAGAAAAAGGATATGGGTGAATATTCTCTTACAGGACAGATGCTGACTCTCCTTATGAATATTGACGGCAAAAAAGATATTAAAACAATTGCTAAAACCTCTGGAATAGACATGAATAATATAAAAGTAACTATTTCAAAGCTCCTCTCTCTCGATCTTATTGAGCCGGTTTTTGAAGCGGTTCCTATGTTGAACAATGAATTTATTGAATATCTTGAAGATCAATTATCCTTAGCTACGGGACCAATCGCTGGTATATTAATCGAAGACGCTATTGAGGCCTTGGGTGTGGGCCCGAAGAATATTCCACAACATAAAGCTGCCGAATTAACAGATATGCTGTCACGTCAGATCCCGAGAGAAGAAAAAAGGATTTTATTTCAACAGGCTATGATTAAAAAAATTAAGGATACCATAGGAAACATCTAAGAAAGGAGATTTCCTCAACTAAAATAACTGAGACCTTTCTATGTTTGCTAACTTGAAACAACATAATTTCAGTTATTTAATTAATTTTCTCAAGTCATTAACCTAAAATTATTGGAGATGAAACCATGATTGTAGTATGCGAAGAGTGCGGCAGAAGATACCGTGTTGATGTCGACAAAATGAAAGGTAAGGTTGGCAAGGCATATTGTCATGCTTGTGATCATTTAATAGTTGTTACCAGGCCTGTGCAAGAGGAAATGATATCATTTGAGGATTTTTCTGAAAGCAATAATGTTTCCGCTCCCCATATGGACGAAATTTCTTATTCGGAAACACATGAGGAAACACCCCCTCCAGAGAAACCACAGAAAAAGGAAAAACGAACCAGGAAGGAAGAGTCTAAGTCAGCTAAATTTAAGACAAAAGGGTTCGGACTTACCATTAAAATGCTTATTCTTTTCTTTTTTATTCCCATCTTACTAATGATAGGGGCCAGCATTCTCTATTTCTGGCAATTGAATAATCTTTCATCGCTTATTACAAAAGAGTCCTCTGATATTGTTACAAAAATGGCAGAAGAAACAATTGCTGAAAATGCCAGATCAGTGGCTGCTCAGGTCAGGCTTTATATTTTGGGTCATCCCGATTTAAAGGCTGAAGATCTCTCTAATGACGCTGAATTTCAAAAAATTGCGGTACAGAAAGTTGGTAAAACCGGATACACTGCTTTGCATACGGTTCCAGATAAGGATGGAATAATGCGTAACTGGGCTCACGTCAACCCGAAAATTATAGGCATGGACATGAGTAAACTGAAAGGGCCCTTGGGAGCAGCTTTCCCAAGCTTCTGGAAAGTTTTCAGTACAGGCAAGGGTGGGAAAGAATCAAAGGGTTACTATACCTGGCAGGATGCAGATAAGAGTTTTAGAGAAAAATTCATGGTCTGCACACCAGTTACCGGAACCCGATATTATATTGCAAGCACCACATACCTTGATGAATTTACAACTCCCGTTAAAAATCTTGAAAAAAAGGCCAGAGCTATTACAACTAATACAAGAAATATAAATATTGCAATCCTGGTCTGCACACTAATACTCGTCGGCTTTGTCGTTTCCTGGTATGGACTCAGGCTTACAAGAAAGATAAAATACCTTACTGACGTAGCCGAACGAATAAGCATCGGAGAACTTGATGCCGAAATATCATTAAAGGCAACTGATGAAATCGGAGAACTTCGTGATGCGATATCGAGAATGCAGGATAGCATACGAATATCAATAGAAAGATTGAGACAAAGGCGCTAACTGTTAAAAACTTTTATTATTCATGGCATATCAATTGGCTGTGTTAATAATAAGTTAATTTTTGAACCATTTCCGAATAAAATTCAATGTTTTATGAGGGACAGAGATGATTATTATTCCCAAAGAAAACCCTGTTATTGAAAATTTGAACAGTTATTACATAGATATCAGGAAATTATTAGAACATTGCCAGGGAAAAACCGGCTCCGGCGGTATTCACTTTATTTCCCCAACATCTGAATGTGTCATTTTTTTTGACAAAGACAGAATCATGAACACCATTATTCAAAATAAAAACGGAGATATTGAAGAAAATGTTTCGATAGACCGCATTATAAATGAGTCTGAAAACAAAAATTTCAAAGTAAATGTCTATGAAATAGACAATGAAAAGATTAACTTTCTGGCTAATCTATCTTCAGCTGAGGATCTCTATAAGGATCTCAGTACTGATTTTACTGATCTTGAAGGACTCATAAAAAATATGAATTCTGAAAACCTTACAGGATACATCCATATCTCCATTAACAAAAACAGGGAGAACGGACTTATTTTATTCAACATGGGAGAGATCCTTGGCGGTTCGTATTCCTGGGAAAAAGGTGAACTGAACCATTCGAAAGAAGGCATGGAAATCCTTAAGAAAAAATTAAAGGAATCCGGTGGTGTTTTTAATGTCAGGAAATTTTCTTCCAAAAAGAAAGAACCGCCGAAAACAGTTAAAACAACCGCCAAACAGTCACCCGCAAATGTACTTGTTATGCTTGAAGAACTGATGAATATCTTTGAAAACATATTCAAGGACAACAAAAAAATAAAGTCAGAGTTTAATAAATCACTTAAAATGAAATTTATGGAAAAGGCTGATAAATATCCTTTTCTTGACCCATTCGCCGCTGAATTTGAATATGTAAATCAAAAAATTTCGTATACTGGCGATACGGAAGAAGAAGAGCTGATTAAAGGCATTATCGAAAGCTTAAGAGAACTCGCGGATGAGTTAGATATAATGGATCAATTTTATGAATATCTGGCTCCCTGGATAGAAAAATATTCAAAAAAAATCAAGGAATTCCGTGTTGAGTTGTAAAATTCCACTTCATTATGATTCAGGACTCCATTATTTCTTAGTCATTTTCCAGATTTTTTACCAGAGTAAAGTTGTTTCAGGTTGAAATATAATGTCTAACCCTATTTCACGAATCCTTACCGATAAGCCTGCACGATGGTATGCCGAATTACTAGACAGCCTGCCTGTTGCAATTTACCGGTCAACAATCGAGGGGAAAATTATATATTGCAATAATTCCATGGCCCAGTTGTTTGGGTTTGCTTCTGTTAATGACTTTATTGGCTTCCAGGAAATTAACCTTTATAGAGACAAAAGAGACCGTGGTGACATTGTAAAAGCAATAATGCAGAGAGGTTATATTAATGATCTCCCATTGGCCTTTAAAAGAAATGATGGAACAACCCTATTGTGTTCTGTGTCAATGCGCCCGCTTATAGACGACGATGGCATGATGGTTTATATTGATGCAATCCTTCGAGAAATTACTGATATCAGAATTTCAGAAAAAAAGAAACCAATACATATTCATGAGCTGGCCGAAGCAACAAATGATTTCCTGTTCTCTTTGGATCTTCAGTCAAATTTACTTGATATCAGCCCTCAAGGACTTGACTTTTTTGGCATTAGCAAAGAAGAATTGATAGGCAGACCCTTCAAGGAATATGTAGTTCCCAGATATCGTCCACTTTTCATTGACTTTATTTCAGGCATTCTGAAGTCTTATGCAAAAGAGGAAATAATCATAATTAATGACCAGAAAGGTTCTGAACATTGCTTTGAATTCAAGGCATCATTAAAGAAAAAGGAAGGCAAACCAGACCATATGGATTTTATAGCCTGGGATATTACCAAGAGAATCAAACACCAGAATGATCTTTTAAACAGGCAGAAGTTAAAAGGTGTGCTGGAGATGGCCGGAGGAATAGCTCATAATTTAAACCAGCCCCTCATGGTCATCAACAATCTTCTTGTGGAGATATCCTGCAGTTTGAAACCTGATGATCATATGTTTTTCAAAATAAAGAGAATGAATGACCAAATAAATAAATTGAATTCAATAGCAAAAAAGATTGGAACCATCGCCAAATATGAATCCATGGACTACGTGGGCGGCGAGACCATTGTAGACATTGATAAGGCCTCATTAACTACTAATTGATAAGGACTGAATATGATAAGAGATATTCTTATTGTTGATGATGATCAGGAAATGCTTCTCTCTCTTAAAGAAGGGCTTGAAAAATATGGTGAAACCTTCTCTGTATTACTTGCCGGTGATGGTGAAGACGCTATCAATAAGCTAAAGGGAAACCATATTTCACTTGTTGTGACAGATCTTAAGATGCCAAGGATTGATGGATTTACTCTTTTAGCCCATATAATGGAACACTATCCGGATATACCCGTTATCATTATCACTGCCTACAGTACACCTAAAATGAAGAGTATGGCTAAAGAAGGCGGGGCTGTAGGATATATTGAAAAGCCTTTCCTGGTAGAGGGGCTTGCTCGTAAAATAATGTTTACACTTAGGAATGAGGCAGATGGAGGCATACTTCACAGTGTTTCTTCAGGCATGTTTTTGCAGGTAATTGAAATGGAACAAAAGACCTGTACAATCAGAGTCAATAATACCTTATTGAGCAAAAAGGGTGTTCTTTTCTTTAGAGACGGAAAACTTCTGGATGCCAGAATAAATGGTGCTCAGGGAGAAGCTGCAGCACTTCAGATATTGTCCTGGGATAATGTTACCCTTTCCATCCAAAACGAATGTCTTCAACAGAAAAAAAACATTTATGGAGATCTGCAAGCTATACTCCTGGAAGCAATGCGGCTAAAGGATGAAGATCAAAGAAGAAAAGAAGTGCGCAGAAAAGAAGAGGCACACAAAAAAGCAGAAGCTTCTAAGAGAGAAGAGACACAGAAGAGAAAAAAGGCTGCAAGCAGAATAGAGGATGAGAAGAAAGCCAAAAAAGAAAATGCAGTGCAGAAAACAGAAGGATCATTTTTTGATACTATAAAGGTTAAGCTGGAAAATGAAATTGGCGAGAGAGCTGGAGTGCAGAAAATTTATCTGGACAATTCCTGGGACAGTTTTATTTCTCTGATTTCCGAGACCGGAAAATTCTTTGATGCCGGAAAATTGAAAACCTGCTATCTTGACAAACAAGAACCCAATGATTTTATTATTATACCTGGAGAAAAAAGCACAATTATTACGCTAAAGCCGAATAGTCCGATCGAAAGGATTATGGAGGTACTGAACAGTTAAATGGGTATTCAAAAAGATTAATATCATTTGAAGGATAATATGAAAGAATTATTTAATGATATTTTAGGGATAGAGGATATCAGGGGTGTAATGCTGTTTTCACTGGATGGCGAGGTTCTTTTCAGCGAATTCGTTTCCTATCCAAATATCAGCCCTGAAGCAAGAGATTGGCATCCTCTTGTGGAGGCCTTAATAGGCGTGAGAGAAGGAGAATTTGCGTTTGAAAAATACAGATTCTATATAAGAAGTACTTCATTACATTGCTTAATGGTAATAATGGATATTTTTGCGCCTGTTTCTATGGTCCGACTAAACTGCGATCTACTGCTGCCCTCTCTGCAACAAACAACAAAATCAAAAGGCCTGGGACAATTCTTCAAAAAGAAAAACAGTTGATAGAAGAGGTGAATTAAAAATATTTTTTATTTAAGGACTGATATCAAATAGAAATTTTTCAAAAATTACTTGTATTCGCTGTAAAGACAACCCTGAATATATCTACTTAAACCCTCTCCGCTACAAAAAATACCGTAAAAAATGCAGTTTTTGAGAGGGATACAATCTGTTGCGCAGCCTCTGTAGATGGAGTATATTAAAATTTTAGTACTAATATAATAGACTGAAAAAAATGCCTGAAAATGAAAAAATAACAAAAACCCCGCTGCTCCAATATAATAAAGGTGAATTGATCATTAAGGAAGGTGACTATGGCATCTCTGTATATAAAATTAATAAAGGTAAAATCAGCATTTTTAATGAATGGGATGATAAAAAAGCAACCGTGGCAATATTGGGACCAGGCGAAGTTATAGGCGAAACAGCTTTTTTATATAAAGGCTCCAAAACCCGTACAAACTCTGCAAGGGCAATTGAAGATTCGGAATTAGAGGCATGGCATCCCAGTATACTGGCAGAAGAATATGAACAACTGCCTTATATGATTAAATATCTTGCCAATGAAATGCTCAGGTCTCTTAATAGAATGAATAAGCACCTCATAAAACTGCGCATTGAACAAAAGCAGAGAGGCAAAAAAGAGGAAAAGGCTGCAGATCCGTGGGAGTCAAGGAGGGAATTTTACAGAAAGCCAGTCAACCTGCCCTGTGTTTACAGGCCGGTGTCTTCTCCTCAATATGTTAATTTACAAGGACAAATAGCTGATATAAGCCGCGGTGGTTTGCGTCTGAATGTAAGGATAGAAAATTCAGAAAATTTCCCCCACAGTATAGGACATCAATTTATTGTTAATACAGCTTTGCCGAATGGCAAGGAGATTGAATTATATGCTAAAATAGTTACAGCAGAAAAGAGCGGCGGCGGTAAAAGGCTTATAATGGGTCTTGAACTTATCGAAATATCTCAGGAACATCAAAAAGACCTCGGATTTTTTCTAATGCCTTAGTAAGGTGTTAATAGTGAGCATAGATCAACGTATTTATGGATATATAATAAAGGAAGAAACCTTTCCGGACAATTCATTTATTATAAAGGAAGGGAGCATAGGTAAATGGGTTTTCGTAATACTTGAAGGGCAGGTTAAAATTAAAAAGAAGTCGTCCAAAGGCATTGTAACGATTAACATATTGAAAGAAGGGTCCATCTTTGGAGAATGTGAATTCTTTGAAAAAAAGACTGAGCTGCGAATTACATCTGCTGTAGCCTACGGCACTGCCCGTGTCGGCCTGCTTGATTCCGACCAACTGCTTAAGGATTACGAAACCATCTCTCCTCAAATTAAAGGGCTTATAAGGGCTTTAGTCAGAAGACTTAAGTATACAACTGAAAGCGTAGTTTCTATGACTGCGAAGGCAAAGGAAAATGCATAGTAATTCTATATACAGGAACATTTAAAATGGATAATGCCCAAGAATACGATAAAGCAAATATTGACTCCAAGATAAAAGAGGCGGAGATCTATCGTTCTATGGGACTATTCTCGGAATCTATAGATGTCTATGAAAAGATTTTATCTGCAGTATCAGATCTTGACTCCCGGACAATGGAGAAAATTCACAAGGAAATGGGGTATCTGAAAAAAGAGCTTGCAGATGTGGAAGAACAGGAATCTGAAAACTTAACCTCGGAAGATCTTTCAGTCATCAAAAAGACACTTGCATTCAGCGAAAATATCTCCACAACCCTTGACAGCGCATCTGCCTTCAAAGAATTAGGGCTTTACGGACAGGCTGTTTCAGAATTTGAAAGGCTGTTTCAACTCGATTATCCTTTTCACAAGATTACACCTGAAATTCTGGAATGTCTTTTAAAGACATATGAACCGGCAGAAGCGACAGATAAGATAAAAGAAATAATCAACCGACAAAAGCTGGGCAACAGGGAAAAAGGTGAAATCATCTTTCTATTCGGAAGGGATATGGAAAACATCGGGCATAAAGGCCCGGCTTTTAAGTTTTTCAAATATGGCCTGCAACTTGACCCTGAAAATCAGAAAATAAAAGACAAAATTATATCGACCAGCCCCGTACCCGCAAGCAGATCCAAGTATGAGCACATTATCAATAAGAAAATGATTACTGCTGAACAGCTAAAGACAGCCCTTTCAACAGCAAAAAAATTAAAAAAAAGCGTAGAATTCATCCTTATACAGAACTTCAACATTAAAAAAGATGAGGTGGGCAAATCCCTTTCCCTTTTTTATGGATGCCCATTTAAAACGTACACCACTGATATTCCTGTGCCAGTGGAATTACTGGGCAATCTGAAAAAATCCTTTCAATTGAATTCCCTATGGGTACCTCTAGGATTTGACAAAAAGGGTATAGAAATACTCATTGATGACCCTAATGACTTAAATAAAACCGATAGTATAAGAAAACTTTTAAAGACTAAAAAAATCATCCTGAATGTAGGGATTAAAGAAGATATTGAAGCTTATATAAAACGTTTCTTTTCAGATAAAGAATTTTTAGCTTCAGACGAGCCTGATAAAGTAAATGCACTGACAGAAGACATGGATGATTTCATTCCTGACATGTCTTTTGAAGAAGAAGAGACTCACGATGACGAAACTGAGCTCTCAGAGGCCTCTGGCAAGGTGGTAACCCTTGTGGATCATCTTATTGTGAATGCTTATCGAAAAAATGCATCAGATATTCATGTTGAACCTTCGGTTATCACAAAAAACACCGCAATCCGATTTCGTATTGACGGGCTTTGTCAAGATTATATCAGGCTCCCTAATTCCATGGCAAAGGGAGTGATTTCAAGGCTGAAAATAATGGCAGGACTTGATATTGCAGAGAAACGGCTTCCCCAGGACGGAAAAATAAAATTTAAGCGAAGAGGAATACCTGCCTTTGAACTTCGAATTGCCACATACCCGACTGCCGAGGGTTTTGAGGATGCTGTATTAAGAATTTTACCCAATGCCGGTGCCATGAAGATGGAGGAAATGTGGCTAAGTGAACGTGATCTGAAGGTCTTGAAAAAGGTTCTATCACAACCTTATGGACTTATACTTGCCGTGGGCCCTACAGGATCGGGAAAAACAACAAGCCTGCACGCAATCCTTCGATATCTTAACAGACCAGAGCTAAAAATTCTGACTGCAGAAGACCCCGTGGAAATAACACAGGCAGGTCTGAGACAGGTTGAGGTAAAACCCAAGATCGGCCTTGATTTTGCGAGAGTAATGCGCGGATTTTTGAGGTCTGATCCTGATGTTATAATGATAGGGGAAATGCGTGATGAGGAAACGGCTGATATAGGTATCGAAGCGTCGCTTACCGGTCATCTTGTATTATCGACTCTGCATACCAATAGTGCACCTGAGACTATTACCCGACTTTTAGACATGGGATTAAATCCTATCAATTTTTCAGACGCCTTTCTGTGTGTGCTTGCTCAAAGGCTTGTAAGGAGATTATGTACTAAATGCAAAGAAGAGTATCACCCTTCAATAGATGAATTCAATGAGATAGTCCATGATTATGGTGAGGAATTTTTTGAGAATAGTGGGATAAAATATACCCCTAATCTTACTCTTTATCGTGCGGCTGGATGTGAGGCATGTTCAAACTTAGGATACAAAGGCCGGCTTGCAATACATGAATTGATGGAAGGCACTCCGGAAATAAAATTACTAATTAAAACACAGGCTACAACAGAATCAATATTCAAAGAGGCAATAAAACAAGGCATGAAAACTCTGGTTCAGGATGGTATACTAAAGGTTTTCCAGGGTATTAGCGATATGAAGGAAGTACGCCGTGTTTGTTTGAGCAAAACCTGATTTTACGGACTTTTTAAAAATAAACTACCCCGCCACAGAGCAGCGGGGTATCTATAAAGGCAATGCAACGCCGCAAGAGGCGGAGAATTAACCCTCGTCCGCCTTTTACCAGCCTCTGGCTGGCTGGCGGATTAAAAAATGGATATTTTGAAATTACAATGAAAAGGAATAGGGAGAATTATTATGGCATTAAGTTCCATTACAAAACCCAGAACGGAAATCATAGTTAATGAATTTATTCGAAGTGTTTATAACTGGATGGCTTTTGCACTCGCACTGACAGGATTCGTGGCATTCTATATATCGCACAGTCCGACAATGGTCCGAATAGTATTCGGCAATCCATTTGTATTCTTTATACTCATTCTGGCTGAACTAGGATTGGTCTTCTCCATCAGCGGGATGGTGAATAGAATGAGTGCAACCAGTGCAACCTCTCTATTTGTCCTTTATTCGGCTCTGAATGGTGTTACACTGTCTTTTATATTTCTTGTATATACCAAAACATCAATTGCCAGCACTTTTTTTATCTGTTCAGGGACATTTATAGGCTGCAGCATCTACGGCTGGTCAACAAAAAGAGACCTGACTTCATGGGGAGGGTTCCTGATGATGGGCCTCATAGGGATTATTATTGCTTCTCTGGTAAATATATTTATGCGAAGCAGTGCCATGAACACAATAATAAGCTATATAGGAGTTATTGTCTTTGTTGGTTTAACCGCCTACGATACTCAAAAGTTAAAGAATATGGCACTTACACAGCCTGAAGGTCTTGACGGGGCTGTAATCAGGAAAGGTGCAATACTTGGAGCTCTCTCCCTTTATCTCGATTTTATAAACCTGTTCCTGATGTTACTGAGGATATTCGGGCAGACTCGCGAATAAACTACGCTGCCGTAGAGCAGCTGGGAATCAAATCCTTGTCCGCCGTGTTTATGGCGGGCTTGTCCGCCTTTTACCAGCCTCTGGCTGGCTGGCGGATTGAGAATAATAGAAAAACTCGTCCGGGATAATTACATCCTTATTAATACAATACTAAAAAAATATTTTTTTAAATGTCACGGGTATATTCTTTAACATATAACTCAAATTTATGTACCCTTCTTATCTAAAGCTTTATGAAAATAATGTGCTTCACAGCCGGCTTGAGAATGCGTTAAGGCTTTTGGAATCGTGTCACCTATGCCCTCGCAGATGCGGCATAAATCGCCTGAAGAATGAAACCGGATTTTGTTCTACAGGAAGAAAGGCAAAGATTGCAAGTTACAATTCACACTTCGGTGAAGAAAGTCCTTTAGTTGGAGCACATGGTTCAGGAACAATATTTTTCGGTTCCTGTAACCTTCTCTGCAGCTTCTGCCAGAACTATGATATAAGCCACCTGGATCATGGTGTAGAGGTAGGGCCTGAGGAAATAGCCCACATGATGATTCAGCTTGCAAACAGGGGTTGCCACAATATCAATTTTGTAACTCCCACCCATGTGGTTCCGCAGATTATCGAAGCCTTGATCCCTGCTATTGAACAGGGCCTGAATATACCACTTGTCTATAATTCAAGTGGATATGATAATAAAGAAACATTGCTGCTCCTGGACAAGATATTTGATATCTATATGCCTGATTTTAAATTCTGGGACAATAAATGGGCGGAGAGATACTGTAATGCGTCGGACTATAGAGAATACGCATTAGAAGCAATAAAGGAAATGCATCGTCAGGCAGGTGATTTAATTGTTGACGATAATGGCATAGCCGTTAAAGGCTTGATAGTAAGGCACCTGGTAATGCCTAATAATATATGCGGAACAGAGAAGATTCTAAATTTCATTTCAAAGGATCTATCCCCTGAAACATATATCAATATCATGGATCAATACAGACCATGTGGGACTGCAAAGATGGATGGCTTTATTGACCGACAGATTACGGCCGATGAATATCAGGATGCATTAAATGCAGCAAAAAATGCAGGGCTGACACGACTTGATTCTCAAGACCAGCCCCGAGTAATTATCAGTTTCCAATGAAATCCGAAAGAGTCTTTATAATAGGAGATGTTCACGGCTGCCTGGATATGCTCCTAAGGCTGGCAGAAAAAGTTGCCTGGTTACCGCAGGATGATACAATTATTTTTCTTGGAGATTATATTGACAGAGGTGAAGACCCAAAAGGTGTAGTGGATTATATAATCTCATTAAGAAAAAATTCTTTTCGAGTAAAGTGTCTTCTGGGAAATCACGAAGCTATGTTCCTGGACTACCTTTCAGGAAAGAATATGTTTTTATATCTTGCAAATGGTGGAACTGCCACCCTTCGAAGCTACAAATACGGAAGAACCATGGGCATTGACTCCCTGATACCCCCTGCGCATATGGACTTTTATCATTCACTTGAGATGTACATCGAGCTTAATGATTATTTTATCGTACATGCCGGGTTCAGACCAGGCGTGAAAATAAAAGATCAGTCAATGGAAGATATGATCTGGATTAGAGCCCCGTTTATATACTCAGATTATGACTTTGGTAAAAAAGTCATTTTCGGCCATACCCCATTTCCTGAACCCCTTATCATGGAAAATAAAATTGGCCTTGATACCGGAGCTTTTTTGGGGAATAAATTAACGTGCCTTGAACTACCTGGACTGAACTTTTACTCGGTAAAACCATGAATAATACGATAGGAATAACAGCAACAATACCAGTGGAAATTATTTATGCTGCAGGCCTCAAACCGGTGGATTTAAATAATATCTTTATTACTTCCAAAAACCCAAAAATTCTTTTATCCCAGGCAGAGGCTGCCGGTTTTTCACACAATATCTGTAACTGGATCAAAGGCATATATGCCACTGTATTAAATAGCGGCATAAAAACCGTCATTGCTGTAACCGGAGGTGATTGCAGTAATACGATAGCATTGGGCGAACTGCTTCATCGGCGAGGAGTTGAGGTCATATCTTTTGAATATCCACTAGACAGGTCACGAGATGCCCTGGAAGGACAATTTGAGAAGCTCAGGAAGGCCTTTTCGACAACCTGGCTTGAAATAGAGGGAGCCAGATCACGTCTCCAAATAATCAGGAAAAAACTAAGAATTCTTGATGAGTTAACCTATATTGGAAATGTTGTTAGCGGACTTGAAAATCATACATTTCTGGTCAACAGTTCTGATTTCGAAGGAAATCCCGACGAATTCGAGGATAAACTGGATAAATTTCTAATTGAGGCAAAACAGCGAAAGCCACGAAAGGAAGAAATCCGATTAGGATACCTGGGCGTACCGCCTATTTTCAGTCAATTCTTTGAATTCATCGAAACATTGGGAGCAAGAGTTGTTTTTAATGAGGTGCAGAGACAATTCAGTATGCCCTTTGACAAGAAGGAATTAGTAGACCAGTACCTGGAATATACCTATCCTTTTGACATAAATGGCAGGATTCAAGACATTAATCAGGCCATCCAGGAACGCGAGCTGGATGGCCTGATCCACTATACTCAAACATTTTGTTACAGACAAATATACGACATAATACTCAGAGAAAGCCTGAAAATTCCAATACTTACTCTCGAAGGAGATCGGCCTGGCCCCATTGACAGCCGAACTGCCCTTCGAATTGAGACATTTGTAGATATTTTATCTGACCCTGTTAAATCTTCTTCCCGCTAATAAAGGCCTCAGCAAGTTCAACGTCCATCTTGCTCCCGATATAGAGAGGCGTCCGTTGATGTAATTCGGTTGGGTCTATTTCCAGGATAGAACCATAGCCGTTACTGGCATATCCCCCTGCTTCCTTTACGACCATTGAAAGGGGATTAGCCTCTACCATCAGCCTCAGTTTCCCTGATTTCTTTTTGGGATCTTTGCTGTCGGCAGGGTACATAAAAATACCGCCCTTGAGCAGATTTCTATGGAAATCGGCCACAAGGCTACCAATATATCTGGATGTGTAAGGACGGCCTGTTTCCTTATCTATGGCCTTAAAATAATCCACCATTGCCCTGGTCTTCTCATCCCAGTAAGGGTAATTTCCTTCGTTTACACTGTAGATCTTTCCTTTTTCCGGTATTTTTATATTCTCATGGGAAAGCAGGAATTCACCTACACTTGGATAAAGGGTAAAACCGTGAACACCTGTACCATTTCCTGTAGTGTAAACCATCATTGTGCTTGATCCATAAATAAAATAGCCTGCAGCGACCTGTTTTATTCCCTTTTGAAGGACGTCGTTTAACAGAAAATCAATGTTGTTTTCGTTGCTCTGCTTTTTATAAATGCCAAATATAGTCCCGATATTGACATTGACATCTATATTTGAAGAGCCGTCAAGAGGATCAAAGACAATGATATAATTGCCTTTAGGATATTGTTTCGGGATATCGATAAGATCAGCATTTTCTTCTGAACCCATACAACACAGCTCGCCTATGTGCTGCATCCGTTCAATTATTATTTGATTCGAAAATACATCTAATTTCTGAACCTTTTCATCCTGGACATTCACCTCGCCGGTGTAGCCCAGGATATCAGCCAACCCGGCTTTGTTAACCTCCCTTGAAATGATTTTTGCTGCAACTATCAATTCATTAAGCAAAATTGTGAAAGATCCTGTTGCTTCAGGATTATCACGCTGCTGGTTCAAGATGTGCTGTGTGATAGTTGTGCCAACACTCGTTTTCGTCATTTAAAATTCTCCATAACCATCAATGTTACATTTATTTTATCTCTCTGTTAACTGCTTTGCGCCCCTGAGCTGTTATTTAAGCCCATGGAAACGACACTCTATCAGTAGTTAGAGAGCTTAGTTGTAAATCAAGCCTTTTATCGTTAATACTTTAGAAGGCTATCCCAAAACTCAGGGTCTTCTTCTCTCCAATTAGGTCCAAATCTCTTATCACAAAAGCCGCTTAACTTGTCATACCATCTGACCCACACATTCTTCTTCTGTTCCAGGGCTTCCAGCATGTCAGCCAGGAAAATATCAACCTTGCTGATTTCATCCTTTGGAACATAATAGGAGGCTCCCTCTTTGAAAGATTTTTTGAGGTTATCCTTTGAAAGAGCATGGGCAGTCAGCATAAGGGCCGGTATTTTCTTTTTATTTGCAATTTCCAGTAAATCATATCCCCTGACCCCCATAATATCCAATACCACTGCATGGTAAAAGTTGCTTTCAAGGAGTTTTTTTCCTTCCTCAAAGGACGAGGCCCTGTCTATCTTGCACATGTCAAGGAGTTCAGTTAAAAAATCTAAAATGTCCTTCTCATCATCAACGATCAAGATATTCTTTCCTTTAAGAAACTTCTCAGGCTCCATTTTTATTCCTCCTAAAATTAGTTCGCTTAACCCGGTTAACTTCCAGCACTAAATGTTATTATGGATCATTTGTTGTGCCTCTCTTATCTTACCACTTTCTGCAACTGATTAGCCATGATAAATTATACATATTGTTCCTTATATTCCAATCTGTATATTTCAGCTAATGTTAAAAAAACCGTAATAATCAAAGGCCCGTAAACAATACCGAGAATACCAAAAAGTTTTATACCTCCGATTATTCCGATAAAAACAAACAGTGAATTCATCTGCATTCCTTTTCCTATCATACGTGGTTTTATCAAATACTCTATAATTGAGCTATATAAAATATTATAGATCAGGTAACCTATACTGATGCCAATTTTACCCTGTATCATCAAAACAATAGCAGCTGGCACAAATATCACTGAAGCACCTATAATCGGAACAAAAGCCATTACACCAAGAATTGTTCCCCATAAAAAAGGAGAACTTAACCCAAAAAAGAAAAAACCAAAGCCTCCTAATATACCCTGAACAATACCGGATAGGCCATTACCTACAACAACAGCCTTTCCCATTTCCTGAAATTTTTCAATCAACTTATCCATCTGACCGCTGGGAACAGGTAAAAGCTCTGTAATGTACTCCCTCAGACGACCTCCATCCCGGAAAAGATAATAAATAATTAACAGCATTAAAAAGAAATGGATAATAAAACTAAATAGATTAGATGCTATAGAACTGATTTGGTTATAGAGAAAAAGGCCGATCCGCTTCCCCAATGAAGCTGCTAATTTTTCCACCTTATCTGCCGTAGGATCTATACCCACCATAGCCCCAAATCTTCTAATCCTCTGTGCCCAAATTGAGTCGCTTTCAAGCGTCTCCTGTATATTCTTTATGGAAACAGCATTACGGGTATGGTTATAAAAATCAAATGCCTCATTTGAAAGAGTTCCGACAAACCATCCAAAAGGAATTACTATCACAAGCAAGATAAAAGTCAGCATAAATGCGGATGCCGTATTCTCATGGCCCTTAAACAATCTTTTTACCCTTTCATACATAGGATAAGATACACTTACAATCAAAAGCGCAAGCACGACTGCCGATACGTAAGTCCAGAAAATACTCAGAACCAGCCCCAGAGAGCACAGCAAAAAAAAGAGAAAAAACTTATTTCCAAGCTTGTTTTTCATTGAAAGCTTAAAGTCCTTTTTTGGAACTGCTGTGTGCCAATCTAAAGATAGTCTGGCGGAAGTGCATGGGAATCGAACCCACCTGCCGAGGTTCTAGCCCGGCACACCGGATTTGAAGTCCGGGAGCCCCACCAGTGAGCTTTCCACTTCCACGCTATAATCAACTATTACAGATTCATTTTAGGTTTGAGGGACTTTCTTGTCAATGCCTCATTTTTTTATTCAGGTAAATAAAAAATATAAGCCCTGCTGCTTCAATCATGATAAGTATTCGATTATAATATTCAAAATCCTTCGTATCGGCTCCGCAGCGCCCCATAAGAGCTGATCACCTACGGTAAAAGCTGTTAAATATTCAGGTCCAAGCAGCATTTTCCGCAGCCTGCCCACTGGAACAGTCAGAGTGCCATTAACAGCAGCAGGCGTTAGATACTGAATTGTTTCACTTTTGTTATTCGGCACAATTTTTACCCACTCGTTCCCTTTTTCAATCATGTCGGAAATTTCATCAAGAGGGATATCCTTGTTCAGTTTTATCGTCAATCCCTGGCTGTGACATCGCATAGCTCCTACGCGAACACAGATCCCATCAACCGGAATCGGTTTTTCTAACTGAAGTATTTTGTTTGTTTCAACATTTCCTTTCCATTCTTCTCTCGTTTGTCCCGATTCCATTGCCGAATCAATCCATGGGATAAGACTTCCGGCCAGAGGAACTCCAAAATTTTCAGTTGGAAATATGTTTCTCCTCAACTCCTTTGTTACAATTTCGTCAAGGGCAATTGCGGTTGATGATGGGTCATTCAACAGTGCCCTGGAAACATTTCCAAGCTGATCCATCTGAGCAATCAATTCTTTCATGTGTTTTGCCCCTGCGCCAGAGGCTGCCTGATAGGTCATGGAGGATACCCATTCAATGCTCCCGGACGCAAATAGACCTGATAGAGCCATCAGCATTAGACTCACGGTACAATTGCCTCCCACATAGTCTCTGATTCCTGATAACAGGCCAAAATCGATGACTGACCTGTTTACGGGGTCCAGCACAATAATACTGTCATCATCCATCCTCAATGCGGACGCTGAATCCAGCCAATAGCCATTCCATCCATCGTTACGCAGTTTAGGATAGACCAGTTTTGTGTAGTCACCTCCCTGACATGTTACAATAATATCCAACGAAGACAAAATATCGATATTGTATGCATCCTTTAATACGGGATCGCCAATACTCACATCCGGGGCCTTTCCTCCCAAATCAGACGTAGTGAAAAAAATCGCCTCGAATTCCTTAAAGTCCTTCTCCTCTTTCATTCTGCCCATGAGTACCGATCCAACCATGCCTCGCCAGCCAATAAAACCGACTCTCAACATCTTAACCTCCAAAATAAATTTAAAAAAATGACGGCCCGGCAGAAAATTAAATCCTGCCTGATTTTAATACGCCGACTTCAACTTTATTCCTGCGAAATCGGGAATGCCCCCGGCAGATTGTAAAATCCATTCGCAGCAAGGATAAATCCCGCTGTCGGGAACAGACCCATTTTATAGACTCAGGACAAAGTTGCCTTATCAATAAGGTTTAAAGGAAAAAACTCCATAATTCACTCTAAAACATATATCCTGACAACTTTCCTTTACCTTATTCACGAGCCAACCAGATTAAGCCAATAAAAAATTTGTACTTTCATGTAGTACATTTTTACGGATCAGTAAAAAAACCGTTTAAGGATATAAAGATAGAGTTAAATCCAATCTCTTTCAAGAAAAAATTCATTCGCCGACCATATGTTCCAGAGCCATAGAAACCGATTCGTGGATTACGAGATCGGCATCGCGATCAAGAGAAGTTTTATCACGATTAATGATAATCAGCCTTGCCCCATTCGTTACAGCATGGCTCGGAATAGATGCCGCTGGATAAACTACAAGAGATGAGCCCAGAACAATGCACAAATCACATTCACCGGCACAAATCATAGCTTGAGTCATCCTGTCCTGAGGCATTGCCTGACCAAATGATATCGTATCCGGTTTCAATATGCCAGAACACTCATCACAGTAAGGAACTTTTATTCCTGAGCTGATACGATCCTCAATTTCATCCCTGTTATATTTCTTTCCGCAATTAAGACAGGAAACTGAAAAGGCCGTTCCATGAACCTCAATTATCTTTTCCGGCGAATTTCCCGCCTTATGGTGTAAATGATCAATGTTTTGAGTAACTACAGCCAATAGTTTTCCCATGTCTTCCAGCTTCTTTACTGCCATGTGTGCCCGATTTGGAAGAGCATCTTTCATGGCGCCATAAGACTCAGTGCTCATTTCCCAGTATTTCTCACGGACTTTTTCATCAGAAAGGATTTTTTCAAAATAGAAATCAGAAGGATCATATTTTTCCCACAAACCGCCCGGACTCCTGAAATCCGGTATACCTGACTCAGTGCTAAGGCCGGCACCACTAAACACCAGTATCCTATCCGCTTTATTTATCATATCCGCGCCTTTAGCAAATAATTCATACATAATAAATCTCCTTTTTTCCGAAAGCAGCGCTGTTAACAGTATTTGTATATATTTACGGGCAGTTTCTTCATTTCAGGATAAGGCCCCATTTCATATAACAACAGCTCAGACTCACGCAATTATTAGCGCAAATTTCAAATCAGGTCAATTAACTATTGATCATCCAGGGGCTTGCCTATTTATCCTGGGTATTCTAATATTGATAAACTCGCAAAAAGTCAAAAAGCACCATTTTTCGTCATTCCGACCCCGAAGCAAGTCCGGGATAGACTCCAGCCTGTCCCGGATTCCTGTTCGTGGCCGGAATCCACAATGATTTCGACTTGATGCCCCCTGATAGGATTCCGGGGCAGGCTTATCGAGTCCGGCTTGACGATTGATGTTTTTAATCGCCGGAGTAATAATATATTCTCAAATATCCCTTCACAACATGGATTTCCACCCTCTCCCCTGCTCTTACAAAAAAAAATACCGAATTTCTCTTGACAAGTTGATTATTGCAGGTGTATTTCGGAGTGAATGTTCACTCCGAATAGAAAAAAGCAACCTGTGCAAAAAGCAAATAAAAAATCAGACAAGAAAACTGCCATAATTGAAGCCGCATTAGATCTTATTGCAGAAAATGGTTTTCAGGGAGCGCCAACATCCAAGATTGCAGATAAAGCAGGTGTCGGCGTCGGCTCTATTTACAGATACTTTAAAGACAAGGAAACTCTGATTCACGAAATCTTCAATGATTTGGCCGAAAAAATAAACATTGAAATTCTTAAAGATTTCAAACCTGAATCACCTTTCAGGGAACAATATTTACGGATCTCTACTAATGCATTTAACTATCTGGTGGAAAACCCCAAGGTCTTAGCCTTTACCGAACAGTACTTTAATTCGCCGTTTGGTGTACAGCACAGGTTAAGCCAGATGCTTGGCAATAACGGTATCATAAGACATGAAAACCCGTTACTTATTATCTTTGAAAGTGCTATAAAGGAACGTATCATCAAGGAATTTCCTCAACCGGTAATAACTGCATTGACCTTTGGCCCAATTGTATTTGCCGTGAGGGATATTCTAAACGGCCTTATCGAATATACGGATGAAATGGTTGCCAAAATCGTGGAGGCATGCTGGGATGCCATAAAAATATGATCTTTTAAAACAAGTTGAAATCAATAAACAACGGGTTTTATATAGAGTAGGCCTAAACAACGAAGCCGGTCAAATAATTGTTTTGTTTATTGATTGTCAAAAAACCGAGTTTTGGATAAAAGATATGAACTTATTTTATAAAAGACAATTAACAAAGTCTGCTTTTGGATATGACCATTATTAATACTTGGAGGATTTCTGATGCAACTGAATGGAAAAGTTTATAAATTCTTCAACTACATTTTGGTTCTTGCGCTTCTCTCAGCGTTTTTTTTAGTTGAAGGATGCGATGAATCTAAACAATCCGTACCCCCTCAGACTGTACCTGAAGTAGCAACAGTGACGGTTCAGGCTCAGGACATACTGCTGACTACAGAATTGCCGGGCCGTACATCCCCTTATCGGATCGCGGAAATCAGACCTCAGATCAATGGTCTAATCCAAAAACGCCTTTTCACTGAAGGCTCGGATGTCAAAAGTGGACAGGTACTTTATCAGATTGACCCGGCTACTTTCAAGGCTGCTCTGGCCAGTGCAACTGCGAACCTTGCTGTCACGAGAAAGTCGGCGGAGCGAGCGCAGGCAGCTCTGGAAGCAGGTATTGCCCAAGTCACTCAGCAACGCGCCACCCTGGAGCTTGCCCAGACGAATCGCCGGAGATTCGAGGATGCATATAAAGACAATGCTGTATCAGCCAGCCAGAGGGACCAGGCCGTTACCAATGCAAACGTGGCTGAGGCTACGCTTAGGGCTGTTGAAGCCCAGCTCGAAAGCGATCGAGCGGCGGTTGCTGTAGCTGAGGCAACTATTCAGCAGGCAGAAGCAGCGGTAGAATCAGCCCGCATTAATCTGGCCTATACAGAGATAACCGCCCCTATCTCAGGCCGTATCGGCAAATCAAACGTGACGGAAGGAGCTATCGTAACAGCCTATCAGCCAGTCCCCCTTGCCACTATACAGCAACTGGACCCTATTTATGTGGATGTTTCCCAGTCCACAAGCGAACTTTTGCGATTGAAACGAAGAATTGAGAAAGGCCAGCTTAATCGTGAAGGAGCAAATCAAAGCAAGGTAAAGCTCCTTTTGGAAGACGGTACTGCCTATAAACTGGAGGGGACCCTTAAGTTTCGCGATGTTACAGTTGATCCTAATACAGGATCTGTAACCCTTCGTATCGTCTTTCCAAATCCCGAAGACATCCTCTTGCCAAGCATGTTTGTAAGGGCCGTCGTTAAAGAGGGTATCAAGGAACAGGCCGTCCTTATTCCACAGCAGGGAGTTGCCCGTGACAGTAAGGGCAATCCTTTTGCACTAATAGTAGACAGCAATGAAAAGGTTGCCCAAAAAACGCTCACGCTTGACAGAATCATCGCCGACAATTGGCTGGTTTCATCAGGTCTTGCACCGGGCAATGTCTTAATAGTAGAAGGAATACAAAAAATTAGGCCTGGAATGTCTGTTAAGTCAGTCCCATTTAAACAAGACGAAAAAGCAAAAGAGATGGCTGAAAAAGAAACCATGTCTGACACCGGGGTTAAATAAGGGAGGTACAAGATGCTATCAAGATTTTTTCTGGATCGTCCTGTCTTCGCCTGGGTCATCGCCATTGTCATTATGGCGGCCGGCGGACTGGCGATTTACAGCCTGCCCATTTCCCAGTACCCACCCATTGCTCCACCATCCATCGCCATCGATTCCTTTTATCCCGGGGCTTCAGCTAAAACTGTTGAAAACAGCGTAACCCAGATCATAGAGCAGAAGATGACCGGCTTTGATGACCTGCTTTACCTTTCAGGCACAAGTGACTCGGCAGGATCTTCCCGTATTGAATTGACATTTAAACCCGGAACAGATCCTGATCTGGCCTGGGCCAAGGTTCAGAACAAACTCCAGCTGGCAATGGCAAACCTCCCGGAAGTTATACAGCGATCCGGTGTCAAAGTCAGCAAATCTACAAGAAATTATCTTTTAATAGTTGGCCTGATATCAGAAGACGGCAGCATGGACGGAGACGACCTGAGGGATTATGCACAGTCAAATCTGGAAAAGGTGCTGGCGCGAGTCCCGGGAGTCGGCGAGGTTAATAATTTCGGTTCCCAGTACGCCATGAGGATATGGCTGAACCCGGATAAGTTGACTGACTATCGCCTTACTATTGAAGATGTGATACTGGCACTCCGAGCCTACAATGTGGAGGTTTCAGCCGGTCAGTTCGGCGGTGCACCGGCGGTAGAAGGGCAGCGCCTCAATGCGTCCATCATAGTCCAGAACCTCCTCAAAACACCTGAAGAATTTGCCAGCATCCCGCTCCGAACCAATCAGAACGGGTCTGTCGTGCGTATCAGGGATGTGGGACGTACGGAACTTGGCACGGAAACCTACGACATTCAGGGTTTTCATAATGGCAAACCTTCGGCAGGCTTGGCTATCAGGCAGGCGCCGGGCGCAAACGCCCTTGCTACAGCGGATGCAGTAAAAGAGAAGCTGGCCGAAATGAGCCGATACTTTCCCCCCGGGATGAAGGTTGTCTATCCCTATGACACCACTCCTTTCATCAGGGTGGCAATAGGAGAAGTGGTCAAGACCCTGCTTGAGGCGATTCTCCTGGTCTTCCTGGTAATGTGGCTGTTCATGGGAAACATACGTGCCACCATGATACCGACCATCGCAGTCCCCGTAGTACTGCTGGGAACTTTCGGCGTTCTGGGTCTATTCGGTTTTTCGATAAACATGCTGACCATGTTCGCCATGGTTCTGGCAATAGGCCTGCTGGTGGATGACGCCATCGTTGTTGTTGAAAACGTTGAACGTATAATGACTGAAGAGGGTATTTCCCCCAGGGAGGCTACTGCCAAATCAATGGACCAGATTACCAGTGCCCTCATCGGTATAGGTCTGGTTCTGACAGCTTTATTCGGGCCTATTGCATTCTTTCCAGGGTCAACAGGTGTCATATACCGGCAGTTCTCCATAACCATATGCACCGCCATGATACTTTCAGTGCTGATGGCTCTGATCCTTACTCCTGTCCTTTGCGTATCATTCCTCAAACCCGTGCCGAAAGGCCATGAACCAGCAGAAAGTGCAGTCTTTTTTCTTCGCCCCTTTTTCCTCTGGTTTGACCGGGTCTTTTTCCGGTTCAGAGATATATGTATAAAACTGGTCGGTCATGCACTTTTTCGAAAACTGCGTTATTTTGTTCTGTTCATAATTATAATAGCGGGACTCATGTTCCTTTTTTTAAGAATGTCTACGAGTTATCTCCCGGATGAAGACCAGGGAATACTGCTTGCACAGATCCTGATGCCCACCGGTGCCACTATAGAGCAGACACAGGCAATCGCTGATGAAGTACAGCACTACTTTATGGAAAAGGAAAAAGAAGCAGTTGAATCCTGCATGACTATTTCAGGTATTGGTTTTTCAGGGCGTTCGCAGAATAATGGAATGGTATTTGCCAAACTCAATGAATGGAAGCTTCGTGACAGGCCTGATCTTAAGGTCAAAGCAATTGCCGGAAGGGCTATGCAGGCATTTTCCCGTATAAGGAATGCCATGGTCTTTGTCTTTCCTCCCCCGGCCGTTGTCGAACTCGGCACTGCACAGGGAGTCGATTTTCAACTGGTCGATAGGGGAGGCCTTGGCCACACTGCCCTGATGAATGCCCGCAATCAATTACTCGGAATGGCATCACAGGACTCGAGGCTTGTGAATGTTCGACCAAACGGAATGGAAGACGTTCCCCAGTTCCGAATAAATGTTGACTGGGAAAAGTCAGGAACTCTGAAACTTCCCATATCTTCTATTCACAACGCAATATCTGCTGCCTTCGGCGGCGCCTATGTCAACGACTTTATCCAGGCTGAAAGGGTAAAACGTGTTTACGTTCAGGCAGACGCTCCCTTTCGCATGCTGCCTGATGACCTTGACAGGATTTATGTTCGGAATACTACAGGCATGATGGTGCCTTTTTCCTCATTCGCATCTACCAGCTGGGAGACAGGTTCTCCAAGGCTGGAGCGTTTCAATGGATTTCCCTCCCTCAATATCTGGGGTGAAGCCGCTCCCGGGCACAGCTCCGGAGAGGCAATGAAGGCCATGGAGGAGATAACTGAGAAACTGCCTCAGGGAATAGGCTATGACTGGACAGGGCTCTCTTTTCAGGAAAGGCAGGGCACGGCACAGGCTCCTTATCTGTATGCCTTTGCAATCTTCGTCATGTTTCTCTATCTCGCGGCCCTTTATGAGAGCTGGCCCATACCGATAGCGATCCTGCTGGTACTGCCTCTGGGTGCAGTAGGCGGCATTCTCTCATCAACCCTTCGGGGGCTGCCAAACGACATATATTTTCAGATCGGATTACTTATTACCCTCGGCCTGACTACAAAAAATGCCATACTTATCGTTCAGTTTGCAAAGAAAAGCTTCGAGCAGGGTGCAGGCCTGATCGAGTCTTCGATTGAGGCCGTGAGACTTCGGCTTCGTCCGATCCTCATGACCTCACTGACAACGGGTCTCTCTGTACTGCCCCTGGTTTTTGCAGGAGGTGCGGGTGCAGGGGCCATGAATGCCATTGGCACTCCACTGCTTGGGGGCATGATAACCGGAACCATTCTGGTTGTTTTCTTTACACCTCTTTTCTATGTTCTGGTAAGAAAGACCTTCGATAAATTCAGAAAAACAAAAACAATCCAGCCTGCTGACATGCATTCTTCAGGGAGGCAGTGATATGACCAGGTATTCGATATATTTACTGATTGGAATTATACTCTTTGTCAGCAGTTGTTCTCTGGCCCCGAAATACGAACAGCCCAAAGCACCAATTCCTGCACAATGGCCACGTGGGCAAGCATACGGCGAGATGCAGGATACTGCTGGAAAATCTTCAGTCTCAGACCTGAAACGGTACAGTTTCTTTTGTGATGAAAAGCTTCTTAAGATTATTGAAATATCCTTGAATAACAACCGTGATCTGCGGCTTGCTGCTTTGAACGTTGAAAGGGCACGGGCTCTTTATGGAGTTCAAAGGGCAGAGCTTTTTCCTCCGGTTGGTGTAACAGGAAGCGGAAGCAAACAACGAAGTTCCTCCGATTTCACAAAGCCGGGAGAACAGAGGACAACTAAAAAGTACAGTGTTGACCTGGGCATCACCTCCTGGGAGATTGATTTTTTCGGCCGTATACGTAACCTTGGAGAACAGGCGCTTCAGGAATACCTGGCCACTGAACAGGCCTGGCGAAGTGCAGAGATTGCTCTGGTATCAGGTATTTCAAGGGCATATATGCTTCTTGCTGCAGACCGTGAAAATCTCAGACTCAGCCGATCTACGCTCGATACTCAGCAGGAAATCCACGATTTGATCAGGAGGCAGTACGAAGCCGGTCTCGCGAATGAACTGGATCTGCACCGGGCGCAGACCCAGGTGGAGGCCGCACGGGGAGATGTTGCCCGCTTTGTTCAACTGGTAGCACAGGACCAGAATGCATTAAATCTTCTGGCCGGTTCCACGGTTCCGGAAGAACTTCTGCCTGATGACCTGGAAAGCATTGGCAGCCCCAAAGACATATCTCCGGGGCTTTCCTCCGAGGTATTGCTGAACCGGCCGGATATAATAGCGGCAGAACACCAGCTTAAAGCCGCATATGCCTTTATAGGAGCTGCACGTGCAGCTTTCTTTCCCCGAATCTCACTGACAACTGCAATTGGGACCTCAAGTGATGAATTGTCAGGGCTCTTTAAATCCGGGACAGGCACCTGGAGCTTTGCGCCGCAGATTTCCATGCCTATCTTTGATGCGCGCACCTGGGCCGCCCTGAGGGTGAGCAAAACAGCAAGGGAAATTGCATTGACTCAGTATGAAAAAGTTATCCAGACGGCCTTCAGAGAGGTTTCAGATTCACTGGCCATTCAGGGAACGGTTGAAGATCAGTTAAAGGCCCAGAAATCTCTGGTTAATGCCCTTGCCGAAACCTGTCGCCTTTCAATAAAGCGCTACAACAACGGAATTGACAGCTACCTGGGCGTTCTGGATGCGCAACGCTCACTCTACTCGGCACAGCATGGCCTTATAGCGCTCCGCCTCTCCAGAATTATTAACCGGATAAACCTGTACTCAGTATTGGGCGGCGGCAGTGAGTGATACTTTTACGGCCTATAAACGGGGCTGGAATTTATTCAAGGGCATATGCATTTTTGATTATTCTCAAATCGATATTTTTTTACACACAATTGCTATACTGCCGCCCTCAAATCTTCTGGCTATGCTGCGGGCAAAAAATTTGAAAAAAAAGTGCCTCTTCAGCTCCGACTTGATGTATTCAGACATGTAATATTTTTTAGTCAGTATTTTGAGGCCTAAATCCTCTGTCATTCTGAATAACGAATCCTTTGAAAAATGGTGTATATGAAAAGGAGGATCCCAGTTTGTCCATTGATCGTGCTGCATAACTCCATCGATCCCGAAGTAGACAGGGACTTCAATAATCACAATCCCATCCGGTCTTAACAGATGAAGCAGATCCTTTAAAGTTCCTCTTGGATCCCTGAAATGTTCCAGGCTGTGCCACAAGGTTATTGCATCAAAAACAGATCCTATCTCGTCTATTTCTCCGCAAAAAAACTTTATACCTAATTCATTCTCAATATAGTCCCTGTTTGATTCGGTAACATCATATCCGCTGCAATCATATCTTTTTTTGCAGGCATACAGAAAATATCCCTTTCCACAACCTGCATCCAGAATCTTTCCATTAGCCAGAAACCTGCCGAGCAATCTGAGCCTGTGGTGATTGTTTGTTATCTGCTTTTTGAACTCCCTGGTACCTTTATCAGCCTTCTCATAATGTGATTCAAAATAGTTGTCGTTGTAAAGCCTTTTAAGATCCTTATTATTGGGGACAGGTGTCGTAATGCAATGTCCACAAACCATACAGCGTTTAATCAGATAACCATCGATATCGATATACGGACCAATTTTATCTGAATTACAGATATAACACTTCACGGGGTTTGGCTCACTTTCTTCCTTTCAGAAACAAATATTTCCAGGTGACCAGAATACTATCCTGATTTCTTACCTGTCATTTCCCTTATTTCGACCTTGATTATTGCAATCCTGTTTAAATCATCCACTTTGAAATCAAAATCCTGATCAGAATACTGCCTCATAATAATCTTGACAGCATTTATTTTATCTTCAGCATCATCAATGATAGAGGCCTTTCCGGATCCTATGACGCTTATATATTTCATCCCCCATCCGCAAGGTTTTTCGCCTTTTATAATATCGATATCTTTCTCAAACTCAAAGCAGACATTCGGGTTCTTCTTGATTATTTCTATTTTCTTTCCTTCAAGAGCACTGTGGAAATATAATACATCTAACCTGTAGCCAAAACACAAAGGCACAATATATGGTTGATCTCCGTCTGACAGGGCTAAATGGCAGACATTAGATGAACGGATAATCGATTCAATGGCTTTGACATCCTTGATCTCTTTTTCTTTTCTTCTCACCTTTATGCCCCCTGATAAAATTTGTAAGTCCCACAACGTTGTAAAAGAATTTTCAAAGCTGCGACTTAAGAATAAAAAGTTCAGGCATAGGGAAACCTAATACTCCTCCCTTCCTGTGGCGCGTTAGACAGGGAAATGACAAATTTCAAAGGTCTCAAGGCATGAATCAGGAAGGATTTTCTCCCCTGATCGGTACAATGCAGATAAAACGAAGCGTTTCCGAACAGGTATTAGTGATGCTGTGTTTTTCGTTATCGTCAATGTAGACATACTGGCCAGCTCTCAGGTTCACATTTTTGCCGTCAGCATCTTTTAAAAAACCTTCACCCGACTCCACCTTGATAAGGTGAGGAAAATCATGAGTATGATATGGGCTGCTGGATCCAGGGTCAATACTGAAGCATCGCAATACAATCTCATTTGATCCTTCTGAGGGGCCAATTACTATTTGCTTCCTGACTCCCTTAAAACCTTTTATTTCTTCAGATGGAACATCGTCAATATCAATAACTTTCATTCTTTCTCCTCCTGAGCTTGCGATAACAGGCAGGTTTCAGCCTTTCGGCATACTGGAATTAGTTTTTGAAAATCCAGGCACTATGGAAAAGGCTTAGTTTGATGGTTTCATAAAGAGTAAACTTATGCCGTATACAGTATAATCTCCTTGTAGATATTGTTATTTAATATCAAAAAAAAACCAATTTGCAAACAATGCTTTTTAGTTGATAATCGAACCCTCAATATGACGCAAAATTCACCTTGACATACTATAAAAAAAATGCGAAAAACTTTAACTATCTAAATGAGGTAAAGGATATGGATTTTTCTTCTATCAGAGCCATTAAAAAAGCATATAAAGCTATTATCGCCGCTGCGGCATTAGCAGCCGGGCGGCCTGCGGTCCTGATAAGGAATACCAATATCTGATTTTATAAAGATTAGTATAATACAGGGCTGCAGGTTGTTCCAGTAGCCCTTTCTATTTTTAGGGCTGCGAAGACCTCGCAGCCTTTTTTGTTTTTTTATCATAATGAATTTGATGGTCTCGTAAAAAACAAACTACATGGACTTTCATTTAACAAAAAAAGGAGAAGTGGAGGGATGCGAACTAATATTGTGCAGATGGGAGCAGACGAACTAACCTATGAAATCCGCAATATCATCGGCATTGTGGAAAAGCTCCAGAAACTCGGGCTTGAGGTAGACATGGAAAACATTGGAGACCCTGTTGCCAAAGGTGAACGGGTCCCTGAGTGGCTGAAGAGTATTGTCTCAGAGCTGGCGCTGGAGGATAGCACATACGGTTACTGTCCTACACAGGGTATAGAGGAAACAAGAATATTTCTTTCAGAACGCAATAACTGTAATGGAGGAATCCGGCTTCGGAGTGAAGACATTATATTCTTTAATGGCCTCGGCGATGCAATCACCAAGGTATACGGACTGCTTCATTCCACCGCGCGGGTCATTACACCCTCACCAACCTACACAACCCATTCATCATCCGAAGCAACACATGCCGGTCTCTCTCCGATCACCTATACCCTTGACCCTCACAACAACTGGGAACCTGATTTGGAGGAACTCCGTAAAAAAGTAAAATATAATCCCGCCGTTGCAGGAGTCCTGATAATCAACCCTGACAATCCTACAGGAATGGTTTATTCTGAAGAATCTCTGAGAGAAATTGTTTCTATCGCCCGTGAGTATGGCCTTTTCATCATTGCAGATGAAATCTATGAGAACCTTGTCTACAATCGACGCAGAACTAAATCTCTATCGGATGTTATAGGTGACGTCCCGGCAATATCCATGAAAGGAATATCAAAGGAGTTTCCCTGGCCCGGTTCCCGCTGCGGTTGGATCGAGACCTACAACCTTGACAAGGACTCACACTTTGCATCCTATGTTAAAAGCATCCTTAACGCAAAGATGCTGGAAGTCTGCTCAACTACACTGCCCCAGAGGGCAATACCCCGGATTATCAGCCATCCCGAATATCCGGGACACCTGAATGAAAGACGTCTGCGCTATGAACGTTTCTCCAGCATCGCCAGCAATCTGCTCCAGGGAGTTAAGGGGGTCATCGCTAATCCAGCCAATGGGTCATTCTATATGAGTGTCGTGTTTGAAGAAGGTGTCCTAAATCAAAATCAATCCCTTCCTGTCCATAATCGTGATGTCAGCAAGTTGATAGAATCATTTGTCTCCATGCCCGGAGTCTCTCCGGATAAACGCCTGGTGTATTTCCTCCTGGCGGCAAAGGGAATTTGTGTGGTTCCTCTTTCCTCATTCAATACAGCTCTTCAGGGATTTCGTGTTACGCTCCTTCAGCCTGAGGAAAATAAATTCCGCCAAATGATTGAAACGTTAAGGCAGGGAATTAATGAGTACCTGGGCCGTCATGACAATTAACACAGGTTATACTCGAAGTATTGTCTTAAAGGGATTATTCATCGGCCTTTTTGCTGTCTCAGGAGCCTTCCACCCGGAATCCCTATGCTGTGTAAGCAGTAAAAAATACTCAGGCATTTAATGTAAGAAGAAGTCTGTTTAGAGATAAATCAGGATAAACATATTTGAAGCTCAAATGGAATGATTCACCTGTCATTTCTCATTCGGTCCAAATGAAAACCCTTTCTCCCTGAACAGTCTCAGGCAGACATCTACCACATCACGATGATAG